>CACJQT010000045.1 GCA_902595635.1 uncultured Pelagibacteraceae bacterium | reverse complement strand
ATAAGTGCTTTTGACGGTTCCCAAAGTTTTTTTGGCATTAAAAATTTATATTTATATTGTAAAATTTATGCTAACCTTAGATGATAAAAATTGAAAATGAGAACTTTTTCCTATCTGATTCGGACTAGTTTTAGTCTATTTTTGTTCTTTTTGAGTAACAAAATATAGTAGGCCAAAAAAAGATCATACTAAAAGTTGATATGTCAAAAAATAAGATAACTGCTGTTCTTGGTCCTACAAACACTGGTAAAACTTTTCTAGCAATAGAGACAATGCTTTCTTTTGATACTGGAATGATAGGATTTCCCCTAAGACTTTTAGCTAGAGAAGTTTACGACAAAATAATAAGAAAAGTAGATGCTTCTAAAGTAGCTCTTATTACAGGGGAAGAAAAAATTATACCACTTAATGCTAAGTATTTTTTATGTACCGTAGAGTCAATGCCAGTAGATAAAGTTTTAGATTTTGTAGGCATAGATGAAATTCAAATGTGTTCTGACCATGAGCGAGGTCACATTTTTACAGATAGATTATTAAATCTAAGAGGTGAAAAATTAACGATGTTAATGGGTTCAAATACTATCAAAAATATTATTCAAAAACTCGATGAAGATGTTGAATTTATAAATAAACAAAGATTATCAAAGCTTTCATTTGGAGGACATAAAAAAATTTCAAGAATTGAGAGAAAAAGTGCAATAATAGCTTTTTCAACAGAAGAAGTTTATGCGATTGCAGAATTATTAAGAAGACAAAAGGGTGGTGCAGCAATTGTGATGGGATCTCTCAGCCCTAAAACTAGAAATGCTCAAGTGAATTTATACCAATCTGGGGATGTTGACTATTTAGTGGCTACTGATGCTATTGGTATGGGGATAAATATGGATTTAGATAATGTTTACTTCTCAAACTTGAAAAAATTTGATGGAAAAAAAATAAGAAGGTTAAAAATCTCTGAAATAGGACAAATTTCAGGAAGAGCTGGTCGATATTTAAATGATGGAACTTTTGGTATTACAGGTGATTGTGACGAAATTAGCCCAGATGAAATTGAGTTTTTAGAAAATCATAATTTTCCAGAAATACAGAATATATTTTGGAGAAATTCTAATTTAAACTTCGACAACAAAGAAATTTTAATTAAATCATTAGATGAGAGACCTGCCAAAGATTGGCTACGAAGAGTTGGAGAGTGTGAGGATGAAAAAGTTTTAAAATATTTTTTAAAAGAAAATAATATTAATGTAGAAAATAACTCTGATGTTCTAAAAACTCTTTGGGAGTGTTGTCAAATCCCTGATTTTGTAAAAAAAACTTATGGACACCATTTAGAAGTTGTCAATAAAGTATTTAATTTTTTGATAAGTGCAAAGGGAGAGATACCAAATTATTATATGAAAAAACAACTTTCTATGCTTGATAAACTTGATGGAAATGTTGACTCAATTTCGAACAGAATATCAAATGTTAGAACATGGTCATATGTTTCAAATAAGTCTAACTGGGTTGAAAACCAAGATTACTGGATTGAAAGAACTAAAAGTTTAGAAGATAAGTTATCAGATAGACTTCATGAGGAGTTAACCAAAAACTTTATTGACAAAAGAGCAAGTGTACTAGCAAAAGGTCTAAAACAAGATATAGAATTGAAAACTGAAATTCTTGAAAAGGAAAAAGTATTAATTAATGGGCAGTACATCGGTATTTTAAAAGGTTTAAAACTCCAATTAGATTTAAAAATTGACGCTTTGGATGCAGATATAAAATCCCTAAAAAAAGCTGCAAGACAAAATGTAGGTCCTGAAATAGTAAATAGAATGAACCAGATTATTGAGACAGGGCTTGTAAAGTTGAAAGACGATTTTAAAATATATTGGAATAATGATCCTGTAGCAAAGCTAACAGCTGGCTCTGATTATCTTAATCCTAAAGTAGATTTAATCATTGATGAAATGATTGAAAATGATGAAAGAAACAAATTGAATGACTTTTTGAATAAATGGATAA
>CACJQT010000044.1 GCA_902595635.1 uncultured Pelagibacteraceae bacterium | reverse complement strand
TAATAATGATATTTTCAAAAAACGAATAGTTTCAAAAAAAATAGATCAAAGATCATTAATTATTTTCAATAATAAACTTAAAAAAGATACAGATATAAAAATAACAAATTTATTAAATGAAAAGTATTTAATTGCTAAAGTAGGAAAAAATTCAAAATATCCAATATTTTATAATTCAGTAATTTCCGAAAGAATAGCAACTGAACTTGATATAGACCCTGATCAACCCTATGTACGAGTAGAAACAATAAATTCTAATAATACTTTTGTTGCAAATAAAGCAAAAACATTTGATGAGGAAAAAAAAGTAGCGAATAAAGCTCCAGTAGACAGTATTTCAATTCAAAATATATCCCTTGAAAAGGATAATAATATAAAAGTTAAAAATGCAAAAAATACAAAATTTGAATTTATAATTAAATTTGCTGATTTATTTTTTGAAGAATCTGCAATTACATTGAAAAAAAGACTTGAGGATGAATACAATTTAAAAGACATAAATATCAAAAAAATGTCTAAAAATTTATATAGGGTTTATAAGGGTCCTTTTTATAATTTAGGATCAATTAAAAATGTATATAATGAGATATCTGATATAAATTTTGAAAATATTGAGTTAATAAAATTATGAAAATAAAAACACTATTTAGTTTTGTCCTATCTTTTTTAATTATTACTAATATTTCTTATGCAAAATTTAACATAAGTGCACGAACTGCAATTCTACAAGACTACTTATCGGGTGAAATTTTATATGAAAAAAATCCTGATGAGAGAATATTTCCTGCTTCTATGACAAAAATAATGACTTCAATCGTTGCTTTTGATTTATTGAAAAGTGGTGAAATCACTTTAGATGAAAAATTTATAGTTTCTGAAAACGCCTGGAGATTATCCTCATCTGGTTATTCATCAATGTTTATAATGGTTGGAGATGAAGTTTCGGTAGAAGATTTATTATTAGGTATAATTGTTGCTTCAGGTAATGATGCTTGTGTAGCTTTGGCTGAAGGTATTGCAGGATCTGAGGATGAGTTTGCCTTATTAATGACTGAGAAAGCCCAGGAAATTGGAATGGAAAATACTAATTTTTCAAATTCATCAGGAATTAATGATGATAATAATTATTCGACTGTCAGAGATATTTTAATTATGTCTAATTATTTAATCAAAGAACATCCTAAATATTATGAGTATTTTAAAATTAAAGAATTTACTTGGAGTAGGACGGGCGGGGATCCAATTACACAAGGAAATAGAAATCCATTATTATATAAAAATATGGGTGTAGATGGAATTAAAACAGGCTACCTTGGTTCAGAAAAATATTCGCTTGCATCTTCTATATTAAGAAAAGAAAGAAGATTAATTGCTGTTGCAAGTGGTTTTGAAACTAAAAATTCTAGATCAAAGCAATCACAAAAATTGTTAACATGGGGAATTACAAATTTCGATACAATAAAAATAAGTAATGATAACGAATATCTTTATGAACTAGATGTTTGGCAGGGAAATAAGAAAAAAGTAAAAGTTAATACTAAAGACATAATTTATAAGACCATTCCAAAAGCTAAAAAAAAATACATGAAAGTGAAGATTGTTTATGACGGTCCTATACAAGCACCTATTAAAAAGGGAGAAAAATTAGCAGAAATAAAAGTATTATATAAAGATGAAGTTATATCTAATCATGACTTATTTTCTACAGAAAATGTCAAACAACAAAATGCAATATCAAGGTTGATAACTTCTATCAATTTTTTGATATGGGGCGATGTCTAAATATCCAATTATTATATTTGAAGGCATTGAGGCCTCGGGAAAAACTACAAATTTTAAAATTGCTGCAAATTATTTAAAAAAACGTAGAAAAAGTTTTATAAAATTAAGAGAGCCTGGTGGTTCAATTTTTTCAGAAAAAATAAGAAAATTGATTTTAAATAAGAAACTAAATTTAAATAATAAAACTGATTTATTACTATTTTATGCCGGAAGATCAGAAAATTTTGAGAAAATTATTAAAAAAAATTATAAAAAA
>CACJQT010000043.1 GCA_902595635.1 uncultured Pelagibacteraceae bacterium | reverse complement strand
ATCAAAAAGATAATGTTAAGCTTATAGATGCATTAAAAAGATTAAGAGATTTAGGTAATACTGTTATTGTCGTTGAGCACGATACAGAAACAATGGAGAATGCAGATCATATAATAGATTTAGGACCTGAAGCTGGAAATAAAGGTGGAGAAATTGTTGCTGAAGGTACATATGAGCAAATTTTAAAAAATGACAAAAGTATTACTGGAAGATATTTATCAAATAAGAGTTTCATACCTATTCCAAAAAATAGAAGACTTGCAAAAAATGGTAGATTTTTAGAAATCAATGGTGCATCAGGAAATAACTTAAATAACGTAAATTTAAAAATACCTTTGGGTAGTTTCACTTGTGTTACAGGTGTGTCTGGAAGTGGTAAATCTACTTTGATACTTCAAACTTTGTACAATGCATTAAACCTTACTTTAAATAATAATAAGTCTAGAAAAATTCCTCAACCGTTTAGAGGATTTAAAGGAATAGAATTAATTGATAAAGTTATAGATATTGATCAATCGCCTATTGGTAGAACTCCTAGATCAAATCCTGCTACATATACTGGAGCTTTTGGTCCTATCAGAGACTGGTTTACCAATTTACCTGAAGCAAAAAGTAGAGGTTATAAACCTGGAAGATTTTCTTTCAATGTAAAGGGTGGAAGATGTGAAGCATGTGAAGGAGATGGTGTAATTACTTACGAAATGCACTTTCTTCCTGATGTTTATATTACTTGTGATGAATGCAAAGGCACTAGATACAACAGAGAAACATTAGAGATTAAATTCAAAGATAAGAGTATTGCAGATGTTTTAAATATGACTGTTGATGAAGGATGTGAGTATTTTGAAAATATTTCAAACATCAAAACTAAACTTTTAACATTAAAAAAAGTTGGTCTTGGCTATATTAAAATTGGTCAACAAGCAACAACTCTATCTGGTGGAGAAGCTCAACGTATTAAACTTGCTAAAGAACTATCAAAAAGGTCTACAGGAAGAACAATGTATATATTAGATGAACCAACTACTGGATTACATCAACATGATATAAAAAAACTTCTTGAAATTTTACACACCTTTGTTGCAACTGGTAATTCAGTTGTAGTTATTGAGCATAATTTAGATGTTATTAAAACTGCAGATTATATTGTAGATATGGGACCCGAAGGCGGTGTTAAAGGTGGCAATATTATTGCTGAAGGCAAGCCAGAGGAAGTTGCAAAGGTAAAAGATAGCTATACAGGTAAATTTTTAAAGCCTTTATTAGATACTAAATTTAAAAAAACAGCTTAATCTTTATAAAAAAATAATATAAAATGATTGTTAATATGACTTCGATATTACAATCATTATCAAAAACTGTACATTTATCATTAGCTATAGCAATAATATTATTTATAGGACTTTACATTGGTAATGGTGGATTTGATTTTGATATTTTATTTTGGAGCTGGTTATTAAGATACGTGCATGTAACTGTAAGTATTATGTGGATTGGTTTACTGTGGTATTTCAATTTTGTTCAAATTCCTAACATGGCTAAAATTCCAGACGAACAAAAACCAGCAATAGGAAAAGTTATAGCCCCTGCAGCATTATTTTGGTTTAGATGGGCAGCGCTATTTACAATAATATCAGGGTTATTATTGGCCTATTTTAATGGATATGTTCATCAAGCGATGACATTAGGAATTGGATCAGGTGGTGGAAAAAATACTGCAATTGGAATTGGAATGTGGTTAGGATTAATAATGGCATTCAATGTTTGGTTTGTAATCTGGCCAAATCAAAAAAGAGCTTTAGGTATGGTTGAATGTGAGCCTGAAGTTAAAGCCAAATCAGCAAAGACTGCAATGCTATTTTCAAGAACAAACACACTTTTATCATTACCAATGTTGTTAACAATGGTAGCTGCACAAAATCTTTATTAATTATTCTTTTTCTTCCTTAACAATCGTTCTTTGGCTAACTTTTAAGGAAACCAACACTGGGTTTGCAATATAAATAGACGAATAAGTTCCAAAAATTACTCCCAATATCATTGCTAAAGAAAATCCTTTTAATATTTCTCCACCAAAAATAAATATAGATAAAAGTGCCAGCAAAGTAGTAACTGAAGTTATTATTGTTCGGGATAAAGTTTCGTTTATTGAGATGTTTGTTAATTCAAATATTTTAACATCTGCATATTTGCGCAAATTTTCTCTAACTCTATCGAATATTACAACTGTATCATTCATTGAATATCCAACTATTGTTAAAACAGCTG
>CACJQT010000042.1 GCA_902595635.1 uncultured Pelagibacteraceae bacterium | reverse complement strand
ATTTTATGAAAATTCCACTTTGGAATTGCAGATTTGCCAAAATTATTTTCCGCCCACTTAAAAATCTCATGAGCATTCCTTCCTTTTACCTCTGTAATAGTTGTTAATGGAAAATTTATTTCAAAATTAACTTCACAAAATTCTTTTACTTCACTATTGGTTTTTTTTTCTTGATTAAAAGAGTCTGAAGGCACTCCAAGGACAATAAGACCTTTAGATTTATATTTATCCCATAATTCTTGTAGATTCTCATATTGTTTTGTGAAACCACAATAGCTGGCAGTGTTAACTATAAGTATAACTTTATCTCGATAATCTTTTAATTTAATGATTTCTCCATTAATACTCTCTATTTCTAGATCATAAAAACTTTCCTGATTATTGCTCATTGCTGAATTTTTAAAAAAAAACATTATTATTGTTAAACTTATTATTATTAATCTTTTCATAAACTACTTACTTGTTTGGTGTAAGTAGTATTAAGAAGTACCCAAATAAAGTGGATAATAATGACCCAGTCAAAACACCAATTTTAACTCCATCCATGTATTGCATATTTTCAACAAATGCTAAGTTTCCAACAAATAGGCTCATCGTAAACCCAATACCTGTTAAAACACCAACGCCGTAAAAATTAAACCAGTTAGAATTATTAGGCATTTGCGCTATTTTCATTTTTATTGAAATATAAGAAAACACAAATACACCTAATTGTTTTCCAACAAACAATCCTAACAATATTCCCAATGGAACTTTATTAAGTAATGATGCAAAAGATAAACCTTCTAATGAAACACCTGCATTTGCAAAAGCAAATAATGGCATAATACCAAATGCTACATATGGACTAATCGCATGTTCAATTTTTATTAGTAGTGAAAAGTCTTTGTCTTTTTTTCTATGAGGTATAGTCATTGCTAGCAAAACACCAGCAATGGTTGCATGAATGCCAGAATTGTGAGTGAAGTCCCAAAGAAATATTCCAACAATTAAATAAGGTAAAAATTTCTTTATATTAAATTTATTTATAACTAGAAGAACAATAAAAGCTAACAACATTAAGCTTAAGTATTTTATACTAAGATCTCCCGAATAGAATAATGCAATAATTACTATTGCTCCTAGATCATCTATAATAGCTAAAGCAGTTAGAAAAACTTTTAAAGATAATGGAACTCTTTTACCCAATAATGATAGCACTCCTAAAGAAAATGCAATATCAGTTGCAGATGGAATAGCCCAACCATTCATAGTTTCACTATCTCCAAAATTAATAAAAACATAAAATAATGCAGGTACTAACATTCCTCCAACTGCAGCAATAATTGGAAGAAGGGCTTGTTTTATATTTGACAGCTCTCCTTGTAAAAATTCTCTTTTAATTTCCAATGTTACAAAGAAAAAAAATATTGCCATCAAAGCATCATTTATCCAATGTAAGACAGACAATTTTAAACCAAAATTATTGATACCTAAAAATAAATATTTATTTAATGTAGAAAAATATAATTCAGAAAAATTAGAGTTACTTACAATTAAAGCTATTATCGCTGCGAAAAGTAAAACAAGACCACTTGCGGCTTCAAGCTTGAAAAACCATCTAAATGGTTTTGTAATTATCTGAATCATTTTTACCTGACTAAATCTTTAATAAATAATTTCAAGTCATTTATTACTAGATACAAACTATCTGACATTTTCAATATGCCAGGAAATATAACAGATATCTGATTTTTAAATGTGTCTAAAAGTAATATAAATGCAATAATTGATATAATTATTAAAAATATTTTTTTAATAATATTGTTTTCTCTTGAAACTGAACTTTTATCAATAGACACTAATTCTTTTGATGTGCTCTCTTTTGTTGAAGATTTTTTTGAAATTTTTTTCTTTATCTTATTCTTTTGTTTTATAGGTTTTTCAACTGGTTCAATATTAATCTCTGATTTATTTTCCTTAATTTCATTTAGTTTATTTTCAGCCTCTACTTTTATATTTTCTTCTTTTTTAAAAAACCATGTGTGATCGCAATTGCCGCACTTTAAAAGTCTACCTTCGGCTGGTATTAACTTTTCATCAATATTGAACTTCTTGGAACAAGCTGGACATTCAATGATCATAGATACTTATATATAGCAAAATTTATAAAATATCCTTTTAAATAGTAATTAATATACTTTGAAATTTTTTTTATCTACTGTATTAGTACACCATTCGGGGTGTAGCGCAGCCTGGTAGCGCACTTGGTTTGGGACCAAGGGGCCGTAGGTTCAAATCCTACCACCCCGACCATTTTATGAAAAAAGCTAAAATTTATAAACCATCTAAGACGGCAATGCAGTCAGGATTAAAGAAATTTGATA
>CACJQT010000041.1 GCA_902595635.1 uncultured Pelagibacteraceae bacterium | reverse complement strand
TAGATGAGATGACTGATGAAATTAGATTGTTAAGCACTAATTTTCAAAAGAAAGATTATCCATTTGAAACACCAGAGCAAAAAAATGAAAGACAAAAGGCAATTGCTGAGCAAGGAAGCTGGGGTATAGTAACTGTAAGCGCCGGAACAGGATCAATAGAAAACACCATTGAAGTACCTTTAGTGCCTGAAACAGATAGAGGGTTGAAATTTCACGCTGCAGCTGAACAATTAAAAAAAATTAATGATAAATTTTTTAAATTAAGAAACCATAATCCTCAATTCAAAAATGCAATAAAAGAACTTAAATCAGAGATAAAATTATATAGAAAAAATTTAGATGACACTGAAGAAGTGGCATCTACTTACGCAAAAAATATTGTAAAAATTGCAAGAAGAATTGAATTTGCAAGTATTTATCCTCCAAATGCTCTTAATGAAATGCAAAATGCAATTATTGAATTTGATAATCTTCAAAAAACTGAGCAAGGGGGTTTAAGACTAATTGATATTCTTTTATTCCCTGCAGGAACTATCGTTGCAAGTGGTCCAAGTTGTTCCGAGCAAGGTTCGGGCAGATGGTTACCAAAACCCTCGGATACACTTAATAAATTTATTTTAATGTCTAAGCCAAGTGTAGGTTACAAAAATATCCCACTTCTTTGGATTGATATGATGGATGTAAGCCAGATAATTGGCTTTATATTGCCAGATTGGATAGCTGATGTTTTGCCTGGAGAATATCCGGTTCACACTAAAGACGGTGTGGTTAAGCAAAATTTTAAAGGTAAAGTTTTAAAAATTGTTACTGGTGATTTTAAGCTATTTAAAATCCCTGTTCCTTATGGTCATATTTGGGATTCATTTTTAAGAGTTTTTCTTGGATTAGTTTTTGGAATATTGATCGGTGTACCATTAGGACTTTTCATGGGCTTAAATAGATTTGCTAAAGGTTTCTTTGATCCATTAATTGAACTTTACAGACCAGTACCTCCACTTGCGTGGGCTCCTTTAATAATCTCAGTTTTAGGGATTGATAATACTGGAAAAGTATTTTTATTATTTATGGTTTCATTATCTATAATGATTATTTCAGCCAGAGCCGGAGCATCAGGCACGCAGTTATCTAAAATTCATGCAGCACATTCTCTTGGTGCTTCTAAAAGACAAATACTTAGATATGTTATTTTTCCAAATTCTTTACCTGAAATTTTAACAGGTATTAGAGTAGCTGTTGGTATGTGCTGGGGTACTTTAGTTGCAGCAGAATTTTTAGCTGGTACAACTGGAATTGGATTTGTTGAAAATGTTGCCAAAAAGTATTTTCAATATGAAGTAATTTGGATCACAATTTTTATAATGGGTATGTTGGGTCTTCTTTTTGACGTAACTTTGAGAAAAATTATAGATAAGACTATACCGTGGAGAGGTAAAGGTTAATTTCATTCTATTAATGTCTGTAAATAATACAAAAATTAAATCTATTATTAAAAAAATTTTTATAAAAAGAGGGTTGAAAACAAATCATGCTATTATTTGTGCAAATGCAATTATGAATGCAGAGCTTGTAGGTGCGCCTTCACATGGATTGTCTCGTTTAAAAATGTATTGTGAAAGAATCTCAAAAAAAGTCATTAATCCGAGACCTAAAATAACTATAAAAAATATATCAAAATCTATATCAATAATTGATGCTGATAATTCTATTGGTTTTGTTGCAGCAGATGAGGCTATTAAAAAAACTATTCAAAATGCAAAAAAAACAGGGATTGGGTTAGTTGCTGTAAAAAACAGCGGACATTACGGTCTATCTGGATACTACGTCGAGCAAGCGGTTAAAAAAAATTTAATAACATTCGCATTTACAAATGCTCCTCCAGCTATTGCGCCTTTCGGTGGAAGAAAATCAGTCTTTGGAACTAATCCAATATGTTTTGGAACTCAAACAAATAGTAAGGTTCCATTTATACTAGATACATCAATGTCAATGATTAATAGAGGTAAAATTAGGATTGCAGAAAAGTTAGGAAAAAAAATACCATATGGAGTTGCTTTAAATAAATTTGGTAAACCAACTACAAATGCAAAAGAAGCTCTTGCTGGGGTACAACTTCCAATAGCTGGATTTAGAGGATCTGGATTAGCCTGGATGGTAGATATTTTAGCTGGAGTATTTGTTGGAAGTAATCATGGTGGCAAAGTAAAAGACCCATTTGATGATTTCTCTGGGCCACAAAATATCGGTCACTTATTTTTAGCATTTAAAGACAATCTATTTGTTAAAGATTATAAAAAAGAGATAAAAAAAAATATTAAAAGAATAAAAAAAATACCTAATTTAAAAGGACAAAAAATCTTTTATCCTGGC
>CACJQT010000040.1 GCA_902595635.1 uncultured Pelagibacteraceae bacterium | reverse complement strand
GTCACCGAACTGCTAGAATATTATTAAAATCTTTAAAATATCCTTTAGCAGCACCAAGCGCAAATATTTCTGAAGGGATAAGTCCGGTGACAAAAGATGATGTATATGATGAATTTGGAGAAAAAATTAAATTTATTCTAGAAGGTGGAAGATCAAAAGTTGGTGTTGAGTCTACAATAATAAGTTTAGTAAAAAAACCCCAAATTTTAAGATTAGGCGGTTTAGATATTTCTATATTAAAAAAAAAATTAAAAATAAATTTAAAAACTAAATTGCATGGTAAAAACAATATAAATTCTCCAGGAAGAGGGAGGGTTCATTATTCACCAGGTATACCCATTAGATTAAACGCAATTAAAATAAAAAAAGACGAGGCTTTTATCCTAATCAAGAAGAAAAAAGAAAATAATAAGAATTATTTTTATTTAAGTAAGACAAATAATCTAATGGAGAGTGTTAAAAATTTGTATAAAACATTAAGAAAAATTAAGAAGCTAGGTTACAGAAAAATAGCTGTGCAAAGAGTACCAAACCGAAACTTTGGATTAGTGATTAACGATAGACTTCTTAGAGCATCAAAAAAATGAAAAATTTAGTCGAAGTAAAAAATATTAAAAAAAATTATGGAAATAATGAGGCTGTAAAAGATATAAGCTTTAACATAAAAGAAGACGAAATTTTAGGCCTATTAGGTCCAAATGGCTCAGGCAAAACAACCACCATTGGTATGTTATTAGGACTTTTAAAACCAACTAGTGGAGAAATTTTGATAAATGGTCAAAAATTGGAGGGAAATAGAATTGAAATCTTGGAACAAATAAACTTCATATCTCCATATATTGAATTACCAAAAAAACTTACGGTTAAACAAAATCTAACCGTTTATGGAAAATTATATAAAATAAATAATATTAATGAGAGGATTGAATTTTTATCGGAAAAATTAAGATTGGGAGGATTGCTTAATAACATTACAGGCGAATTATCATCTGGACAAAAAAATAGAGTTAGTTTGGCAAAAGCATTAATTAACGAACCAAAAGTATTACTACTAGATGAGCCAACTGCATCATTAGATCCAGAAGTAGGTGATTTTGTTAGATCTTTTTTGGAAGATTATAAAGAAGAAAAAAAAATATCTATACTTCTTGCTTCTCATAATATGAATGAAGTCACTAGGCTTTGTAAATCTATTCTTATGATGAAAGACGGAATTATTATCGATAAAGGAAATCCTGAAGAATTAATAAATAAACACGGCAGAAAAAACCTTGAGGAAGTTTTTTTAAAATTATCAAGGAGTAAAAATGAGCGTAACTAGAATGTATGGTCTTTTTTTAAGACATTTTTATTTAATTACCAGATCGTTCCCAAGGATTTTGGATCTTGTTTATTGGCCTACTATTCAAATTACTTTGTGGGGATTTATCTCAAATTTTTTTGCTACACATACAACATATTATAATAATGCAGTTGGAGTTATATTAACTTGCGCGATCCTTTATGATTTTCTTTTTAGAACTAGTATTGGATTTAATATGCTATTTCTTGAGGAAATTTGGAGCAGAAACTTTACAAATTTATTTATTGCGCCAATGAAAATTGGTGAAATATTAACTTCACTTGTTGCTACAGCTTTAATAAGAGCTCTTATAGGTTTAATACCAGCAGTACTTTTAACCTCTCCGTTGTTTGGTATTTCTATTTTAGATTTAGGAATATTTTTATTCTTTTTATTTTTGAGCCTTTATTTATTTGGAATAACACTCGGCATCCTTGTGTCAGCTGGTCTATTGAGATACGGACCCTCTTTTGAAAATATAGCATGGTCCACAATGTTTCTATTAGCACCCTTTGGATGCATATATTATCCAATAGAAATATTGCCAGAATTGTTTCAAAAAATAGCTTACTTATTACCATTGGTATATATTTTCGAAGAAGCAAGAAATATTTTGATTAATCAAACTGTAGACATTCAAAATATCTATTATGCATTCATTTGGAATGGGGTTTACTTTGTATTATCAATTGCATTATTCTATTATTCTTTCAATGTCGCAAAAAAAAAAGGAACGCTTATTAATATGGGTGAGTAGTGGTGCGCCCGCAAGGAGTCGAACCCTGAACCTCCAGAGCCGAAATCTGGCGCTCTATCCAGTTGAGCTACGAACGCATAATAATTTAATATAATAATTTATGAAAAATTTCATCAATTTTATTGTTAAAGAAGATGATAATAACAGGAGAGTAGACACAATATTAGCAAATCATGATAAGAGGTTAAGCAGAACTAGAGTAAAAAATTTAATTCTAGATAGTAAATTAAAAATTAACGAGAAAATTATAAAAGACCCTTCAGTTAAAACAAAATTAAATGACAAAATTGATCTTGAAATTGTTGAACCTAAGAAACAAAGCTTAAAACCTTATAATTTTAAATTAAAC
>CACJQT010000039.1 GCA_902595635.1 uncultured Pelagibacteraceae bacterium | reverse complement strand
TTTTTTGTGCGAATATTTTTCATAACCATCGTCATAAGTAAATTTAATTTCTTCATCATCAGATCCATACAAAATTACATCCTTAATTTTTTTTGGTAGTTTTGACCATTTATCATCTAATGAAAAACCATAATGTTTAGATAAAGATGCTAATGTTTGGGCGTAATACATTGATGTAGATTTTGCCCAAGGTTCAATAGCACCATCTGCTATAGATTTTTTTTCATTTGGAACAACTAAATTTGGATCAACATTTAATTTCATTCCAATACCCTCACATTCTTCACAGGCTCCATAAGGACTGTTAAATGAAAAGAGTCTTGGTTCAATTTCTTCAATAGTAAAACCACTTTCAGGACAAGCAAATTTGGTTGAGAAAATTAATTTTTCAATTTTTCTGTATTTTTTTGGAAGTGTTTCATTTTCATATTCAACGAAAAGTAATCCATTTGCTAAATTAACAGCTGTTTCAACACTTTCAGCTAATCTGTTTCCTAATGAGGAATTTATTACAATTCTATCAACTAAAATTGAAATATCGTGTTTAAGTTTTTTATTTAACTCTGGAACACTTTCAATATCATACAATTGGTCATCAACTTTAATTTTTCTAAATCCTCTTTTTTTATATCCTAATATATCTTTTTTATATTCACCCTTACGTCCTCTTACGACTGGAGCGTATAAATATATGGTTGATTTTTTTGGTAATTCTTTAATCTTATCAACAATTTGACTAATAGTTTGAGAAGTAATTGGTTTACCTGTAAATGGAGAATAGGGTATTCCTGCTCTTGCATAAAGTACCCTCATGTAGTCATATATCTCAGTAACGGTTGCAACTGTTGATCTTGGATTTTTAGAAGTATTTTTTTGTTCTATTGAAATTGCTGGACTCAAACCTTCGATTAAATCCACATTTGGTTTTTTCATTTTGTCTAAAAACTGTCTTGCATATGCAGATAAACTTTCAACATATCGTCTTTGTCCTTCTGCATAGACAGTATCAAATGCTAATGATGATTTTCCCGATCCAGATAGACCTGTTATTACAACAAATTTGTCTTTAGGAATCTCTAGTGAAATATTCTTTAAATTGTGCTCTTTTGCGCCCTTAATAAGTATCTTTTTAAGCATAATTTTAGTTGCTTTAGATTAATAAAATTAATATTCAAGCCTATTAATGTTATAAATAACATTTCAAATATATAAATATTATGGCAGGAAGCTTAAATAAAGTACTTTTAATCGGTCGATTAGGCGCAGATCCAGAAATTAAACAAATGGTTAACGGAAAAAGTGTAGCAAGATTAAGCTTAGCTACTAGTCAATCATGGAAAGATAAAAATACTGGTGAAAAAAAGGAAAAAACTGAATGGCATAGAGTAGTTGTTTTCAATGAAGGACTAGTAAATGTAGTTCAACAATATTTAAAAAAAGGAGCACAAGTATACGTTGAAGGACAACTGACTACTAGAAAATGGAAAGATGAACAATCAGGTCAGGATAAATATTCTACTGAAATTTTAATTCAAGGATACAATTCATCATTAACAATGTTAGGTGGAGGAAATCAAAATTCAATTCCATCACAAGATAACAAACAAAGTTTTGATGATAGTTCTATGGCTCAAAACGAGCTAGATGATGATATTCCTTTCTAAATAAATGCAAAAAAACGAAGTAACTAAAGATTTAAATATCAAACCGATCTCAATGTATGATGAAATGAGTTCATCATATTTATCTTACGCAATGAGCGTAATAATTAGTAGGGCATTACCCGATATAAGAGATGGACTTAAACCTGTTCACAGAAGAATTTTATATGCAATGCACAAAGGTGGTTTTGATTGGACAAAACAATTTAGAAAATCTGCAAGAATTGTTGGAGACGTAATTGGTAAATACCATCCGCATGGCGATCAAGCTGTGTATGATGCTTTGGTTAGAATGGTTCAAGATTTTTCAATGAGTGTTCCTTTAATTGATGGTCAGGGCAATTTTGGTTCAATCGATGGTGATCCACCTGCAGCAATGAGGTATACAGAAACCAAACTTGCAAAAATATCTCAATTTTTGATTGATGATATAGAAAAAAATACTGTCTCATTTAAAAGTAACTATGACGAAACTGAGCAAGAACCTACAGTGCTGCCAGCTCAATATCCTAATCTTTTAGTAAATGGAGCTGGAGGTATCGCTGTTGGTATGGCAACTAGTATACCACCACATAATCTTGGTGAAATAATTGATGGAACTTTAGCTCTTATTAAAAATAAAGATATTAAAGTTAAAGAGCTCATGAAGCATATACCTGGCCCTGATTTTCCAACTGGTGGAGTTATTATCGGTAAAGATATTATTCGAGAAGGATACAAAACAGGCAGAGGCTCTTTTAAAATTAGGGGTGAAATAAATGTAGAAAATCTTAAAAATGGTAAAGATAGATTAGTAATTACTTCAAT
>CACJQT010000038.1 GCA_902595635.1 uncultured Pelagibacteraceae bacterium | reverse complement strand
AACATCTAGCATTTGGAAACCTTCGAAAGCAACTAAAAGAGCTATTGATACAAAGCTTAAACCAAAAGCAATTGGTATTCCGGAAAATAATACTATCAAAGTAAAAACGGCAACAATTATTGCAATTATTAATGGATCCATTAGTTAGTATCCTTTTCGTCTGTAAGCTTAATAATTTCTGCTATATATTGTAAAATCATTAATGCAGCACCTATCATCATTGACGAATATGGTACCCACAATGGAGGATCCCAAACCGTTCCTGTTGAGTAATTTTTAGTAAACGCTTCCTCAACCATTAAAAAACCAAAATAGAATAAAATTAAGAAGAATAATAAACTGACTAATGAGGTAAAAATTTTAAGTCTTAATATATTTTTTTTTGATAAGAAATCATAGATCCACTCCATACTCACATGAGCTTTCTCACTTAAAACATATGCACTTCCAATAAATGTTGAAGCAACTAGAAGCATTGTAACTAGCTCAGTTTGCCATGTTATTGCTCTTTGAAAAAAGTATCTTTCAAAAACTAATTCTACAATTACAAGAATTGATAACAGTAAAGCTAGAACTGCAAAAGCTCCACAAGCTCTTGCAACATAATCACAGAATTTTAAGTATTTTTCTTTCATAAAAAAAACCCCTACTTACAGAGAATAAATAGGGGTTCTTTATATATTATTTTATTTAACTGCTAAAGCCATTTCCATTAGCTTATCGCCACCTGGAACTTTTTCAGCAAAAGCTTTGTGAGATGATTTTATTGCAATATCAACCCATGCAGCATGATCATCAGCATCCATATACACTAATTTAACACCTGCAGCTTTGTATGCTTCCTCAAATTTTTTATCTAAGTTTTCTACTTGAGCTGTCATATATTTCTCAGCAACTTTACCTGCTTTCATTAAAGCCACTTGCTGGCTTGAATTTAATGCATTGTAGCTTTTCTTAGACATTAAAATTGGCTCATACATAAACCATAAACCAAATTTCCCTGGAGGTGTTGCACATTTTACTTGTTCGTAAATTTTGTAACTTACAAAACTTCCTGAACTAGTATTTGCACCTGTTAATACACCAGTTTGTAATCCAGTATAAATTTCAGATGATGGCATACTTTGAATACCTGCACCAGCAGCTTCTAACATTTGGTTGAAAGCTTTTCCTGCAGCTCTCATCACTTGTCCTTTAGCATCACTTGGATTTTTGATACATTTAGTTTTTGATGCAAAACCACCACCTAACCATGCATCAGATAGTACTACAACACCAGCATCACTGATTATTTTTTTAATCTCAGTCATCATTGGACCTTTATTAAATCTCAATGCATGCTCATGATTTTTTACAGTTCCTGGCATTAATGTAGCATCAAACTCTGGATGGAATTTTGATGCATAAGCTAATGGGAAAGCAGAAATATCTAATTGACCTGTAGTCATAGGTTTCCACTGTTCTTTTGGCTTATAAAGTGACTTAGCTGGATAAATTCTAATTTCTAAATCAACGTTTGCTTTTTTTACTTCATCAGCAATAATTTGTACCATTTCATGACGTGGGTCAAAAGAGCCATCAGCTCTTGGTGTACCTGGCCATTGGTGACTTGCTTTTAATGTAACTGCGTATGCAGACCCTACTATTGAAAAAGCTATAATTATTGAAGACAAATATAATGTTATTTTTCTTAACATAGTTTTCCCCTTTTTATTTATAATGTTGATATTAAATTGAACTTGAGCAGAAGAGTCAATATAAGGAAATGACGTACTTATTATGGATGGTCCTTTAAAAAATTTATTAGTTGTTGATCTTACTAGGGTTTTAGTAGGTCCATATTGTACAATGATTTTATCTGATCTCGGTGCACGTGTAATTAAAGTAGAAGCACCAGAAATTGGTGACGATTCAAGAAAGTTTGGACCTTTTGTAAAAGACTATTCAGCATATTTTATGTCACTGAATAGAGGAAAAGAAAGTATTGCTCTTAATTTAAAAAATGAAGATGATAAAAAAATCTTTGATAAAATTTTAGCAAAAGCAGATATTTTAGTAGAAAATTTTAAACCAGGTACTTTAGAAAAATGGGGATATGGTTGGAAAAATGTAAGCAAAAAATATCCAAAATTAATCTATGCATCTGCATCTGGTTTTGGTCAAACTGGACCTTTAAAAGAATTACCGGCTTATGACATGGTCGTTCAGGGAATGGGTGGACTGATGAGTGTTACAGGTCATCCAAATAGTGAACCAACAAGAGTTGGAACATCAATTGGTGATATTACAGCAGGCCTTTTTACTGCAATCGGAATTAATGCAGCTTTGTATGATAGACAAAAAACAGGTAAGGGAATGTTTATAGATGTTTCAATGTTAGACTGCCAGATTGCGATTTTAGAAAATGCAATTGCAAGATATTTGTCTAAAAATGAAATTCCTAAACCGATGGGATCTAGACATCCTTCAATCGCTCCTTTTGAGGCATTTAAAACAAAAGATAGTTATA
>CACJQT010000037.1 GCA_902595635.1 uncultured Pelagibacteraceae bacterium | reverse complement strand
TTTTAGAATTTAAGGATAAATTACTAAGTGAATAAAAATTATTATATAACAACACCAATTTACTATCCTTCTGCAAAACCTCATATGGGACATGCATATTCAAGCATTATTGCTGATTTTTTTGCACGTTTCAAAAAAATTGATGGTTTTAATGTCTATTTTTTAACAGGCACAGATGAGCATGGATTAAAAATACAAAGATCTGCTGAAAAGTTAAATAAAGATCCAAAATCATTTTGTGATGAAATAAGTAAAACATTTGAGGATTTAACCAAAACATTAAACTTATCAAATACTGATTTTATAAGAACTACAGAAGATAGACATAAAGTATCTGTACAAAATTTATGGAATATACTTGAAAAAAATAAGCAAATTTTTTTGTCTAAATATTCTGGTTGGTATTCTGTATCAGACGAGGCTTTTTATAATGAAGATGAAGTTGAGGAAAAAGATGGTTTAAAAGTTGCTAAATCATCTGGTTCAGCTGTTGAGTGGGTTGAAGAAGAATCTTTTTTTTTTAAACTTTCAGAATGGGAAAAACCGTTATTAGATTTTTATGAAAAAAATAAAAATTTTATATTACCTGAAAGTAGAAGAAATGAAGTAATTAGCTTTGTCAAAAGTGGCTTAAAAGACTTATCTGTTAGTAGAAAAACATTTTCTTGGGGTGTGAAAGTACCTAGTGATGAAAATCATGTTGTTTATGTATGGTTGGATGCATTAACAAATTATTTAAGTTCTTTAAAATATCCCGATGAAAATAATGAATTATATAAAAGTTTTTGGCCAGCAGATTTACATATTATTGGTAAAGACATATTAAGATTTCATGCTATTTATTGGCCAGCATTCTTATTGGCTGCAAAAATAGAACCACCAAAAAGGGTATACGGCCATGGATGGATACTCTCTGGGGATGAAAAAATGTCAAAATCAAAAGGAAATATTTTAGATCCATTAGAAATAATAAATGTTTATGGTTTAGATCCATTAAGATATTATTTACTTAAAGAAGTTTCTTTTGGCAATGATGGAAATATATCAGAGGAAAAACTAGAAAATTGTATTAATAGTGATTTAGCAAATAATTTTGGAAACCTGTGTCAAAGAGTACTTTCTTTTGCTGAAAAAAATTGTTCATCTTTAATACCTGATCACAAATATAATGATGAAGATTTAGAAATTCTAAAACCATTAAATAATCTAGATAAAATAAGATCATTTATAGATAATCAAGACATAAACCAATATATGAGTTTTATTGTTGATAGATTGTTTGCGGCAAACAAATACTTTAATGATCAGGAACCTTGGAAGAAGAAAGAAGATAGATTAAGGTTAAATACGATTGTTTATACTGCATTAGAATTAATTAGAAAAATTACTATCTTGCTTTATCCTGTAATGCCAGAAACATCATTAAAGGTGCTAAATGTTTTTGATGAAACAGAAAATTCTATTGATTTTACATCAATTGATAATAATGAGATTTTAAAAAAAGATTTAAAAATAAATAAATTAGATATTTTGTTTAAAAAAATTGAAAAATGATAGACTCACATTGTCATCTTGATCACGAACCTCTTTATTCAAATATAAGTGATGTTATCAAACGTTCTAAGGAAAATGGATTAAAGAAAATTTTAACTATTTCAACCAATTCAAAAAGTTTTGAAAACATTAAAAAAATAATAAATCTTGATGAAATAATTTATGGAAGTATAGGAATTCATCCTCATGAGTCCAGCATTGATAAGATGGATAAAGAATTCATTGTTGAAAATGCTAATAAATTTAAAAAAATAATTGGAGTAGGAGAGACAGGATTAGATTTTTATTATGAAAATAGTCATAAAGATGATCAAATTAAAAGTTTCGAGACACATATAGAGGCCTCCATTGAACTAAATTATCCTTTAATAGTTCATTCTAGAAGTGCCGAAACAGAAACTTTTGATATTTTAAATAGATATAAAAATAGTGATATTAAAATACTTATGCATTGTTTTACAGGTTCAAAAGAGTTTGCAAAAAAAATGATGACATTAAATGCGTATTTTTCTGCTAGTGGAATAATAACTTTTAAAAATAGTAATGATCTTCAAGAAACTTTTAAAATGATTGAAAATGATAAAATTTTAATTGAAACAGATAGTCCTTTCTTAGCACCTATACCAATGAGAGGTAAAAAAAACGAACCTTCTTTTATTAAATATACATTGCAAAAACTTTCAGAATTAAAATCAAAAACCTTTGATGAATTAGAAACTATTACAAATGATAATTTTGAAAGATTATTTTTTCAATAATGAGTATTAAATTTATAATATTAGGTTGTGGAAGTTCAATGGGTGTACCAAGACCTGATGGATTTTTTGGAAATTGTGATCCCAAAAATAAGAAAAACTATAGAACAAGATGTTCTGCACTTATTAAAACAACTGATGAAAATATTTTAATTGATACATCTCCTGACTTAAGACAACAGTTACTGCGTCATAAAATTAAGAAAATTGATAAAGTATTCTACTCACATATGCATGCTGATCAAACCCATGGAATAAATGATTTAAGATCTTTTTTTATTAATAGTAAAAAACAAGTTAATGTTTATGCTGATAATGAAACATCTAAACTTTTAAAACAAAGTTTTTCATATTGTTTTAAAAGTTTCTCTAAAGAATACCCCGCTACTTTAAAATTAAACAAATTAAAAAAAAATTCATTTATTAAACAT
>CACJQT010000036.1 GCA_902595635.1 uncultured Pelagibacteraceae bacterium | reverse complement strand
AGATAAAATAATAAATGACCATAATGGATCAATTAAATTCTTAAACACAAATAATGGAGCTAAAGTTCAAATAATACTACCAAAGTAATTCATGGCAACAGAAATATTAATTATTGATGATAATGCGGATATTAGAAATATTCTTGATGAGTTAATAAAAGATGCTGGCTATAAAACAAGATTAGCTGCAAATTTTAATCAAGGACTTTCAGAAATAGACAAAAAATTACCAGATGTTGCGATCATCGATGTAAAATTAGACAAAGGCGATAATGATGGTATTCAATTACTTGAACATATCAAAACTAAAAATACTGATATTCCAGTCATTATAATTTCAGGACATGCAAATATTGAAATGGCTATAAATTCACTAAGATCTGGAGCTTTTGAATTTATTCAAAAACCTTTTGATAAAGAAAGATTATTAAATTTTGTTAAAAGAGCTGTTGAAAATTTTAATCTAAAAAGAGAGAATAAATCTCTATCTAATAAGTTATTCCATTCTTTCGAAATTATCGGTAAAAGTGCAAATATTACCTCCATAAAAGATCAAATACAAAAACTTTCACAATCTGAAAGTAGAGTTTTTATAAGTGGACCAACTGGATCAGGAAAAGAGTTAATTTCAAGAAAAATTTATAAAAATTCTAAACGTTCAAAAGGACCATTCATAGTAATTAACGGTGCATTGTTAGACTCAAAAAAATATGAGTTAGAACTTTTTGGTGAAGAAAAAAAAGATGGTTCGATTGTTTATGGCGCATTAGAAAAAGCATCTGGTGGATTATTATTAATAGATGAAGTAACTGAAATTCCACTAGAAACACAGTCAAAAATTTTAAGAGTTGTAATAGATCAAAAGTTTAAGAGAATTAATAGCAATCATGACATAAAAGTTGATGTTAGAATTATATGTGCTTCTAGTAAAAATATTAATTATGAAATAAAAAACGGAAACTTTCGCGAAGACTTATTTCATAGATTAAATGTATTTAATATCGAAATAGAACCATTAAATAAAAGAATAGAAGACATACCATTGCTGGTTGAATATTTTATAGAAAATATCTGCGAAACGTATAATTACAAAAAATTTAAAATTAAAGATGATAATTATCTATTAAATTATGATTGGCCAGGAAATGTAAGAGAATTACGTAATCTTATTGAAAGAATTGCAATTCTCTCGCCTGGAAATGATGAGCAAAAAATTTTAAATATTATTAAAGAATCTCTATCTAAATCGGCAAATGAAACTTTTTCAGTTGCTGATAATTTATCTATACCATTACGAGAAGCTAGAGAAAATTTCGAAAAAGAATATTTAATATCTCAAATAAAAAAATTTGGAGGAAATATATCCAAAACTGCAAAATTTGTTGGTATGGAAAGATCAGCACTTCACAGAAAATTAAAATTGCTTGGTGTTAAGGATCTAAACTAATGAATATAATAATTTGTGGCGCTGGTAGGGTAGGATTTACAATAGCTAAATTATTAACTGATCAAAATCATTCTATTACAGTAATTGATCAATCAAGTGAGGATATTCAAAAAATTAATGAATCTCTTGATGTAAAAGCAATTGTAGGTAAAGCAACTTCGCCTGAAATTTTAGATCGTGCTAATACAGCAGAAGCAGATATGTTGATTGCTGTAACAAGAAATGATGAAATAAATATGCTTATTTGTCAAATTGCATATTCATTGTTTAAAGTACCAAAAAAAATTGCTCGAATAAGATCCCAAGAATATTTAGATCCTAAATTTTCAACACTATTTAACAAAGAGAATTTACCAATTGATTATGTAATTTCACCTGAGTTAGAAATAGCTAAATCATTGCAAAGAAAGTTAGAGGCACCAGGTGCTTTAGATAATGTGCCTTTTGCAGAAAATAAACTAAGATTATTAGAAATTCTAATTAACGAAAAATGTCCAATTCATGATACTAAACTAAAAGAATTAACAAAAAAGTTTCCTAATTTAAATGCATATATATTGGGTGTTATCAGAGAAGAAAGTTTTAGAATTCTAAAGAAAGACGATAAACTTCAACATAACGATAAAGCTTATGTAATCGTTAACTCAAATCAAATGGAAGAAACTCTTAAAGTTTTTGGACATAATGAAAAAATTGCAAATAAAATACTTATTATTGGTGGTGGTAATATTGGATTTAATCTTGCTTCAAATATTGAAAACAATTTTGAGGAAGCTAGAGTAAAAATTATTGAGAAAGACAAAAATAGAGCTGAATATATTGCGAATTTTTTAAATGATACCATTGTTATAAATGGAAATGGTTTGGATGAAGATGTTTTGAACGAAGCTAATCTAGATGAAGTAGAAACTGTGTTAGCTTTAACAAATGACGATGAAGATAATCTTATGGTAAGCGTTCTTGTTGAAAAATTCTCAAAAGATAAAAGAACCATGGCTTTAGTAAATAAGCCTAATTACTCACTCTTGCAATCATCTTTAAAAATTGATGATTTGATTGATCCCAGAATGAGTACAGTTTCTAGTATATTAAAACATGTTCATAAAGGTACAATTGAGAATGCTTACACAATCTTAAACGGTGAATACGAAGTTATTGAGGCTGACATTTTAGAAACGTCCGAATTAGTAAATAAAGAGTTAAAAAATGCAGATTTACCGGATGAAATTCGTGTGGGCGCAATTTTGAGAGATAATAAGTTTATACTTCCTTCATCTAAATATATATTTCAGAA
>CACJQT010000035.1 GCA_902595635.1 uncultured Pelagibacteraceae bacterium | reverse complement strand
TCTGGAGCTACAGTTCATATCGTCAATGAGAAATTAGATTCAGGTAAGATTATATTACAAAAAAAAGTAAAAATTTTAAAATCTGACAGTGGAAAAAGTTTAGAAAAAAAAGTTTTAAAAATCGAGCATAAAATATACCCAAAAGCAATTTTTAGACTACTAGCTAGTGATTAAAAAAAAAATCTAGTTCAATCTTAGCATTTTCAATACTGTCTGAACCATGAACAGAGTTTTTATCAATTGATATACCGTATTTTTTCCTCAAAGTACCCTCATCTGCGTCAACTGGATTTGTTGCTCCCATTAACTTTCTATTTTCCGCAACTGCATTTTCTCGTTGTAAAGTCATGACAATAATTGGACCTGATGATAAATAAGTGCATAAATCGTTATAAAATGGTTTGGACTCATGTACTTTATAAAATCTTTCGGCTTCTTCTTTAGATATATGAATTTTTTTTTCTTTTATTATTTCAAATCCTTTATTTGTAAATTCCTGCTTAATTTCATCTTGAAGATTTCTTTCAACTGCATCTGGTTTAATTATCGATAGAGTTTGCTCAATATTACTCATAGTTGTCCTCAATTAATTTATTTAACAATCTAACTCCATAACCAGTTGCTCCACCAGAGTTAAGTGCTCCTCCATATTTTGAAAATGCCATTCCAGCAATATCTAAATGAGCCCAAGGAGTTTTATTTATTATGAATCTCTGTAAAAATTGTGCTGCTGTAGTAGAACCTGCTCCACCTACATAATTAATATTTTGCATATCTGCGTTTTTTGAATTTATTAATTTGTCAAAGTTTTCGTTTAAAGGCATTCTCCAAAGTTTTTCTTCAACACTTTGACCTGCATTAATTAATTGTTTAGATAATTTTTCGTTATTTGAAAATAGACCTGCATACTCTGAGCCAAGAGAAACAATTATAGCTCCAGTTAATGTTGCTAAATCAACAATAAATTGTGGTTTAAATTTTTCTTCTGTAAATGTTAAAGCATCTGCTAAAACTAATCTTCCTTCAGCATCAGTATTTAATACTTCAATAGTTTTTCCACTATAAGATTTTACAATATCTCCAGGTCGTTGAGCGTTTCCACTCACCATATTTTCTACAAGTCCTACAACCCCAACTGCATTTATTTTAGATTTTCTTAATGCAAGAGTTTTCATCAAACCAACAACAGTGGCAGAGCCTGCCATATCATATGTCATATCTTCCATAAATTTTGCTGGTTTTAATGAATAACCACCAGTATCAAAACAAACACCTTTTCCAACAAATGCTAAAGGCTTAGATTTACTTTTTATACCATTCCATTCCATTGTAACTAAATATGATCCTCTGATACTTCCTTGGCCTACACCCAATAAAGCATTCATTCCCATTTTTTTTAATTTTTTTTGATCATATATAGTAACTTTTAATCCAAATTTTCTTAATTTAAGTATACGTCTTGCATATTCATCTGGATGTAGAACATTTCCTGGCTCTGATACAAGGTCTCTAGTAAGAAAAATACCTTTTAAAAGTGAATTTAATTTATTTCTCAGCAAATTTGTTTTTTTGTATTTTTTTCCAAAAATATATAAATTAGTTATTACACTTTTTGATTTATCACTTTTATAAACATTAAAATCATAAGATTTAAGTTGCGCACCATGCAATAACTTTTCTAATTGCACACTAGTGAGTCGTGATGAGCTTACGTCAAAAAATGATTTCTCAATTTTATTATTTTTTAAAAAAACATATAGATTGGAACCTAGCTTTTCATAATCTAGTGAAGTTTTTGCATTAATGCAATTTACAAATATAAAAGACTTGTTATTTGTATTTTGAACTAAGAATTTTTTCTCTAAAAATAGCTTATTTAAAAATAAAGATTTGTTTAATGATTTGTGTGTTTTATTTTTAGAATTTTTATCTTTAATTAAAATAATCTCATTATCTATAGCCGCTTTTGGTATTTTAATTACAAAATCTAATTTTAGCTTCATTTTTTTGAAATATTTAATAGATAATGTTGTATATTTATTAAAATTATAATTTCAATGAATAAATTAATATTTCGCAAATTATCTCTAGATATTTTAACATTCTTTTTACTATCTTCTTTGGCAATAACATCAATAGTTTGGGTTATACAGGGTGTAAATTTACTAGATATTGTTACAGAAAAAGGTCATTCTATAAATGTATATTTATTTTATTCTTTTTTAAGTATTCCTAAAATATTTAGTAAAATTTTAATTATAACATTTTTTATAACATTATTTGTTATTTTAAGCAGATATGAGGAAAATAACGAAATCCTAGTATTTTGGACAAATGGAATTAAAAAAATTTCATTTATAAACTTTATTGCTAAGCTCTCTATTATATTTGTATTAATTCAACTAACTTTAAATTTATTGGTCGTTCCTTATACGCAAAATTTAGCACAATCGTTTTTAAAAAATTCATCAATGGAGTTCTTTCCAAAACTAATTGAAGAAAAAAAATTTTCTAATGTAATGCAAAATTTAACAATTTTTGTTGAGGAACATAGTGAGAATGGAAACCTAAAAGGTATTTATATTAAAGAAAAATTAAATAATGAAGGTGATAAAATTATTATCGCAAGCAAAGGTAAAATTATTCAAAATAATGGAAAATTTAGTTTTAAATTACTGGATGGAAAAATCACCAATATTAATAATAACGAAATATTTAATCTAGGTTTTAAAGAAACAGTTTATGAGCTATCTGCTCTAAATAATAAGATAAGAAAATCAACAAAAATAAATGAAACCAGCAGTTCAATTTTATTTTATTGTCTTAAAGAGTACTTGCATATTAGAAAAAATGAAAATCTAAGATGTGGGGAAAGTGGTTTTCTAATAAAAAATATTTATGAAGAAATATTTAAAAGAACAATTAATCCAATTTATTTAATTTTCATCTCTTTGATAAGTTCATTAATTATTTTAAAATCAAAAATAAATTTTTTACAGAATTATTACAAATTTTTTTTA
>CACJQT010000034.1 GCA_902595635.1 uncultured Pelagibacteraceae bacterium | reverse complement strand
CAATAGTATTTTAATAAATAAAAAATTATTACCAATTATAAAAGTAACTTATAAACGTAAATACTATTCATTTAAAAACTCCGTAAGAATAACTTTTGATTATCCCTCAACTTATTTCAATTATTCAAACATGAATGGTATTAATCATGATCACATAAACGTTTTAGAAATTAAATTTCATCCAGACGACTATTACTTTGCACAAAATTTAATACATAATTCACCTTTTATTCCTAAACGTTTTAGTAAATATTTAAGAGCTTTATCTTTTACAGGTTCAGCTGTTTATCTGTAATTTAAGCTATTGGCGGATATTTTAATATTATTTCATTAATCCAATTTGTAATATTATCAATTCTTTTGTCTGAGGAAGGGTGTGTTGACATAAATTCTGGTGGCTCTTTTCCTTTTTTTGCTTCCTTCATTCTTTCCCATACTTTTATTGTTTCTCTGATATCGTAACCTGATAGAGATGCAAAAATTAGACCCAAATAGTCAGCTTCACTCTCTTGTTTTCTATTGAAAGGATTCATAATTCCTATCTGTGATAATAAACCAACTGCATTCATTCCGGTAGTTCTATTTATTTGAGATACCTTTCCCTTGGTAGCTATATCTAGAATTGCTGTACCAGTATTTAGTAAAACACCTCTACTTGCTCTTTCTACAGAGTGTTTAGCAACTGCATGAGCGATCTCGTGACCCATGACTGCAGCTAGACCATCCTCATTTTTTGTAATATCTAATAATCCTGTGTAGACTGCAATTTTACCTCCAGGCATACACCAAGCATTTTTAACTTTCTTTTTATCAATTAGTATATATTCCCAATCAAAATTTACTGTTGGATCAGGTATATTATTACGCTCAAAGTATTTAGAAATTGAATATTCAATTTTAGATCCAATTTCTTTAATTTGATTTAATGTCTTTGTATCATCACTCAGATTCTCTTTTTCTTTTACCTTTTCATACAATTGAGCAGCTTTAGAATTTAAAGTAGATTCGGGAATTAATCTTATTTGTTTTCGATCTGTTATAGGCGCACTACTACATGCAGATAGTCCAAAAGATAAGCAACTGCAACCAAATAAATGTATGAAATTTCTTCTATTCACTTTTTTTAGTTAATATATTACACCTTTTTTATAAAAATTTATATGATACTTAATAACAAAATTTTAATAGTACTATTTATACTGGCAGTCATATTTGTTTTATATGCAAGTTACAGTTAATTTATGGCAAAATTAAAAAGAAGAGGCATTTCAATTCTTGGAAGACTTAGAAACTATTTTATAGCAGGAATAGTTGTTCTTGTTCCAATAGGTATCACATTATATTTAACTCGATTTTTTATATCTATATCATCAAAATTAATACCAAACGAATTAAATCCAAATAGCTATTTACCTTTTGCTATACCAGGTTTGGAAATATTATTAGCTATAATTTTTATTACAATAATTGGAAGTTTATCTCTTTCATTTATCGGAAAGAAAATACTTAAAATATTTAATGATATATTAAAAAAAATACCAATTCTTAGAACAATATATTCAGCAATCGGTCAAATGACAGAAACATTGGCACCAAAAAAAGGATCAAAGAAAAGTGTTGTCTTAGTTGAATATCCTAGAAAAGGTAGTTGGGCAGTGGGATTTGCGACCAGAGAAAACGATGGAGAAATATCAAAAAAAACAAACACAAATCTTATTAATGTATTTGTTCCAACAACACCAAATCCTACAAGTGGATTTTTATTAATGTTCCCCAAAGATGAAGTTATTTATTTGGACATGACATTTGAAGAAGCATCTAAATTTATTGTTTCAGCCGGTACTTCAGATCCAAAAAAAATTTAAGAAATTTCGTTAATTATTGAAGCTCGATCGTATAATTTTAATAATTTATTATATTTACTGAAATTATCTCCATTCATTTCCAATCTTTTTACTTCTGCCTCGGCAAGTAAAAATAAATCTTCATTTAATATAGGATCAGCTAATCTAAAATTTTTAATTCCACTTTGCTTAAATCCTAGCAAATCTCCATATCCACGTAATTTCATATCTTCCTCAGAAATTATAAATCCGTCATCTGAACTTTTGAGAATATTAATTCTTTTTTTTGCATTTTCGCTTAGTGATGATTTAAACATCAATATACAGTAAGACTCCTTACTACCACGTCCAACACGTCCTCTTAGCTGATGCAACTGAGATAAACCATACTTATCAGCATTTTCTATAACTATTACGTTAGCATTAGGAAAATCAATTCCTACTTCTATAACAGTTGTTGAAACCAATATGTCCAACTTTCTATCTAAGAAATTATTTAAAATATTATTCCTTTCATCCTTATCAAGAGATCCGTGAATTAACCCAATTCTATTTTTAAAATATTTTTCTAAATACTTAAATTTATTTACAACAGATTGTTGTTCAACTTTTTTTGATTCTTCTATTAAAGGACAAACCCAGAAAATTTGATTTTTATTAGAAATTTCTTTTTTAACAAATCTAATAATTTCGGATATTTTATCTTCTAACTTGCTGTATGTGACTATTTTTTTTCTGTTTTTTGGTTTTTCTTTTATTAAGGTTAAATCCATATCACCATAAACCGTCATCATCATTGTTCTTGGTATTGGAGTTGCGGACATGACTAGAACATCACAGTTATTTCCACCTTTTTCTGATAACTCTTTACGTTGACGAACACCAAATTTATGTTGTTCATCAATTATTATTAAACCCAATTTATTATATTCAACTTTTTTTTGAAATAACGCATGTGTTCCTATTAGAAAGTCTATCTTTCCAAGTTTAAGTTTTTCTAAAATTTTCTTTCTATCAGCATATTTTGACTTACCAGTTAACATTTCAATTTTTATATTTTTTGGTAGATATTTTTTAGCAAAAGAAAAATGCTGTTTAGCTAGAATTTCGGTAGGAACCATAAAACTAGTTTGATATCCAGCATTTATACAATTTACTGCAGCTATCATTGATACAATTGTTTTACCAGATCCAACATCTCCTTGTAGAAGTCTAAACAT
>CACJQT010000033.1 GCA_902595635.1 uncultured Pelagibacteraceae bacterium | reverse complement strand
AAAAAAAATAATTTAAGAAGTATTAAAGTTATCTAAATAAGTGATATAATAAATTAATGTTAAATTCTGACGAATTAATAAATAAGGTTAAATCATACAATAAGTTTCTTAACCCGGAAACTCTAAGTAAAGCATATGATTTTGCAGTAAAAGTTCATAAAGATCAAAAACGACAATCAGGAGATCCCTACGTCATTCATCCAGTCGCTGTTGCAAATATTTTAACCGAACTTAAGTTGGATAGTGCAACGATAGCAACCGGTTTACTTCATGATACTATAGAAGATACTTATGCAACTTACAAAACTATAGAAGAACAATTTGGAAAAGAAGTTGCTGACTTAGTTGATGGAGTTACAAAAATTTCAGTTTTTGAAAACCAGGCTATTTCTAATTCAAAAGCTGAAAATTTTAGAAAGCTCATCTTAGCAACATCTAAAGATATCAGAGTCCTTCTTGTGAAACTTGCAGATCGTTTGCATAATATGCGAACCTTGAAGGCTATTGATAAAGAGGAAAAAAGAAAAAGAATTGCTAAAGAAACTATGGAAATTTATGCTCCTCTAGCTGATAGAATGGGAATGAATAGAATAAGAGATGAACTTGAAGATCTTTCTTTCGATATTTTAAATCCTGAAGCACGAAAAATGATCAAAGATAGATTAGACACAATAAAAGATAATAATTTAATTAATTATAATTCAGTTCTAAATGAATTTGAAAATTTATTAAATGAAAATGATATCGATTTTAAAATTCATTCTAGAGAAAAAACTCCTTTTTCTATTTGGAGAAAAATACAAAAAAAAAGGACCTCACTAGAGCAAATTACAGACATAATTGGTTTTAGAATAATTTTAGATAATGTTGAAAATTGTTACAAAACTTTAGGCGTAATTCATAATAAATGGAATTGCATACCCGGTAGATTTAAAGATTACATTTCATCTCCGAAAATAAATAATTATAAATCTCTTCATACAGCAGTGATCGGTCCAAATAAAAGACCTATTGAAATACAACTAAGAACACAACAAATGCATGAATTTGCGCAAAGAGGTATAGCTTCTCATTGGAAATATAAATCGTCAGAAAAGTTTAATTCTTTAACTTGGAAGGAATATGATTGGTTAGCAGATCTAGTAGAAATTATAGATAAAAATGAAAATCCTGAACATTATTTTGAGTATACAAAACTGCAAATGTTTCAAGAAAATGTTTTTTGTTTTACACCAAAAGGCTCAGTTATAAAATTACCCAAAGAAGCAAGTCCAATTGATTTTGCTTATGCAGTTCACACTAAAGTAGGTGATACTGCGATTGGATGTGAAATAAATGGAAAGGAAAGTCCTTTACAATCAATATTGCGAAATGGAGATGTAGTTAAAATATTAACATCAAAAAAAGATTCACCTTCTTTGCATTGGATAACAAGCGCTAAAACTGGCAAAGCTAGAGCTGCTATAAGAAGATACTGGCAATATAAAGAAGACAGCAAGCCTACTGAAAAAAAATATAACACTACACTTTGGATGTCACTACCTGACAGACCCGGAATATTAGGTGACGTTACAACAATGATTGGAACGAATAATGTAAACATTTCAAGTGTTGAAATGGTTGAAAAGACTAAAAGAACCATCAATTTTAGATTCAACCTAATTATTCAAGATTTGAAAAACTTTACAAAACTTATTAGTGAGCTAAAACAGAAAGAATATAACTTCAAAATAATTAGACATAAAAATAAAAAATATGCTTTCTTTAAAAGATTCTTTAGCGGTTTTAAAAAAAACTAAGGCACTTTTAGAAGGACATTTTGTTTTATCTTCAGGTTTACATTCACCCCAGTATGTTCAGTGTGCTAAATTATTAAGTTATCCAAAAAAATCAGAAGAATTTTGTAAATCCTTAAGCACTAAAATAAAAAAAAAATTCAAAAAAATTGATATAATTTTGTCACCAGCTATGGGTGGTATTGTAATAGGTTATATTATTGGAAATTTGTTGAACAAGGAGACAATATTTTGTGAGAGAGTTAATGGGAAATTTATTTTAAGAAGAGGTTTTTCAATTAAAAAAAATTCTAAAGTTTTGATAGTAGAAGACGTAATTACTACAGGTAAGTCAAGTTTAGAATGTGCTCGACTTGTAACAAAATATAAATCAAAAGTAGTTGGATATGCGTGTTTGATTAATAGATCTAGTAAACCAAGTTTAAAAATTAAAGATAAAAATATTGTTTCGCAAATTAAATTAGAAATACCAACTTATAAAAAAAATGATTTACCTATTGAGTTAAAAAAAATTCCAATTACAAAACCTGGAAGTAGATATTTAAAATGAAATCTAGACTAGGTGTTAACGTAGACCATATTGCAACACTAAGAAATGCCAGAGGAGAGGGACATCCAGATCCTATTTCATATGCAAGGCAAGTTATGAATTTTGGTGCAAATTCTATTACTATTCATTTAAGAGAAGATCGTAGACATATTCGAGATGAAGACGTAGCTATATTTTCAAAAATTAAAACAGTACCAATAAATTTAGAAATGGCTGCTAACAATGAAATGCTTAAAATTGCATTAAAATATAAACCTAATTTTGTTTGTATAGTTCCTGAAAAAAGAAATGAAATAACCACCGAAGGAGGTTTAAATATCACAAAAAACAAAAAAATAATAAAAAAAGTAATTAGTAAATTAAATTCAAAAAAAATTAGAACAAGTCTTTTCATCAATCCAAATATAAAAGATGTTTTTGCATCAAAAGAATTAAATGCTAAATGTGTGGAACTTCATACAGGAAAATTTGCTTTAAAAGTTAAAAATAACAAAAATTATTTAGTCGAGTTTAAAAATTTAAAAAATTGTGCAGCGTTAGCAAAAAAACTAGGAATGGAAGTTCATGCAGGTCATGGCCTAGATTATAAATCAACTAAAATTTTAAGAAAGATTAAATCTATAGAGGAATTTAATATTGGACATTTTATAATTGGAGAGGCCATCATGTTTGGTATGAAAAAAGTAATCACTAATTTTAGAAAAATATTAAACTAATGATAATTGGTAACGGTGTTGATATTATTGATAATAAAAGAATAGAAAAATCCCTAAAAATTAAAGGTTTTAAAAAAAGACTCTTTACATTGAATGAAATTAAACAATCAAAAAAATACAGAAACAAAACGAATTACTTTGCAAAAAGATTTGCTGCTAAAGAAGCATTTGTTAAATCAATAGGCACAGGCTTTAGAGATAATATTAATTTTAATGATATTGAAATATACAATAACAATAAAGGATCACCTAAAATTAAAATTTCACAGAAGATACAATATATATTAAAAAAAAAATTTAAATTAAAGAATTACGATATACATCTTTCACTTTCAGATGAAAAAAACCACTCAATTGCATTTGTTATTTTGAA
>CACJQT010000032.1 GCA_902595635.1 uncultured Pelagibacteraceae bacterium | reverse complement strand
ATAATAAAAAAAATACCCTTTGTATTATTGTTTGTTTGCATATCTCAGCTATATCAAAAAAACTTTAACCTTCATAATTAATAAGATAGTCTCAAAAGTATTTATGGAAGATTTTGAACCAATTTGCGGTGGATGTATTTGTGGAGAAATTGAATATACTGTTAAATCTAAGCCTTTATTTACACATGCTTGTCATTGTAAAGATTGTAAGAAAATAACTGGATCATCTTTCGTTGTTAATACAAGTATTTTTGAAAGTTCATTAGATATTAAAGGTGAGCTTTTAATGAAAAAGTTAATTGCAGGCAGTGGAAAAAGCTGCAAGGTTTACTTTTGCAAAAAGTGTGGTGTTTACATTTATTCTGACTATGAATTTGCTGTTAAAAGAATAAGTATCAGAACAAATACATTATCTAATCCAGAGCTTTTTCCGCCTCAAGCACACATATTTGTTAAAAGTAAAGATCCATGGATAAATATTGTAAACAAAGATATTTGTTATGATGAAATGTATGATCCTAAAATTGCTTGGCCTAAAGAAAGTTTAGATAGATATAAAAAATATCTCGAGTCTAATTAAGGATAAAGTCAGCTGCTCTTTCACCTATCATTAAAGTTGGTGCATTTAAATTACCACTTGTAATCTCTGGCATAACAGAAGCATCTGCAATTCTTAAATTTTCCAAACCATGAACTTTCAATTTTTCGTCAACGACCGCCATTCTGTCCACACCCATTTTTAATGTACAGGATGGATGATAAGCTGTTTCGGCTTTTGATCTAATATACTCAGTAATTTGTTCATCATCAGCTGCACTTTCACCTGGTCCTATTTCTTTTCCAGCGTATGGTTTCATTGAATCTTGACTTAAAATTTTCCTAGCTACACGAACACACTTAATTGTTTCTTTTAAATCATATTCATCTTCTAAATAATTAAATTGAATTTTAGGGTAATCGTATGGATTTGAACTATTTAATTTAATATGTCCTCTACTTTTGGGTTGATTCAAACTTGCGTGTAATTGATAACCATGTCTGTCAGGATCAACTAATCCATGATCGATTACAAATGCCGGAAAAAAATGAAATTGAATATTTGGATAGCTTTTGTCTTCTGAAGATTTGCAGAAACCACCTGCTTCTAAAAATGAAGTAGAACATGGACCACTTTTTGAAAGAAACCATTGAATACCAATTTTAAGCATATTTATTTTGTTAACGTAAGAATAGAGCGTATCTTTAGTTTTGCATTCTTGCTGAATGTAGGTTTCTAAGTGATCTTGTAAATTTTGACCCACTCCTTCTAAAGAGTGAATAACATTAATCCCTTTATCTTTTAAATCTTTTTCAGGCCCAACACCTGATAACATCAATAGTTGTGGTGAATTGATTGAACCTCCACTTAAAACAACTTCTTTATTTGCATAAACTTTTGTAACTTTATTTTTAATATTTACCTCTATTCCGACTGCTTTCTTTCCTTCAAAAATAATTCTTTCAGCAAACGAATTTGTAAAGACTTTTAAATTCTTTCTTTTTCTTGCGGGTTCTAGATAATATTTAGAAGCGCTAGCTCTTTGTCCTTTATGAATTGTAATGTCATACATTCCAAATCCCTCTTGATCTTCTCCGTTCATGTCATCATTTTTTTTATATCCTGCTTCGACAGAAGCATTAATAAAAGCACTAAACAATGGATTTTTGTTTTTGGATTGATTTACTGGTAAAATTCCTTTCCCACCTCTGAATTTATTCTCTCCTTCAGACCATGTCTCAATTTTTTTAAAAAATGGTAAAACATTTTCATAAGACCATGATTTTAGACCAAATGAAGCCCATCTTTCATAATCATTTTTGTTTCCTCGAACATAAACCATCCCATTATGTGCAGAACAACCACCTATCATTTTTCCTCTTGGGCAAAATAATCTCCTATTATTTAAATTGGGTTCTGGTTCCGAATAATATTTATAATTATATTTTGGGTCATGCATTGCATACAAAATTGCCAAAGGCATATTAACCTTCCAAATATCACTAGATCCACCCGCTTCAAATAAAGCAACTTTAAATTTACCATTTTCGCTTAGTCTATTTGCAAGAACACAACCTGCAGTACCAGCACCGATTATTATATAATCAAAATTCATTTTAATTTTAATTTTAATAATTCTTTGTATTGATTAATATTTTTCATTTTAATACCAACTTTTTTTGATGCTTCATCAAATTTTCTGAGAAGTATGGAACTTTTGAAATAATCTTTGTTTTCAAAATCTTCACACTCTTTATCATTTAAAACTCCCCCTTGAAGTTTTAGACTAATCTTCGATGCTTTAGACAATTTGTTATAATACCTTTTGTCTCTTGCTAAATATCGCTTGGCTAAAACATGATATTTAATCGGGTTTACAACTTTATTGCTAAAATATTTTTTTAGAAATTTGTATCCAATTACCTCATGTTCACCATCTTTATTATTTTCTACTAATTTATCTGGATCATCTATAACAAAATGTCCATAATCATGAAGTAAGCAAGAACATATTAGATCATCGTCACATTTAGACTTTTCCGCAAGCATTGCAGATTGAATCATGTGATCTGCTATCGTTATATTTTCACCTATATATAAAGATTTATTATTTTCAAAATTATAAATAATTTCTTCTACAATTTGCATTTATTTTTTTAATTTACCTGTAAGTACAAGATTATCAGTTTTAAAATTATTTTTATTCTCATTAATAAAATCATCCATAATTTTTATTTTGTCTTCTTCAAATTCTGTAACTTTTCTTTTATCTAGATCAATATAAAGAGAGAGACTTTCTGTTGTTGCAGCAAGTTTTTTTGTTTTTTTTTCAATCATTTCACATTTTAAATGTAATCTTTTTTTATCATGATCAAAAAAAGTGCAATAAACATCTACTTCTTCATTCTCTTTAACTTCGTTGTTATAAGTTGTTCTTGTTTCAACCACCATAGTGCTTCTTTTATTAATTTGTGCTTTAGCTCCACCCATTTCAAATTTATTAAGCATCGTCTCCCAAGCTTCATCAAAAATTAAAACATAATAAGCCATGTTCATATGCTCATTATAATCTGTCCAATCTTTAATTATTTTTCTCGAAGCCAAATGAAATGACATTTTATCAGCTTTTATTTATTTTATTTGCTACTAACAATTTTCTTTGCATCTCTCGTAAAACTGGTCTTTCTATTAATTTGCCATCAATTACAACCAAACCTGTATTAGCTTTTTTAAATTGATCCATAATTCTTTTAGCTTTACTTATTTCTTCTTCTGATGGAGTAAAAATTTCATTTAAAATACTTATTTGTTTTGGATGAATAGATCCTTTTCCAGTAAAACCTAAGTTTTTAACAAACTGCGCTTCTTTTTTCATCCCTTCCATATTTTCAAGATTTAAATACGGAACATCAATAACATCAACTCCTTTACT
>CACJQT010000031.1 GCA_902595635.1 uncultured Pelagibacteraceae bacterium | reverse complement strand
AAAAGTATAGTGTAGATATATCTTACACCCTATATCTATCAATACTTAATGCTCCGTCCTTAATATTTGAAATATTCCCTTTTATCTTTTTATTAACAGTGAAATTTTTTTACCTGCAACTGGTAGAAAAAAATGAGTTATCAATTCTAAACATAAATGGTATTAGTAATTTTAATGTAATTTCTCAACTAATAATTATATCAACATTAATAGGTATTTTTTTGCTAATTTTCTTTTATTCCTTAACCTCAAACCTAAAAAGTAATTATTTGGATTTAAAAAATAGAATTTCTAACAGTAATGAATACTTAGCTGTAGTTAATGATAGTGGATTATGGATAAAAGAAGAAATAGATGAAAGTGTCTATATTATAAATGCTGAGAATTTTGATAGAAATAGCTTACGATCGATTACAATAAGCGAATCTGACAAATATTATAAAAACAAAAGCACAATCAAAGCTGAATCTGCAAACATAGTCTCAAAAAATTGGCAACTTAGTAATGTTTCTATAATAAATGAAAGTGGAAAAAGTAATGATTTGAAAAGTTTAGTCCATAACTCATCATTTAATGGTGAGATAATATCAAATTTATTTTCAAATCTTAACTCTTTAAGTATTTACGAATTACATAAATTATCTAATAATTATCTTAATATTGGGTATTCAAATACAGATATTAAGATTCATCTTAACAAATTATATAGTATGCCAATATTTTTTATACTTATGACAATTTTAGGTTTCATCATTATAAATAACTTAAGAAAATTTAATTCAAAATTTTTTGTAATAGTTTTAGGAGTTTTTATTTCTGTTATAGTTTATTATTTAAATTATTTTTCAAATGTGTTGGGTGAAAAAGGTATTTTACCGATATATCTATCAGTATGGATACCGCTATTAATACTTTTTTTATTATGCAACATAGGAATTCTAAAGATAAATGAAAACTAAAAAAGTATTATTTATTTTTATTCTGTTTTTATTTTTTATATCTAAAGCAAAAGCAAATGATATAGAAATTGAGTCTTCAAATATTGAAATTGATGATAATGGAAATATAATTTACGCTTTTGATGCTGAAACAATAATTAAATCTGAAAATATTAAAATTACATCGAAAAAGACTCAATACAATAAAAAGAATGAAATTATAATTTTTACAGGAGATGTGTATTTTGAAGATTTATTAAAAAATATTATAATACAAAGTAATAAAGTTTCATATAATAAGAAAAAAAACTTAATTTTCAGTTCTGGTCCAACGAATTTTAATATTGAGAAAAAATATGAGGTTTATTCAAAAAATGTTTACTTTTATAGATCAGATAATTTTATTTCTAGTGATGAAAAAACAAAAATTACTGATTATGAAAGTAATATTTATAATCTAGAGGATAAATTTAAATTTGATATAAATAAAGAAATTATAAAATCAAAAAAATCTGTAATTACAGATAGCAACTCTAATAAATATATATTTGAAGATTTAGTTATAAATTTAAAAAATAATGAAATAATTGGTAAAGAAATAAAAATAGATTTTAAAAATGACTATTTTGATAACGAAAAAAATGATCCAATTCTAAAAGGAAGAAGTGGTTATTCAAATGAAGAGAATTTAAAAATTTATAAAGCTGTTTTCAGTACATGTAATATTCAAAATAAAAAATGTAGAGGTTGGGAACTAAATTCAGAAGAATTTAATCATGACAAAACAAAGAAAATATTTGAGTATAAAAATTCTTGGTTTAAAATGTTTGATTATAGGGTATTTTTCTTTCCATACTTTAGTCACCCTGATCCAACAGTAAAAAGAAAGTCAGGTTTTCTTACTCCATCTTACACAAGTTCAGATAGCCTAGGTTTTTCTATTAATTTGCCATATTTCAAAGTAATTGATGTTGATAAAGATTTTACCTTTAGCCCAAGATATTATGCAGATAAAAGTTTTTTGCTGCAAAATGAGTATAGGCAAGAATTAAGAAACTCAAGTATCTTGACTGATTTTAGTTTTTTAGTCGGTGAAGCTGGTACCAAGGGTCATTTATTTTATAATCAAACTGGTGAATTTAATAAGGATACAAAATATGAACTTAATTTACAGAGCGTTAGAGGTGATAAATATTTAAAAACTTATAATCTTTTAGATACATCTCCAATTATTAAAGACGATAGTGTATTATTGTCAGATTTAAATGTTAATTGGAATTTTGATGACTCTAAACTAGATTTATCTTTCAAAATGTATGAAGACCTATCTAGAAATGATAATAGATATCAATATATTTTTCCAGAATATAATTTTGCAAAAAATATAAATATCCCTGAAAACTATAATGGTTCTTTTATTTTTAATTCTGAAGGATATAACAAAAATTATAATTCAAACATATTTGAGTCAGTTTTAATTAATAATTTTTTATTTAGTTCAGATGATTTTATAAATAGTAGAGGAGTTTTAACAAATTTTAATATTTTACTAAAAAATTCTAATAGTTATGCAGATAACTCGAATAATTTACCAGAAAACGGAAAATATAATTTATATGAAATATTAAAAATAGATTTAGGTTATCCTTTGCAAAAACAACTTGGCGATTACACGAATTATTTGAGACCGAAAGCATCATTTATATACAGTCCAAATGGTAATACTGATATCTCAACAAAAAATCTAACTATTAACTATGATAATGCATTTGGATTGAATAGGATAAGTGAAGATACACAGGTAGAAGGTGGTCAATCTCTAAATTTAGGATTTGAATTTCAAAAAGATAGAGTTTCTTATAATAACAAAAATTTATCAGAGGAAATTTTTAAGCTAAGAGTTGGTAATATTATAAAAACAAAAGAGGATTATAAGCTTCCCAAAAAATCAAAGCTCAATAAAACAAGATCAGATATTTTTGGAGATATTAATTTTAAATTAAATGAAGCAATTAATTTAGGGTATCAGTTTTCATATGATAGAGATTTAGAATATTCAAATATGGACTCCATTAATATAGAGTTTGAAGTTAATAACTTAATAACAAATTTTAATTATTATGCCGAAGATCATGATTTTGGTGACAGTGAAAATATTTCTAATACCACGACTTATAATTTTAATGATGAAAATAGACTTGCCTTTAAAACAACAAAAAACTTAAAAGATGATTTTACTGAATATTATAAATTAGTTTATGAATATCTAACCGACTGTTTGTCATTTAATCTAAACTATAATAAATCTTTTTATAAAGATGGATCTTTAGAGCCTGATGAAACAATATCTTTCTTAATAAAAATAATTCCATTCACTCAATTAGGCGTGGAAAATGTTCAAAATTTAATCGATAAATAATTTAATGTTATTGATAAAAAAAATATTTTTTATTTTTTTCATAAATTTGTTCCTTGCTAATGCTAGTGCCGAAATTGAGATAAAATATAAAATTGGTGATGAAATAATAACTAATT
>CACJQT010000030.1 GCA_902595635.1 uncultured Pelagibacteraceae bacterium | reverse complement strand
TACATACTTTTTAAGCTTGGAAGGAAATTAGCAAAATCTGACGCTTTAAGTATATTCACAAAGTTTCATAATCCACCGATTGGAATAAAAATTTTATTCTATTTATTGTCTTTATCATTTTCAAAAAAAGATAATTCTTTTGTAAATGAAACTGAAGGTGAAAGATTATCAAACTCCTTGCAATCTATGGGCACAACTTTTATTAAGTTAGGTCAATTTCTTGCAACTAGACCAGATATAATTGGAGAAAAGTTATCAAAGCAACTAGAGAGTTTACAAGATCGTTTGCCTCCCTTTGAATTATCTAAAGCTAAAGAAATAATCAAAAAAGATCTAGGAGAAGATAATTTTAATTCAATTATAAATCTATCTGAACCAGTAGCAGCAGCATCTATAGCACAAGTACATAAAGCACAAATAAATGATAATGGCACAATTAAAGAAGTGGCTATAAAAATTTTACGACCAAATATAAAAAAAATATTTAACGAAGAAATTGATGCTTTGATGCTTTTTGCTTTTTTAACTGAGTCAATCATCAAAAAGACAAAAAGACTTAAATTGGTTGAGGTTGTTTATTTGCTAAAAGAAATAACCAATTTAGAAATGGATTTAAGATTTGAAGCCGCTGCAGCTAATGAGTATTCTGAAAACACTAAGAATGACAGTGGATTTCAAGTTCCTAGAATTTATTGGAATTTTACAAGTGAAAACGTAATGACTTTAGACTGGGTTGAAGGTGTCTCTATAAGAGAAACAGAAGAGTTAGAAAAAAGAAATATAGATACCAAAAAAATTGCATCAGATATTATTCAACATTTTCTAAGACATGCTGTAAGAGATGGTTTTTTTCATGCAGATATGCATCAAGGTAACATTTTTATAAACAATAGTGGTCAAATAGTTCCTATCGATTTTGGTATAATGGGAAGGCTAGATGATTTAAGTAAAAAATTTCTTGCTGAGATTTTATATGGATTTATTAAACGAGATTATAAAAAAGTGGCTGAAGTTCATTTAGCTGCAGGGTTAGTTCCAAAAGAAGTGCCTGTTGATGATCTCGCCCAAGCACTAAGATCAATAGGAGAGCCAATATTTGGCCAGTCAATTAAAGATATATCTGGCGGTAAACTACTCAAACAACTTTTTGATGTGACAGAAAAATTTAATATGCAAACTCAACCACAGTTGCTAATGCTACAGAAAACCATGGTAGTAGTAGAAGGTGTTGCAAGAAGATTAAATCCTGAAACGAATATCTGGGAAACATCAAGACCTGTTCTTGAAAAATGGCTTAAAGAAACAAAAGATCCTATTACCACATTAAACGAAACTCTTAAAAATTCTGCTGAAGTTATAAAAAGACTACCAGAAATGCCTCAAATAATGGATAAGGCAAATCAAGCATTAACATTTCTTGCAAGTGGTCAAATTCCACAAAATACAAATACCTATAATGATCTAAATACAAAAAAATCTGAAATGGTAACTTTCAGAAATCAATCAATCATTGGTTTATTATTACTTGTAATTTTAGGATTAGTAGTATTTTAATCTCGACTATGAATTATTTTGATAATAAAAAAATACTGTTAATTATATGTGGAGGAATTTCTGCTTATAAAAGTCTTGAGTTAATAAGATTACTTAAAAAAAATAGTGCTCGCGTAAAAACTATATTAACAAAAAATGCAAAAGAATTTGTAACTCCACTATCTGTTTCGTCTCTTTCCCAAGAAAAAGTTTATGACGATATATTTAGTGCAGAGAACGAAGCTGAGATGGACCACATATCATTATCAAGATGGGCTGATGCAGTATTAGTTGCACCAATTACAGCTAATACCATATCTAAAGTAGCCTCAGGAAATGCGGAAGATTTGGCGTCTACTGTTTTATTAGCCTCTAACAAACAAATATTTTTAGCACCAGCAATGAATGTAAGAATGTGGGAGCATCCCTCTACTAAAGAAAACATATTGAAATTAAAAAGCTTTGGATACAAAATTATTGGGCCAGAGATAGGTGATATGGCATGCGGTGAATACGGTGAAGGAAAAATGACAGAACCAAGTGGGATAGCCAATATACTTAAAAATTATTTTTCTAATTTAGATAAAAATAATAAGTTAAAAGCTTTAGTTACTGCTGGGCCAACTAATGAATATATTGATCCTGTAAGATTTATTACAAATAAATCAAGTGGCAAACAAGGATATGAAATAGCCAAATGTCTTAGAGACAATGGATTTGACACAACGCTTATTTCTGGAAAAACGAGTATTAAACCTTTGGATGGTGTTAATTTTATAAATGTTGAAACAGCTGAAGAGATGTTCAAAGAGAGTTTAAATAATCTACCAACAGATGTAGCTATTTTTTCTGCAGCAGTTTCTGATTTTAAAGTGAAAAATTATAAAAGTACCAAGATTAAAAAAAACGAGGATTTTAACTTAGAGCTAGAAAAAAACATCGATATTTTAAATCATATATCTAATCATAATTCATTAAGACCAAAAATAACAATTGGTTTTGCGGCAGAAACAAACAATGTTTCAATAAATGCAAAGAAGAAGTTAAATGAAAAAAATTGCGACTGGGTAATTGCAAATGACATCTCAGATCAAACCATAGGATTCGAGTCCGATTTTAATAAAATTTCTATATTTTACAAAGATAAACCTGAAGAAAATTTTGAAAAGATGAGTAAATCATTGGTCGCTGAAGAAATAGTCAAAAGAGTAATCCAACAGATTAATTAACTTAATGGTGAAAGTCTTAATTAAAAAATTAGACAAGAAAGTTAAACTGCCAGAATATAAAACAACAGGTTCATCTGGACTAGATTTGACAGCATTCATTGAAAAGAAAATAGTAATTAAACCAGGCGATAACGCTTTAGTGCCAACGGGTATAGCGATTGGAATTCCTGAGGATACCGAAGTTCAGATAAGGCCGCGATCAGGTTTAGCAGCTAAAAATAATATAAGTGTATTAAATACTCCAGGAACAATTGATAGTGACTATAGAGGAGAAATAAAAGTAATTTTATTTAATCATGGAGATAAAGACTTTATAGTGAATAACGATGATAGGATTGCGCAAATGATATTAATGCCAATTTTAAAAGTTGATTTTGAAACTGTAGAAACTTTGCCTGAAACAATTAGAGGTTCGGGTGGATTTGGATCAACAGGTAAGTGAAAAATTCATTATCAAAACGAAAGCTTGAGAGATACTCTAGACAAATAATACTTAAGGATATTGGTATATTAGGACAAAAGAAAATAATTAATTCAAGAGTTTTAATTGTAGGAATTGGTGGATTGGGTAGTCCAGTTGCAGATTTGTTGGCTAGATGCGGTGTAGGATATTTAGGCGCTATTGATCACGATAAAGTAGATATTTCAAATCTTCAAAGACAAATCTTGTATACTTCAAAAGATGTTGGAAAATTTAAGGTTGATATCTTTAAAAGCAGAATAAAATTAATTAATAAAGATGTAAAAGTCAAAATTTTAAAAGAAAAAGCTTCTGAAAAAAATTTAAATAAGATTATTAAAGATTTCAATATAATTGTAGATGGAAC
>CACJQT010000029.1 GCA_902595635.1 uncultured Pelagibacteraceae bacterium | reverse complement strand
AAATTTATCTGAATTGATTACAAAGTATAAAAAAATTATAAATTCTAAAAGTGAACTATTAAAAGTAATTAGTAATGAGTTATCTCAAATTAAAGAGAAATTTTCATCTCCCAGAAGAACGCAGATTATAGATGCTGTTTTAAACTATAATATTGAAGAAACTATTCAGAAAGAGTCTGTAATAATTACAATTACTTTACAAGGATACATTAAAAGAGGTGCCTTAAGTAATGTTAAACAACAGAAAAGAGGTGGAAAGGGTAAAACAGGGATTAAGACTAGAGACGAAGATTCTGTAGTACAAACATTATCAGTAAATACACACACATCTGTTCTATTTTTTTCTACTGAGGGATTAGCATACAAAGTTAAAGCTTGGAAAATTCCAGAAGGATCAGCTGCATCAAAAGGTAAGTCTTTATTTAATATTCTTCCTCTAAAAAATCATCAATCAATTAGTTCAATTATGCCATTTCCAGATAGTGATGTTGATACAAAAGACATGCATATCATTTTTGCAACAAGTGAAGGTAAAATAAGAAAGAATAATCTTGAAGATTTTACCTCAATTAATGCTTCGGGTAAAATTGCAATGAAGCTTGACGGTAATGATAAAATTATTGGTGTTAAAATTTGTAGAGACGATCAAGATATAATTTTAAGTACTAAATTAGGAAAATGCATAAGATTTGAGTCAAAAAAACTTAGAGTTTTCAAAGGTAGATCATCAAAAGGCATAAGAGGTATCAATTTAGCAGAAAATGATACTATAGTATCTCTGTCTATTATTGATCACGACACAAATAAGAAAGCAAAAACAAAAGACCAAAAATCAGAAATTAAAGCTAAAGAAAAATTCATACTGTCAATCACAGAAAATGGTTACGGTAAGAGAACATCTCATTATGATTATAGAGTTACAAATAGAGGAGGAAAGGGAATTATTGGTATTGTAAATTCACAAAGAAACGGTAATGTTTCCTCATCCTTTCCTGTTTTTGAAGGAGATCAAATATTAATTTCTACAAATAAAGGTAGAGTAATAAGAACAGCTGTTAAAGAAATAAGAATAGCTGGTCGTAATACACAAGGTGTTAGAATAATTAAATTGACTGGTGATGAAAAAGTAGTTTCTGCTATCAAATTAGATGATAATCTCATCTAATGAAAAATATAGCTATCTATCCAGGAACTTTTGATCCAATTACTTTTGGCCATATAGATGTCATTAAGAAATCACTCAAGATAATAGATAAAGTAATTGTTGGTATCTCAGATGGAAATCAGAAAAACTTCTTATTTTCATTAGACGAAAGAATAGAAATTGTAAAAAGAGCTCTTTATAAAGATCTTAAATTTAAAAAGAATAAAGTTGATGTTATAAAATTTAATACTTTGACGACAGACCTTTGTAAAAAATATAAATCAAATATCATCTTAAGAGGCTTAAGGGCAGTTTCAGATTTTGAGTATGAATTTCAATTAGCTGGAATGAATAGAAAACTTAATAATCAAGTTGAGACAATTTTTTTAATGTCAGACGTTGAAAATCAAATAATATCATCTAGGTTTGTTAAAGAAATCGCTCAACACAATGGTGATTTAAAAAAATTTACAACTAAAAGTACAATTAAATCATTGAAAGAAGTTTATGAATAAATTTTTAAATATTTTAATTATTTTTTTTATTTTTTTATCAACAAATTTAATAGCAAAGGAGAATATAATGATTTTAAAATTGAAAGATGGTGATGTAAAAATTGAAATGTATCCAGACGTTGCGCCAAATCATGTCAAAAGAATTCAAGAATTAGCAGATACAGGACAATATGATAATGTGGTATTTCACAGAGTAATTGATGGGTTTATGGCTCAGACAGGTGATGTAAAATTTGGAAATTCATCTTCTAAAGATTTCGATTTAAGACGAGCGGGTATTGGTGGATCTGATTTACCAGATTTAAATCAAGAATTTAATGACCTTCCTCATGATAGAGGAACTGTTTCTATGGCAAGATCGTCAGATCCTAACAGTGCTAACAGTCAATTTTTCATCTGTTTTAAACCAGCACCTTTCCTAGATAGACAATATACTGTTTTTGGAAAAGTAATAGAAGGAATGGAATTTGTTGATATGATTACAAAAGGTGATGGTGATAATGGAGCTGTTTCAAATCCAGATAAAATTATTAGTTTTAAATCTCAATAATTAAATAATGAATGTCATTAAAAGATTTCAATTTTAATGTTCATCACACTCAAAATTATGCAAGAGTAGGAGTTATATGGACCCATAGAGGCAATATAAATACTCCTGCATTTATGCCTGTTGGTACACAAGCAACTGTTAAAGGTGTTTTTTTAGAAGATATTAAAAAAACAGGTAGTGAGATAATTTTATCAAATACATATCATTTAATGATAAGACCTGGTGTTGAAAGAATTGAAAGTGTTGGAGGACTTCATGAATTCATGAATTGTGATTTACCAATTTTAACGGACTCGGGCGGTTTTCAAGTTATGTCTCTGTCAAAATTAAATAAAATTGATAGAGATAAGGGTGCAATTTTTCAATCACATATTGATGGTAAAACTTTTGTTTTAAGTCCTGAAGAGAGCATAAGAATTCAAAAAGGTTTAAACTCAGATATAGTGATGGTTATGGATGAATGTCCTAAAAATACTAAGGACTATGATAAAATTAATAAATCAATGGAATTATCATCTGAGTGGGCAAAAAGATCAAAAGATGCATTTGGTATAAATGCTCACAAAGGTTTATTTGGAATAGTACAAGGTGGATTATTTAATGATCTAAGAATAAAATCTTTAAACAACCTTATTGACATTGGATTTAATGGCTATGCACTAGGAGGATTGGCAGTAGGGGAAACACAAGATGAAATGTTTGATGTCCTAGATGGAATAAAAGATCATATGCCTAAAGATAAACCTAGATATTTAATGGGTGTTGGTACTCCATCTGATATACTCGGTGCAGTTAAGAGGGGAGTGGATATGTTTGATTGTGTAATGCCCACAAGGTCTGGGAGAACAGGTTTAGCTTTTACATGGGAGGGACAAATTCAAATTAGAAATTCAAAATATAAAAATGATAATACTCCTTTGGACAAAAGTGTCACAAAGTTCAATATAAATAAATATTCTAAGAATTATTTAAATCATTTATTTAACACTAATGAAATGTTGGCCTCAATGATTCTAACCCTAAATAACATCAATTTTTATCAAGATTTAATGAAAAATATTAGAGACAATATAAAACAAGGAACTTTTGATGAATTTCACGATAGGTACATTAATAAATTGTAAATTTTTAACATTGATTAATAATAAAAAATCAATATAAGAACGCTCTTTGGGCCGTTAGCTCAGTTGGTAGAGCAATTCCCTTTTAAGGAATGGGTCGATGGTTCGAGTCCATCACGGCTCACCATTAATTTTTTATCTGTATTTACTTTTATCATTAGGTATTGACATAATTTGTCATTAATTAAATACTACTAACTCAATGAATGATTTAATCAATAATTTGCAACTAATTAATGAAGTAGAAAAATTTAATTTAGTTGAATTTTCTATATCAATAACTTTAGCTATAATAACATCTTTTGCTCTTAAATTTACCTACGAAGAAAAATCTAGATCTTTATCATCAAAAAAACAGATGAGTTCAATTTTACCATTGTTAACGATAGTTACTTTCCTGGTTATTATGATAGTTAAATCATCTTTGGCACTATCATTAGGATTAGTTGGCGCTTTATCAATTGTAAGATTTAGAACCCCAATAAAAGAACCCGAAGATTTAATATATTTATTTTTAGCTATTGGTTTAG
>CACJQT010000028.1 GCA_902595635.1 uncultured Pelagibacteraceae bacterium | reverse complement strand
ATAATTATTAAAAATAATATATGCTGGTTTAAGTTTATTTGCATTTTCAACTATTTCAGCATCAGGAGTAACTATTGCTGCTGTCAAATTGTCATATTTGTCCAAAAAAGACGAATTTTTTATATAATTTTTTAAATATTTTACTTTTCTCTCATGTTTAATTTTTTTTGCTGATGTATTTAAATATTTATCAGGAATATTTTCATTTAGATTAATTCTATAAAAACACGGAGTATTATCATTCCATCCAAGATTACTTAAATAGTTAGCTGCAGATGCAAAAGAGTCCTCAATATTTTTTAGATCAATTGATCCATCTTTATTATAGTCAATGGCATGATTTTTAATTGTGGATGGCATAAATTGAAAATTACCAAATGCACCTGCCCAAGATCCAAATAATGTGCTTGGATCTATAATTTTTGCGTCTACTAATTTTAAAAGAGTGATTAATTCTTTAGTAAAAAATTCACTTCTTCTTTGATCGAAGCTTAATGTTGCAAGTGAAGAAACGATATCCATTTTACCTAAATAGTTTCCAAAGTTGGTTTCAATTCCCATAAGCGCTAATAGCAAATTTTTATCTACTTTGTATTCAGAAGATACTTTATTAATAATATTATTTTCTTTATTTAATATAATTTTTCCTAATTTTACTTTTTTTGACGATGTTCTTTTTGAAATATATGTCTTTGTGTCTTCATAGAATTCTGGCTGGTATCTGTCATACTTTATTACATCAGGTAAAAACTTTGTTTTATCTATTAAATTATTAACTGTTGATTTACTAATACCTTCATTAATTGCTCTTTTTTTAAATTTAATTTTCCAATTGTTAAAATCATCAGCGATTAGAGTTGAAGAATTTAAAATAATTAAAATTGATATGATAAATAATTTAATTTTTTTCATACAAATCTTTTAGGTATATCGATACAGCAATCCATATCAAAATAAAGCTGATTAATTTATGTATATCTAATTCCTCATTATATAAGAAATAACCCAACAAGAATTGCAAAGTTGGAGTTATATAAAAAACCATGCCAGTCGGACCTAAACCACATAATTCAACACCTCTGACATATAAATATAAAGGAATCACGGTCATAGGGCCTGCCAGCATGAATATTAACATTAATTTAACATTCGATATATCAAAATCATTTAAATCATTTTGAACAATTAAATAAAAAGCAAATATTACCGCTGGAAAAATAAATAAACTTTCAACCAATAAACCAATATCTGTGTCTATATCAATTTTTTTTCTTACTAAATTATAAAAACTCCAACTTAAAGCTACAATTAGCCCAACCCATGGTATTGATTGGAAACTAGATATTACTAAATACAAAATTGATATAGTTACGATTAAAAGTGAAATTTTAGTTTTGAAACTTAATTCCTCTTTAAAAAAAAAATAACCTAAAAAAACACTTATTATAGGCATTATAAAATATCCAAAACTAGCATCTATAACTTGATCATTCCCTATTGCATAAATCCAAACAGCCCAATTCGTAAAAATTAATAATCCAGATAAAAACAGCATCATAATTTTTTTTTTATCTTTAAAAACTAAGCTAAATTTTTTCCACTTTGATAAAATGATTGTTGTTAAAATTAGCATAACAGTTGTCCATGCACTTCGATGTAGGACAACTTCAATATGGCCAGCAAAAGCAATATATTTAAAATATATAACTCCGATAAAACCCCACCAGAAAGAACCAAATGCCGTTAAAATTATACCTTTATTAAATTGATTTTTGCTTAACATTATATTGATCAATTAAACTATTTTGTTTACGAAATATAGAATTTTAATTATTACAAATTAGGAAAGATGGCTGAGCGGTTGAAAGCACCGGTCTTGAAATACTACGGATCCCCTACTTACTTTAAGACGATTCACATACTTATCAAACTATTGCTTGCTTTTTAAATATTACCTTTTACGAAAAACGCTCAATTCTTGGCTTGCCTAAGCTACAAAACTATAAGCAAACCATAAGTAAAATTATTTAATTAAAAAAAGGGATTAAATATTTTTATAACTAAAAATTTTTAAAGAAATAAATTCTCTTCTAGTCATATGCTTCTTTAAAACAGGTATATATTTTTTAATATTTCTTAATAAATATCTGTATTCCCATAATCTTAAAATACCGACTGTTTTTTTTACAATATATGCTGCACAAATACCAATTAATATATTTAAAAATGTAATTGGAATTAATTTTGTTGAAAGTGCAAAAGCTGCCACTCCTGTTGCACCTCTTATTGAAGCCCATTTAAGTTTTCTTATATTTTCTTTATTTTGAGTTTTTGTATAAATATAACCAAGTGCTGCTATAGAACTAATTGTACCAATTGGATCTCCGTAAACAAAACTTGATGACAACATTCCTGAAGCAATTTCAGTAAATTCTGATTTTTCTAATTTATTCCATCTAAAAAGTAAAGCTAAAGCACTGACTGAAGATGAAAGAATTTCATTGAACTCTACAAATTTTATATCATTTATCCATTGTTTTGGGATTGTTATAGAAGAATGTAAAAACGTCGAAAAATAAGGAACTGAACTTAATTTTAAATTCATTTAAAAAATTATATAGTTAAATTATGGCAAAAAAAATTATATTTCATGGCTTCTATTAGACCCTGTAATAAATGTGGTGAACGAATAAGTATAAGACAAATGCCACACCAACAATGGGTAGCCTTTAATGTTGGCACTGATGATCCACACAAATGTTCAAAAAAAGCGAAGAAAAAAGAGATTAAGAAAATAAAAGCAACCAATAACTATAAAAGTATTAATTTATCAAAAAAAGTTAATGATAATATTACTCAGCCAGAATTTATTGAAGATGATTTTAATAAAGAATTAGAAGAAATTGAAAATTTAAAAAAACACAATAAAGCAGAAGATAAACAAAATGGAGAAGGTTCTCAAATCCCAATCGGACTTGTTTTAGCTGTAGTCAGTCTTGTAATACTATTTGCTATGGCTAGTAATTAATTAGATGCATCTTCTGTGTATTTACATCTTTCTGAGGAAAAGTATTTTGGACAACCATAAAAAGGACCTCTATAACCTCTACGTTTTTGAAGTTTAACTTTATGTGTAGGACATACTCTTGAAGTTTCATCAAATTCTTCATCTTCAATATCTTCTTGTTTCTTGATTTCTTCAAATTCATTTTTTAATTCTTTGATGAATTCGGAGGAATAGAAACCATTGCCACTAAATAAATGAACCTCTTTTTTTGCCCTAGTCATCGCTACATACATTAGTCTTCTCTCTTCTGCATTTGGATATAATTCAGGATTTGGTAAAACCAAAAGTAATATTTCATCATCTTCCATTTGACTAGGAAATCCAAATTTTCCAGGAAACATATTTACAACACATACTACATCAGCTTCTAAACCCTTAGATGCATGTATAGTCTTGTAATCAATATTATAGGATTTCATTCTTGTGAATTTTAAAATCTCATATTTGGTGATTATATTACTTTTATAAAATCTTTTTCTTATTTTATTGTCGTACTTATCTAAATTATATCTTCCTAATATAAAAATATTTTTATGTTTTTTTATGATTTCATTAAGTGTTTCAGAAAAAACATTTCTTTCATAAATATTTATTGAACTTCCCTTAATATCTTTGATTGGAGAGACTTTTTTTGTTAATTGTTGCGAATTTTTTTGAATAAATTTTGAGGAAACATCATTAATTATATTTCCATATCTAAATGTTGTATCAATATCTACTCTCTCAAAATGTCCAAAAATTTTCTTAAAATCCATAGTAAATAAGGTTACATCGCCACCATTAAATTTATTTATTGCTTGCCAATCGTCACCTACGCAAAATAATTTTATATTATTATTTTCCTTAATTTTTTTTAATAATTTGGCCCTAGCCTGAGAGATGTCCTGAAATTCATCAACTATAACATATTTAAGATTATTTTCGTTTAAGTTTTTTCTACCTTCTATAATCATATCGTCAAAATCAATAGAATTATCTTTTTTTAAGTCATCCTGATATTTGTTAAAAATTTTAACAAAAAGATTTAAAAAGAC
>CACJQT010000027.1 GCA_902595635.1 uncultured Pelagibacteraceae bacterium | reverse complement strand
TATAACAAGACAAAGGCACAGACACAATCTTGAAGAATGTCTAGAAAGTTTAAAAAACTTTGAAAAAAAAAAATCCTTTGACGATTTTGATAAAGCAGCTGAAGATTTAAGATTAGCAACAAGATATTTAGGAGCAATTGTGGGTAAAGTTGACGTTGAGGAGATTTTGGGATCAATCTTTAGTGATTTTTGTATAGGCAAATAATTGTTGATAGATGGGGCTTTTTTAGCGTATTTAAGTGTCTCTTGTAAATTATTAGATCATTAATAAATTATAGTTATGAAAAATGAATTATCATTTGATGTTGTAGTTATTGGAGGAGGTCACGCTGGGTGTGAAGCAGCTGCAGCATCAGCTAGACTGGGTGTTAACACTGCACTATTTACTCATAAATTTGAAACTATTGGTGAGATGTCTTGTAATCCTGCAATTGGTGGTTTAGGCAAAGGGCATTTAGTAAGAGAAATTGATGCATTGGATGGTATTATGGGAGATGTAGCCGATAAGTCTGGTATTCAATTTAGATTGTTGAATAGAAGTAGAGGCCCTGCAGTTAGAGGTCCAAGAACTCAAACTGATAGATCATTATATAAAAAATTTATGCAAGAAAAACTTGTAAACTATTGTAATTTAAGCATATTTTCAGATCCTGTAATTCAATTCAATTTTACAAAAAACTATATAATTGGATTTAAAACTCAATCAGGCAAAGAAATTAAATCATCTAAAATAATTCTAACAACTGGCACATTTTTAAATGGCATCATTCATATTGGTGAAGAAAAAATCCCAGCCGGTAGATATGATGAGAAACCATCGTCGGGTTTAAGTGAACAATTAGAAAAATATAATTTTAAAATTGGAAGATTAAAAACAGGAACTCCCCCAAGACTAGATGCTCGAACGATAAATTTTGAAAACTTAGAAGAACAGCATGCAGATGATGATCCGTATTTTTTTTCTTTTCTAACAAAAAAAAATCTTAATAAACAAATTTCATGTCGTATGACTTACACAAATGAAGCTGTTCATAAAATTATTTCTAAAAATATAAAACGAAGCGCTATGTACTCTGGTGATATAAAAGCAGTAGGGCCAAGATATTGTCCTTCTATAGAAGATAAAATCAAAAAATTTGCAGACAAGCAGAGTCATCAAATATTTTTAGAACCAGAGGGATTAAATGATCACACTATTTATCCAAATGGAATTTCAACATCTTTACCAGCTGACATTCAATATGAAATATGTAGTAAAATCAATGGTTTAGAGAGCGTTAAAATTTTAAGGCCGGGTTATGCAATAGAATATGACTATGTGGATCCAAGAGAGCTTTTTTTAACTTTAGAGACTAAAAAAATAAAAAATCTTTATCTTGCTGGTCAGATAAATGGTACTACGGGATATGAAGAAGCAGCTTCACAAGGATTGATTGCAGGAATAAATGCGGCGCTAGCTTTCAAAGGAAGTGAACCGTTTATTTTAGATAGATCTGAAGCTTACATAGGAGTAATGATAGATGATTTAGTAACCAAAGGTGTTGCGGAACCATATAGAATGTTTACTTCAAGAGCTGAATATAGACTTTCTCTCAGATCAGATAATGCTGATATGAGACTAACTAATAGAGGAATAGATATTGGATTAGTTTTAAATGAAAGAAAGAAAATTTATAATGAAAAATATAGTAATTTATCAAAAATTCAGTCTAAAATGGATAAATTAATGATTACGCCATCAAAAGCTGCCAAATTTGGGGTTAATATTGCTAAAGATGGAGTGAGCAGATCAGCTAATCAAATTCTAGGCCAAAAATCAGTAAATATGAGTAAAATTAGGGAAATATGGCCAGAACTTAAATATTTTTCACGTGAAATAGACGAGCAACTAGAGATAAATTCACATTATAAAGGTTATTTAAAGAAACAAAACGCAGATATTTTAGCATTTAAAAGAGATGAAAATCTTCTGATTCCAGAAAACATAAATTATGATAGTTTTGCTGGGTTATCTAATGAGGTCAAATCAAAATTTAAGAGAATTAAGCCAAAAACAATGGGTCAAGCACTGAGAATTGATGGCATAACACCAGCTGCCGTATATATTTTGTTGTCTCACATCAAAAGAAAGTCTATTAAGCATATAGCTTGATTGATTCGAATATTTTAAAAATAGATAAAATTACATCTTCAAAAGTTTCACGTGAAACATTGCGAGAGCTTGAATATTATTCAAAAGCTATAATTAAAAAAAATAAGACAATTAATTTAATAAGTAAAAGTACAGAAAAAACTATAAAATTAAGGCATATAGAGGATAGTGCACAAACTATTGATTTTATTGATAAAAAAGATATTAAAATATGTACTGACTTAGGTTCTGGTGCTGGACTGCCTGGTATAGTTTTGGGAATTTTAATGAAACCTAAAAAACCACTATTTAAGCTAATTTTTTACGAGAAAAGCTATCATAAAAGTATTTTTTTAAAAGAAATGGCAGAAAAATTTAATTTGAATTCAGAAATTCATAGAAAAAATATTTTTAATGAAAAAAATCTAACAACAGATGTAATTATTTCGAGAGCATTTAAACCTCTGCCAATTATTTTCCAAATAGCAAAAACAAACTTTAAAAATTTTAAATACATAATTTTATTTTTAGGAAAAAGTGGACAAAAAATTTTAGAAGACTCTTTAAGATTTTGGAAATTCGACTACGAACAAAAAAAAAGTTTAACAAATGATGATTCTCTAATAGTAAAAATTTCTAATTTAAAAAAAAAAAATGTTTAAGAAAATTATTTCAGTTATTAACCAAAAGGGAGGTGTTGGTAAGACAACTACAGTTATCAATTTAGCAGCTGGTTTATCAATGAAAGGAAAAAAAATTCTTGTCATAGACCTTGATCCTCAAGGTAATGCTACTACAGGTCTTGGATTGTCAAACACAATAAAATCAGAAACAACAATTTATAATGTGCTAAATGGAAATAAAAAAATTTCAGAGGTTATACAAGCAACAAGCTTTAAAAATCTTGATTTGATAACTTCAAATGTAGATTTATCCGGTCTAGAAGTAGAAACTGCCGGGGACAGTCGAAGAGCATTTAAATTAAAGGACGAATTAATGGCTATTTTAAACAATTCTGGACTGTCATATGATTATGTACTTATAGACTGTCCACCATCATTGAGTCTTCTTACAATTATGGCATTAGTTGCCTCTGACGCTTTGGTAGTACCTCTTCAAACAGAGTTCTTTGCTCTAGAAGGGCTTACTCAATTATTAAAAACCATTGAAAGAATTAAATCAAATTTAAATCCTTCCTTGGAAATACGAGGGATACTTCTTACCATGTTCGATAAGAGAAATAAACTTTCAGGACAAGTCGAAAGTGAGGCAAGAAATTATTTCAAGGAAAAAGTTTATTCAACTGTCGTTCCGAGAAACGTAAGATTATCCGAAGCACCTTCACACGGCATTCCAGTCCTTATATATGATAAAATTTGTCCAGGTAGTATAGCTTATTTTAAATTTACAGATGAATTTTTAGAACAAGATAAACAGGTTGAGAGTGCAGCATGATAAATCCTTTCAAAAGTAAGAAGGGTCTTGGGAGAGGTCTGTCATCTTTAATAGGCGATAGTAATATTAAAACATCAAACGTAACAGTATCAATAAGCTCAATAGTTCCTAATAAGAATCAACCCAGAAAGTTATTTGAGGAAGGTGCTTTAGAGGAATTAAAAAACTCAATAAAAGAGAGAGGTATAATCCAACCATTAATAGTTAGAAAATCAGATCTTCAAGATGATAAATTTGAATTAATTGCGGGTGAAAGAAGGTGGCAAGCTGCTCAAGCAGCAGGTCTTCATGAAGTACCAGCAGTTATTATCGAAGCTGATAATTTGAAATCATTAGAATTAGCAATTATTGAAAACGTACAAAGAAAAGATTTAAATCCAGTTGAGGAGGCAGAAAGTTACAAAAGATTAATTGATAATTTTGGTTATGATCAAGAAAAAGTCTCTAAATTTATAGGAAAAAGTAGATCGCATATTTCAAATTATCTACGTTTGCTATCTTTACCTGAAAAATTAATTGATATGATAAGATGTAACAAAATTTCCCATGGGCATGCAAAAGTATTAGTAGGTCTTGAAAATGCTTTATTGTTTGCTGAAAAAATTATCAAAAGGAAATTGTCAGTTAGACAAACCGAAAACCTTGTTAGACTCATAAAAAATGGTTCTAAAAAAATCTATAAAGCAAAAGATTCAAACATAATTGCAACCGAAAATGAACTTACAAATAAAATCGGTATGAGAGTTATATTAAATA
>CACJQT010000026.1 GCA_902595635.1 uncultured Pelagibacteraceae bacterium | reverse complement strand
ATCGGGTTTGCTTTGGTATCTTTAGGTATTACTGTTATTCTGTCATCATTAATTTTATTTAACGCCATTCTTGTAGATTTAAGAATTGATTTACCAATATATGAATATTCACCTGATAGAGGTATTATTAAACCTATCTTAATTTTCTCTTTCGATACCGCTTTAAGTTGAGATAAAACGATTATGAGAAAAACTTTTAAAATTATGATATATAATCTTCTCATCATCATTAAATGTATAATTTTGAATTAAATGATAATTTAAAACCTGGGCTATATTGTGTTTCAACACCAATAGGAAACCTGGGGGATATTACTTTAAGAGCTATATACATACTTAATAAATCAGATGTGATTTTGTCAGAAGACACAAGAGTTTCAAGTAAACTATTATCTAGGTTCAATATAAGTACAAAATTATTGTCTAATCACAAATTTAATGAAAAAAAAAACATTAAAAATGTTTTAAATTTATTAAAAGAAAACAAAATAATCTCTATAATCTCAGATGCAGGTACTCCAACAATTTCAGATCCAGGAGGAATTTTGATAAATGAATGCATCAAGAATAAAATTAATATATTTCCAGTTCCAGGATCCTCTGCTGCTACAGCAGCTGTTTCTGTAAGTGGCTTTTCAAACAATTTCTTTTTTTGTGGTTTTTTGCCTGATAAAAAGTTGCAAATTGATCAACTTTTTAAAAAAATTTCTAATTTAAATTATTCAATTGTTTTTTTTATTTCACCTAAAAAAATAAAAAAAATAAGAACTCAAATCCAAAAATATTTTAATGATAGAGATATTTTAATTACTAGAGAAATGACTAAATTGCATGAAGAATATATTAGAGACAAGGTTAAAAACCTCAATAATATTAACATATCTGAAAAAGGTGAGATGACTGTAGTAATATCAGAAAATTTAAATTTACAAAACAGGTTACAAGTAATTGAAGAATCTGTTAAAAAAAAAATCATCAAACTTTTAAAAAAAATGTCAATTAAGGATATCACTTCAAAAATTAGTGAAGAAAACAATATATCAAAAAAAATTGTTTATGATTTTTGTTTAAAGAAAAAAAATGAAATTTAGAAACATAAAATTAATTTTAGTATTTATAATAATTTCAGGATGTGTTGGTTATTCATCTACCGGAGTTTTAGGTACTGGTGTTTCTATAGCAATGGACCCAAGAACTATAGGAACACAAATAGATGATTCATTGATGCAAAAAAATCTTAGAGCCAAACTAATACTGATGGATAAAGGATATTTGCTTAATGTTAAAACGAAAGTTTTAGATGGAAGAATTTTTATAACTGGTAAAGTCGATACGGTAGAGGAAAAATTAAAAATTACAAAACTAGGTTGGGAAATAAAAGGCGCCAGATCAGTTAAAAACGATTTGAAAATTAAGGAAGAGTTTAACTTTAAACAAACTGCAAAAGATGTATTGATAACTTCACAGTTAAGAACTGCTCTTATAACAAATAAAAAAATTAAGTCTGCAAACTATGATATAGATACATATAAGAAAATAATTTATGTTTATGGAATTTCACTAAATGAAGAAGAAAGAGATGAAGTTATTAATGAGGCCAAGAAAGTTCTTGACGTAGAAGATGTAGTCACAAGCATTTTTTTACTTGAGGACTTAAGAGTTGTAAAAAACTAATTTGGTTTTTTGTAATTAATCACTCCTGCTGAATATGCTGCAACAGATGCCAAATTTAATATGTCAGATGTCGACGATCTTAATGGAGCAATTTCGATTGCTTGACCCAAACCTATCAATAGTGGCCCAATAACTTTAGCACCGCCTAATGTTTTCATTGTTTTATAAGTTATAGCGGCACTATGTTGACCAGGCATAATCAATATATTTGCATTACCAACAATCTCAGAGAATGGATAAAGGTCTTTATATTCATCACTTAAGGCTACATCGGGCTGCATATCTCCATCAAACTTAAAATCAACCTTTTTTTTTTTTAAAATTTCTACTGCATCTCTAATATGTTTGGTTCTAGCTGTAATTGGTTGGCCAAATGTTGAGTGTGAAAGAAAAGCTACTCTTGGTTCAAAACCAAATAATTTTGCTACTCTAGATGCGGAAATAGCTATATCGGAAAGCTGTTCAGATGTTGGATATTCGTGAACACTTGTATCTGCAATAAAAACTGTTTTTCCCTTATTTACAATCATGTTTAATCCAAACATAATTTCTCCCGGTCTCGCATCTATAACCTTTTTTACTTTATCTAATGATTGTCCATACCTCCTTGAGTTACCAGTAACCATTGCATCAGCATCTCCACAAGCAATCATACATGATCCCCAAATAACCCTGTCATTTCTAACCATTTTATCACAATCTCTTTCTAGAAGTCCTTCTTTTCTCTGAAGCTTTTTAAAAAGATAATTTACATATTTTTTTCTTTTCTCTATGAAAGTAGAATTTACTATTTCAATATCAAAGTTTTCTCCATAACCTATCTCATTAAGTTTTTCTTTAACTACCTTTTCTTTTGCAACCAATATTGGTGTACCCAGTCCACTATTTTTGAAAGCTATTGCAGCTTTTAATGTATTTTCATCTTCACCATCCGCAAAGACAACTTTCTTATTTGTTTTTTTAATTTGATTATTTATTCCTTGCATAATTGTTACTGATGGATCAAGTCTTTGTTTTAATTGTTCAGAATATTGATCGAAATTTTCAATTTTTTTTCTAGCAACTCCAGATCTTATAGCAGCTTTTGCTACTGCCAAAGGAATTACACTTATTAATCTTGGATCAAAAGTTGATGGTATAATATATTTTTTTCCATAATTTGGTCTTTCACCGCCCATTGCAGCCGCAACTTCATCTGGTACAAATTCTCTAGCTAGCGAAGCAATAGCATTAGCTGCTGCAACTTTCATTTCTTCATTAATAGTTTTTGCTCTTACATCCAATGCTCCTCTGAATATATATGGAAATCCAATTAAATTATTTACCTGGTTTGGATAATCAGATCTACCTGTAGCAATAATCGCATCATTTCTCACTTCTTCTATATCTTCTGGTTTTATTTCGGGATCTGGATTTGCGCAGGCAAATATAATTGGATTTTTCGCCATTTTTTTAACCATACTTTTTTTTACAACACCAGCAGCAGATAAGCCTAAAAATACGTCTGCATCTTTCATTGCATCTTCTAAGCTCTTGTCTTTTGTTTCAATAGCGAATTCTTTTTTCCAAGAGTTTATATCTTTTCTTTTATTATTTATGACACCTTTTGTATCCAACATCTTAATATTATTTCTTGGAATACCTTTGCTTCTAAATAATTTTGCACATGCCATTGCTGCAGCACCTGCACCATTTATTACTATTTTAATTTTTTTTAGGTTTTTTTTTGCAATATCCACAGCGTTAATTAATGCAGCAGTTGTTATAATTGCTGTCCCGTGTTGATCGTCATGAAATACAGGAATATCTAAAATTTTTTTTAATTCTTCTTCAATTATAAAACAGTTTGGAGCTGCAATATCTTCAAGATTTATACCGCCAAAACTTTTTGCTATATGTTTTATAGAATTTATTATTTCTTTTGTATCTTCTGTATCTATTTCTAAATCTATCGAATCAATATCCGCAAATCTTTTAAATAAAACAGCTTTTCCTTCCATTACTGGTTTTGATGCCATAGCGCCTAAGTTTCCCAGTCCTAATATTGCTGATCCATTACTAATAACAGCAACTAAGTTTCCTTTAGTTGTATATTCATATGCTAACTCAGGATTATCAGCTATTGCTTTTACAGGAGCTGCAACACCGGGAGAATAAGCTAAAGCTAGATCTCTTTTTGTTGTTACAGGCTTAGATGAAATGATCTCTATTTTGCCAGATTTGTCATTTGTATGAAAATCTAAAGCTTCCTTATCAGAATAATGTTCAATTTTGTTTTTTTTCATAATTTGTTTAGATATACAAAAGGAATAATTTAGTAATATGATTTATGAATTTAATTAAGTCAACAGGCACATTTAGTCTGTTTGTTATACTAAGCAGAATTTTAGGATACATTAGAGACCTTTTCATAGCTATTTATCTTGGTTCGGGACCAATTGCCGATGCATTCTTCGTAGCATTTAGAATACCAAATACCTTTAGAAGGTTATTTGCTGAAGGTACTTTTAATGCAGCATTTGTCCCTTCTTATACATCAGAACTTTTGTCTAATAAAAAAAAAGCTCAAAAATTTGCAAACTCTGTATTTAATTTATTGGTCTTAACCCTTTTAATTCTAACAATATTAGTTGAGATTTTTATGCCAAGCTTTATAAAATTGATCGCTCCTGGGTTCTCAGGTATAGACGAAAAGTTCAAATTAGCAGTTGATTTAACAAGAGTTACTTTTCCATTTTTATTTTTTATAAGTATAGCTTCTTTTTTTTCAGCAATTTTAAATTCTCACAATAAATTTGCCGCCGCC
>CACJQT010000025.1 GCA_902595635.1 uncultured Pelagibacteraceae bacterium | reverse complement strand
ATTTTAATTTTTTTAAATTATCTTTAATTTCATCATCAAATTTTATATCATTAACTTTAAAGTTATCTTTAGAATAATTTTGTTCTTCAAGTGTTTTTAAAATTTTTTCAGAACTTTTAGGAATATCATCAAAAGATATAGGTATCATTTTATTTTTATTCTCATTTGGTCTAAATGCATCAGGAATTTTAATTTGATTATCATAAAAAAAGTTAACATTCATTTCAATACAATCTCTAGCAAATAGCGAGCTAATATTTTCTGCTGATAAAATAGCAAATTTTGTTTTCTTCAGAATTTCTAATACTTTATCTTTATTTATCAGACCGTGGTTAACAATTTCATCATTTTTCATATTATCTCCAACAATGTGAATATTAAGCTTACCTGACAAATTTTTTATAAATTTTTCAACTATCAAAAATTTTTTACTTTCATACTTTCGGTAATAAACAAGTATATCAATGTCTTTAATTTTTTCCTCTCTATTAATATTCAATTTATTAATAAAAAAATTTAACTTAGATTTTTTTTTTATATTTTCATTCAAAACTTCAGTTAAATTTTCTGTTGAAAAAATAAACTTATTTTATAACAAATAGGAACAGCAAATTTACGTAAAAAATTTTCAATATTATTTGCACTTCCTTTATAAATTCCACCAGTAATTGGACCAAATAAAGTTTTTGGTGGCATCAATACGAATAATAAAAAGTTCCATAATGGTAAGTAATTTAAATAAATAAATTTTTTATTTTGAATATAGTAGATCCATCCATAAAAAATTCCAATAATTGGCACTAAATATTTTAAAAAAAAAGATTTATTTAAATTTTTATCTATAAATTTTGATTTGAAAAAATCAGATTTTGTTGAAAATTTTGTTTTATAAGAAACCATATTAACATCTGGCAAATATTTAACTAAGGATTTTATATAGTCTTTTCCCAGAATACCTTCACCCTGGTTGTCATTTAATTCTGAATACCAGCAGTAGTATTTTAAATCTCTTTTTTTAAAACTTTCCCATTCTAAATTATATTTATCAAAAGCTACATAATTTTTATTTAGTTTAGATACTTTATATTTTAAACTTCTTAATAAGAACCATGGAATTGAGTCTAAAATAATTTGAAAGAAATCTAAAATATTTAATTTGTTTGAAAAATTATTAGTTTCTTCCAAGTATTCTTTTGTTGAACCAGACATAGAAAAGGTTAATTGATTTTTATGATATTTAAATCCAGATAAATAAGTATCAACTATATAAATTTCATTCTCTTTTGCTAGAGAATTCCAAATAAACATGTCACCACTAAATTTTAATTTTGATAGATATTTATTGTCAATCAAATTTGAAATATCGTTTCTCCAAAAAGTTGACTCTTGTTGAATAAATGGAAGATATTTTCCATATGCACCTTTCCTAATTAAATTTCTTCTATATTTAAAAGGTGTTGTAAAATCTATTATTTCAGAATTTTCGTTATAAAAAAACTTAGCTCCCGTTAACCATTTAATTTCAGAATTACTATCAAATATATTTTTCACGATCTCAAATGATTTTTTATAATAAAAATCACCCGAATTTATATAAGCAATGTATTGACCTTTTGAATTTTTAATATTCGAGGATAATGCCTCATACATCCCATTATCTTTATAAGATGAAAAAATTATTTGTGGATATAAATCAGCATATTTTTTAATCAATTCTTTAGTACCATCGGTAGAGGCTCCATCGTGTATAAAATATTCTAATTCCTCATGTTTTTTTTCAAATATACTTTGATTCAGCACAGATTTGATTGTTTCTTCTATGTGGTCTATATTATTTTTTACTACAGTTATTATTGTAAATTTTTTTTTCAAATTTATTCTACTTTTGGCTAATATTTTTTATAATAAATTTCGAATTAATTAACAATAACGTTAAAATTATAAAATATAAATCAAAAATATATAAAATAAAGCCATTTTCGAAAAAAATTCTAAACATAAAATAAGAAATGTATGTAGCGCCCAGCCAAAAAATTAAATTATTTTTATTATTAGCATATAATTTGAATATTTTAAAAATAACCTTAAGATTAAAAAATATAAACAAAATGAAAGTTATTATTCCTCCAGATATATATGAATAAATATACCCATTTGAAACAGACTGATTATATATTTTTTTATCACTTAAAATACCTTCACCAAATAAATTAAACCTTAAATCTTTAATAACTTTTTTCCAAAGTGTTATTCGTCCAGTAGATATATTTTCAATATCTGAGAGATCGTTATTTTCAGATTTTATGATTAAATAATTAGAAAGCATGTTTTTATCTTTTTCAATTTCTTCTTTAATTAATACATCATCTTTAATTAATACATCTTCCTTTTTAACATTGCTAATTGCAATAAAACTAAGAAAATAAACAAAGATAAATGGAACAAATAAAAACGATAATAAGTTTACAAATATTTTTTCTTTATAAATTTTAATAAAGATATGCATAATAATTAAACTTACTACAAAAAAGATAATTGTAGTTCTTGAAAAAAGAGCAAATATAAAAAACGATAAAATGAACATTAATGAATATTTATATCTTTTGTTAAAGTTCAACAGCAATATTACAAACAAAAAAAATAAAAAAAATACTCTTGCTGCACCTGTGGATCTAGGCATAGATTGTCCAAGAAATCTCGTGTCAAATTGAAATACATAGCTTTTGTATAGCTCTAAAATACTTAAAGGTTCTAAATATAATTGATAGATTATTAAAAGTGAGTAAGTTATGAAATTACATAATAAAAATAATGTAATATTTGCTAAGATTTCTTTTTCATTATTTCTAGTATTTAAATTTAAATATAAAATAAATATCACAAAGTAATTTAAAAAATATAAATTATCTAAATCAAATGCTTGATTAAATATAGAGCATATTAGAATTAAAAATAAAATTAAAAATAATACGTTAATTTCTAAATTCTTAATTTTTAAAAAGTTTTTATTTATGATTTCATTGAACGAAATTGACACTACAATTATTACTATTGCAATAGGTAAAAAAAATCTAATAAAAGAGATTGCATAAATTAAATTATAATCACCCATTAAAAAGTTGGGATTTACATTTAGCGATATAAATATAGAAAAAGTTAATAAATAACTTAATTTTATTTTTTTTAGTTGAGCCATAAAAATTGTATTAATGTAGTATATAACTTATTAAAATTATTTTTAATGAAAATTTTAAAAAAAACAAATGAGTTGAAATTTAACAAAAATTTTATTTTAATTGCGCTAAATCTTTCATTCATTACCTATCATTACAAATATAATTTATTAAATAAAGACTCTATACTCTGGCCAGATGGAATAATGTCAAAATATTATAAATCTAACAAAAAAATTCCAGGGTCTAAGTTGATATCACAGTTAATAATCCCTCAATCAATAAGAAAGATTGTGGTACTTGGAAATCTTCCAAACAAAAGCAAAAAATTTTTAAAAGACAAATATGGAAGAAAAATTATTAATATTAAATTACCTTTTGATCGAATTGAAAAAATAAAAAAAAAACTTCCTAAGATAAATAAAAGTTACTTATATTTAATTACTTTACCAACACCCAAACAAGAATTGATTAGCAAATATCTCATAAAAAAAAATAAAAATTATAAAATTATATGTATCGGTGGAGGTCTTGATATTGCTAGTGGACATATAAAAAGAACTCCTAAAATTTTTTATAACTTAGGTTTAGAATCAATATGGCGATTATTTTCGTCAGATTTTTTTCGAAGATTCAAAAGATTATTTTATACATTGCTAAGCTTTATTTACCTTTATTTATTTAAGAGAGAAAAATTAAATAAATTAATTTAATTTTTTTTCAATTAAATTAAAAAATTTTAAAGAGATTTTTTTAGCATCATAATTATTTCTGACGTATAAGCCAATTTTATCAAATTTATTTTGGTATACATTATAATTTTTTATTACTTTTTTAATTTTAGAAATTAATTCTTTGGTAGTTGAAAAAAGAATTAATTTTTTGTGTTTCAATTTTAAACCACTTATCGCAAATTTATTTGCAAATACTATTTTATTATATCCCAAACTCTCAATAATTTTTATTTTAGTACCTGGTCCTTTTCTCATCCAATATATAGCTAAAAAAGATTTCTTCAGATTTATTAGATATTTTTCATAAGATATTCTACCAAGATTCTTAATATTTTTATTTTCTTTATTTTTAAATAAATTTGATCCAGTGAGAATTATTTTTAAATTTTTTTGAATATTTTGCACTTTAGGTAGCAAATCATATAATAATTTTTCAAAAGAAATTTTATTTTCTAAAAATTCTATTGAACCAGAAAAAAAAATAAAATTTTCATATTTAAATTTCTTAATAAATTTCTTATTAAATTCCAGGGAGTTTTCAATTATAACAGAATATACATTGTATTCCTTTTTAATAATTTTTTTATCTTTTTCACTAACTGTGGTTGTAATATCAAATTTATTAAATATTATTTTTTCTATTAAGAAATTTATTTTACGAAATAAATAACCTCTATTAAATTCAAGATCGACATTGTGAGAGTGATATACAAAAGTTGCTTTTTTATAAAATATTTTAAATAATGTAAAAGTTAAAAGTGAGTAGCCTACCCAACTTGCTCCTTCAAAAATAAAAATTTTCTTATCACTAGCTCTAACAATTCTTTTTAAAATAAATAATATATTTAGTATTTTTATAACTTTCAAAATTTTAAAATTATTATTAATTTTAATATTAAAAATATTTTTTTTCTTTACAAATTTTTCGTGTGACATTTGTATCAAATATTTATTTTTTGCTGGAAAATTTTCAAATAAACTTGTTGTTACAGCTGACGCCCCACTTGTAATTGGATAAGAATTAAAAAATGATATAAAAATATATTTTTTCATCAGATATTAATTTTAAATA
>CACJQT010000024.1 GCA_902595635.1 uncultured Pelagibacteraceae bacterium | reverse complement strand
AACTCCTATAGTAAACCAATTACCATGTTTAGAGTCTGCACTTTCTATTGAAACTCTAGTAACAGCTCCAGTTCCTGTATTTAAAATTCTAACTTTATAATCAACTAATTTTAGATCTTTTAAGTATTCTGAGTACTTTTCAAGTTTATTTACATTTTTTCTAATTGCATTATCTAAAGCATTAACAGGTCCGTTGCCTTCTCCTTCACATAATATTTCATGACCATCCACCTCAAGTTTTGCTTTTGCAAATGATATTACTTGTCCAGTAGAATCTTTCTTAACAGAAACATCATATTCATTAATTGAAATATATCTTGGTATTTCACCCATCAATCTTCTAGCTAAAAGCTCAAAAGATGCATCAGCACCATCGTAACTATATCCTATGAACTCTCTATCTTTTACTTCGTGAAGAAGTTTTTTAATTTTTGGATCGTCTTTTTTAATATTAATGCCAATTGCATTTAATCTAGACATTATATTAGATTGACCTGATTGATCAGAAACAACAATATTCCTAGCATTGCCTACTTCATCAGGATTAATATGTTCATAAGTTTTTGGATCTTTTTGTACAGCTGATACATGCATTCCACCTTTGTGTGAAAATGCAGAAGCGCCCACATAAGGTAAATGTTTGTTAGGTTTTCTATTCAATATTTCATCTAATAATCTTGAACATTGAGTTAAATTTTTAATGTTTTCAGGTTTAATATTAATTTCATATTTGTCTGAAAAATCTTTTTTTAAAAAAAAAGTTGGGATCAAAGACATCAAATTTGCATTACCACATCTTTCTCCTAGTCCATTTATTGTACCTTGAACCTGTCTAACTCCTGCCTGCACAGCTACTAAACTATTAGCAACTGCATTTTCGGTATCGTTGTGAGCATGAATTCCAAGATTTTTACCAGGTATATATTTTGATACCTCTTCAACGATTTTAGAAATTTCGTGAGGTAATGTCCCTCCATTAGTATCACATAAAACAATCCATCTTGCGCCATTATCATATGCAGCTTTTAAACATGATATTGCATATTCAGGATTTGATTTATAACCATCAAAAAAATGTTCAGCATCAAACATAAATTCTTTACCTGAATTAACTATATGCTTTGCACTCTCGCTTATATTTTCTAAATTTTGATCGTTTGAAATACCTAAGGCCACATCCACATGAAAATCCCAACTTTTACCGAATAAACAAACTGATGAACTCTTTGAATTAATCAGAGATGACAACATTGGGTCATTTTTTGCACTATGCTCTGATTTTTTAGTCATACCAAAAGCTGTAAGATTTGCATTTTTAAAGTTCTGATCTTTATTAAAAAATTCGGTATCTGTTGGATTTGCTCCTGGCCATCCCCCTTCGATATAATCAACTCCTAAGTTATCCAAAGATTTTGCGATTTTTTCTTTTTCATTTAATGAAAAATCAACACCTTGTGTTTGCGCCCCATCTCTAAGTGTTGTATCAAATATATAGATTTTTTCTTTACTCATTTTAATTTCCAAGAGGTTGTACCATCTTTATCTTCAATTAAAATACCCTTATCTAAAAGATCTTTCCTAATTTTATCAGCTAATTGATAATTTTTTTCATCTCTTGCTTTATTTCTCTCAGCAATTTTTGAATTAATTTCATCCCCTGAAAGAGAAATTGTATTTTTTTTTGTTTGTAGCCACTCTTCTGAAGTATCAGTTAATAGACCTATAAAATTGCAAGCTTTTACAAAAGTTGCTTTATCCTCCTTCGCTCCAGTGGAGGCTTTACTATATAAATAATGTAAATTAGCAATATAGCCAGGAGTGTTTAAATCGTCATATAAAGGATCTAATAATTCATCTGGTAATATTGTACTTTTATAAACATCAGAATAGGCTGAATACCATTTACTTAAAGTTTTTTCACATTCTGAAATTAGTTTTTCATTCCAATCTAATCCTTGTCTATAGTGAGCACTAATTAATGCTAATCTTAAAACTTGGCCATTATATTTATTTTTAAAATCTTTTATTTTTAAAATATTTCCTTGAGATTTTGCCATTTTTTCGTTTGAAAGAGTTATAAATCCGTTATGAACCCAATATTTTGCAAACGAATTTGTTTCATTTGCACATCTTGATTGAGCAATCTCATTTTCATGATGAGGAAAAATCAAGTCTCTACCACCACCATGAATATCAAATTCTTCCCCTAAATATCTTTTTGACATGACCGAACATTCTAAGTGCCAACCTGGTCTACCTTTGCCCCAAGGAGAATCCCATGAAGGCTCTTTATCTGTTGACGGTTTCCATAATACAAAATCTTCAGGGTTTTTTTTTATTTCTGAAACCTTTACTCGTGAACCAGCTATTAATTCATCTAACTTTTTATTAGATAGTTTTCCATAATCACTAAATTTTTTAACTTCAAAATAAACATGCCTATCCTTTGAATATGCAAACCCTTTTTTCTCTAGTTCTGTGATCATTTCAATCATTTGTTTTATATTTTCTGTTGCTTTTGGTTCGCTGTTTGGTGTTTCACATTTTAAGTAATTACAATCCTTATGAAAATTTTCAGTAACTTTTGAAGTTAAATCGTTTATAGAAATATTTTGATCATTAGACGCTTTGATTATTTTGTCATCTATGTCTGTTATATTTCTGATATATTTTACAGATTTTGATCCATATCTATTTTTTAAAATTTTATACAGAATATCAAAAACAACTAATGGTCTGGCATTACCAATATGTGGATCATCATAAACAGTAGGACCACAAACATACATGCCTATGGATTTATCATTTTTGGGTGTAAATTTTTCTTTCTTACCACCAAGACTATTAGTTAAAAATATATCTTTAGCCATACAACTAGGAATATACTTAAATTGTAGATTTGTTAATCTATTTGATTAATTTGGAATTTTGCATACTGGAATAGGTTCCATTTTATGCAAATTTGCACTTCGAATTGAATTATATTTATCTCGATTTACAGAATTTTCATTATCCATCGCTTCCTCTAATTCTTTATATGACAAACCAAGCTGTCCCTCATCAGTACGACCATCATCCCATAAACCATCTGTAGGAGGAGCATCGATAATCTCTTTTAAAATTCCAAGTTCTTTACCAAGTTCCCATACCTCAGTTTTATTACAATCTGCTATTGGAGAAATATCTACTCCACCATCACCATATTTTGTATAAAAACCAACTCCAAAGTCTTCTACTTTATTTCCTGTTCCAACAACAATTCCATTGTTTGCGGCAGCTACTTGATAAAGCGTTGTCATTCTTAATCTTGCTCTAGAGTTTGCCATTCCATGTTCACTACCAAAATTGTTTAGTGTTCCTTCAAATGTTTTGAATAAACCATCTAATTCTAATGTATGTCCTTCTACATTGTTAAAATTCTTCTTTAACCATTCTTGATGTGCCAAACTTAAATCGTGTTGTGCAGATTTTTGTTTAATAGGCATTGATAAAACAATTGTTTTTAAACCAGTCATTGCACTTAATGTACTTGAGACAGAAGAGTCTATTCCTCCAGAAATTCCAATCACTAAAGATTGAGCTTTTTTTGGCATAGAATTCACATAATCTGAAATCCAGTTTTTAATGTGTTTCACTTTTTCTTTGGGTGTCATAGTTCAAATATAAGAAAAAAATTTTATTTTTAAACTGTTAAGATGCCGCTTTAATTGCAGATTTAGAATACAAACTATTCTTTTTTATCTCATCTGAAATTAAAAATGCTAATTCTATAGCTTGGTCAGAGTTCAATCTTGGATCACAGTGTGTATGATATCTGCTTGATAAATCTGCATCTGATATTTTTTTTGCTCCACCTGTACACTCTGTCACATCTTGTCCTGTCATTTCAACATGAAGACCTCCTGCATAAGAACCTTCTGCTTGATGAACTGCAAATACATTTTTAACTTCACTGACAACATCATTAAACGGTCTTGTTTTAAAACCAGTAGTTGATTTAATTGTATTGCCATGCATTGGATCACATGACCAAACAACATTTAAACCTTCCTTTTTAATTCCTCTAATTAATTTTGGTAAGAATTTTTCAACGTTGTGATGACCAAATCTTGAAATTAGAGTTATTTTTCCTTTTTCGTTTTTAGGATTTATAACCTCACATATTTTTGCAATCTCATCAGGTTTAGAAGTTGGACCACATTTGATACCAATTGGATTTTCTATTCCTTTACAAAACTCTACATGTCCTCCATCTAATTGTCTTGTTCTATCGCCTATCCAAACAAAGTGAGCTGAAGTATCATGATATTCACCAGTAGTTGAGTCTACTCTTGTCATGCTTTCTTCAAAAGGTAAGTGTAAAGCTTCATGAGAAGTCCAAAAGTTAACTGTGTATAATCTATTATTAAAATCGGATGTAATTCCGCAAGCATCCATAAATGCTAATGCATCTGCTATTTTATCTTCTAATTCTTTAAATTTCTTAGCTTGGGGACTTTTCTTAATATAATCTAAATTCCATAAGTGAACCTTATTTAAGTCAGCAAAACCACCTTTTGAAAATGCTCTTAAAAGGTTTAAAGTTGATGCAGATTGAGAATAAGCCTTAAACATTCTTTTTGGATCAGGTCTTCTAGCTTTTTCATTAAAATCTATTGCATTAATATTGTCTCCCAAATAACTTGGTAATTCTTTATCACCTTGTTTTTCAGTTGGTGCGCTTCTAGGTTTTGAAAATTGTCCAGCAATTCTTCCAAGTTTTACAATAGGTAAAGAAGCTGAGTAAGTCATCACTAAAGCCATTTGAAGAATAACCTTAAAGGTATCTCTTATATTGTCAGGATGAAATTCCGCAAAACTTTCTGCACAATCACCACCTTGTAATAGAAAAGCTTTTCCATCATTTACCATTGCTAACTGATCTTTTAAATGTCTTGTTTCACCTGCAAAAACTAACGGAGGAAAGGTTTTCAATTTATTTAAAACCATCTCCAATTCCTTCTCATCTTCATATTGAGGAATATGTTTGACAGGGTATTTTCTCCAGCTATTTATTTT
>CACJQT010000023.1 GCA_902595635.1 uncultured Pelagibacteraceae bacterium | reverse complement strand
AAAAAGAGATTTATTTAACATTTCACTAATTAATATTTCACTGTTAGTTATGAAATAGTTTTCATCATATCGTTTTATATCTCCATTAAAATCTTTCAAAAAAAGTTGATTTATAATTTCATTTTTTAATCCGTCATTTTTTCCATAAAATAAATAAATATTGAATTTATCAGTATTTAGTTTTCGAAGCTCGTGTTGTTTGATTATCATTAAAGCACAGAGATAATTGACATTAGTATTTCTGAGGAAATAGTTTCAGACAAATTTTCTACAATATTTTCTTCATACTTGGATAGCTCGAATTTATCATTAATATTGTTGTAGTTTAGGTATTTAACAAACTTTTTTTCTAGAATTTTCTTATTTTCTTGAAAAACTTGGTAATCCACATGAACACTTAATCTGTAAATTTTTGCATCTCCTTTGTCATTAGAGGAAATCACTGATCTCTCTTGTCTAGTGTTAAAAATAATATCAATTTTTTTAGAACCCTTGCCTTTCTCATTTAGAATATTAGTTATAATTTCGTTAATATACCTCTCGCCGTTTGATGAAATATTCGTAAATTGGAAATCATAGTTTTTAATAAGCATTGGAGTATAGGCACATCCGTTTATGAAAATTGTTAATATAAAAATCAATAATGCTCTACTCATTTATCAAAATATTAATAAGTCTATTTTCTACAAATATAACTTTTTTAATCTCCTTATTAAGTAAAAATTTTTCGCCTATTTTATCTTTAGATATCAAGGACAATAGGTCGTTTCGTTTAATATCCTTATTAGCATTTATGAGTGCTCTCTTTTTTCCATTTATCTGAACCACAATATCAATCATTTTTTTATCTAAAAGATTTTCATCATAATCAGGCCATTGTACTATATTCTCTTCACCCAAACTACTTAAGCATTCACTAGAAAAGTGAGGAATGATTGGAGAAAAACAAATCAGAATTTTTTTATAATTTTCATAAAGATTGTTAATATTCTTATTGTTTTTTACATAGTCTATTAAAAAATTATATGTTTCATACATATTTGCAATAATTACGTTGTAATTAAATTTTTCTAAATTATTAGTAATTTTTGCTATAATTTGATTTGTGAATACATCGAGTTCTTTATCGTTATAATCTTTCTTTTCTTTATTAACTTTGTACTTTATGTCAGTATGAAGAGACCAAAGTTTTTGTATAAATTTGTAAGAAGATACCATTCCTTGTTCTGACCACTGAACATCTTTTTCTGGCGGACTATCTGATAAAATAAATAATCTAACTGAATCTGCTCCATAATTTTCTATAATAAATTCAGGATCAATAACATTTTTCTTTGATTTTGACATTGATTCTGATGCTCCAACTTTAACTACTTTATTTCTTGAGTTTTTAATAAAATATTTATCTCCATTTCTTTCAACTTCATTGGGGCTTAACCAATTATTATTTTCATCTTTATATGTCTCATGACATACCATTCCTTGAGTGAATAAACTTTGAAAAGGTTCTTTAATTTTAAAACTTTTGTTTTTATAATTGATAGCTCTCATGAAAAATCTTGAATAAAGTAAATGTAAAATTGCGTGTTCTACACCTCCAATATATTGATCAACAGGCATCCAATAATCTATATCATTCTCGTTAAATCCATATTTTTCTTCATTAGGTGAACAAAATCTTAAATAATACCAAGAAGAGCAAACAAAAGTATCTAACGTGTCTGTTTCTCTTGTATATTTTTTACCGTCAATTTTTATTTCTTTCCACTCTTTTAGACCATCTAAAGGATTGCCTTTAACATTTAGATTTATATTTTCAGGTAACTTTACCGGCAACATTTCTGTTGGTATAGGATGTGCTTTACCTTTATCATCATACATAATTGGTATTGGGCATCCCCAATATCTTTGACGTGATACACCCCAATCTTTGAGTCTGTAATTAATTTGTTTTCTTCCGAGATTTTTTTTCTCAAGAATTTTAATAGTCTCGATAACTGAATTATCTGGAGCCTTTAGACCATTTAGAAAATCAGAATTTATTAATATTCCTGGCCCCGGATAAGCCTCTTTTTTAACCTTAAATTCTTTTCCACTTTCTAAAGGACTAACTACTGTTTTGATTTCTAAATTATACTTTTTTGCAAAATCGAAATCTCTTTGGTCATGTGCAGGGCACCCAAAAACTGCTCCAAATCCATAATCCATAAGCACAAAATTAGCAAAGAAAACTGGTACTTTTTGATCAGGTTTGAGAGGATTTATTGCTCTTAGGTTAGTTTTATAGCCAATTTTCTCTCCTACTGCTATTGCTTCTTCGGTAGTACCAGTTTTCGAACAATCTTCCTTGAACTTTTGAAAATTTTTATCTTTAACATAATATTTTGAAATTTCATGATCAGGCGATAGTGCTAAAAATGAAAACCCGAATAACGTATCTGGCCTTGTAGTAAAACATTTTACTTTGTTAATATTAATATCACCTTCAATTTCAAATTCAATTTCGCAACCAAATGACTTTCCGATCCAATTTTTTTGCATTGTTTTTACCTTGTTTGGCCAAGTATCCAGTTCATCTAATCCATCTAAAAGATCTTGAGAAAATTTAGAAATATTAAAAAACCATTGGCTCAGCTTCTTTCTTTCAACTGTAGCCCCTGACCTCCATCCTTTTCCATCTATAACTTGCTCATTGGCTAAAACTGTTTCGTCTACTGGATCCCAATTGACATAATTTTCTTTTCTATAAACTAATTTTTTCTCTAACAATTCCAAAAAGAAAGTTTGCTGATGTTTATAATATTTTTCTGAACATGTAGAAATTTCTCTATCCCAATCTATTGAAAGACCAAGTCTCTTCAATTGTTTTTTCATTGTATCAATATTGGAATTTGTCCAATCTTTTGGATCTAATTTATTATCCCTTGCAGCATTTTCTGCAGGCATTCCAAACGCATCCCAACCCATTGGATGCAAAACATTAAAACCTTTTAATATTTTATAACGAGATAAAACATCACCAATCGTGTAATTTCTTACATGTCCCATATGTATCTTTCCAGAAGGATATGGGAACATTTCTAAACAATAGTATTTCTTTTTGTTTTTATCAGTTTTGCATTTAAAAAAATTATTTTTTTCCCAAAAATTTTGCCATTTTTCTTCAGTTAGTTTAAAATTGTATCTAGACACTTGTTCAAATTAAATAATTGTATTTACTTGTTTATATCACTTCTTACATAAGGTTTCTTATTTTTACCCTTATTCTGTTTTTCGTAAATAGCTGCTTGTGTCAAAATCTTTTTTGTTAACTCTGATGATAGATCTTTAGATCTATCTGTAATTTTACAGTTTTCAGTTATTCCACAATTTTTGAAGAATACCTTAATGGATAATGCATCAGACCTAACTTCATTGCTTAAAAATCTTACCGATATTTTTACAGACTCTTTTTGTGAACTACCATCATTATACCAGTCAGTTACAATTAAACCTCCGCTATAATTTGCTAAAGCTAAGGGCATAAAATCTAAAGTGTCTAATGAAGCTCTCCAAAGTTCGTTAGAACTTGCAAATTCAAAATTTCCTGGATTGGCACTGTTACCAAACATAGTATTGGATAATCTAAAACCTCTTCCCTCTTCTATATTTTTTGCCACTCTATCCTTAGGATCAGGTGATACTTCTCTGGCATCGGAACCAGGTAAAGACTTGCAAGAATTTAGAATCACTAAAAGAAAAAAAAGAATTGTTATTGGTATCGTTTGATTAATTTTAGATTTCATAAATTTCATTATATTTAAATCATTTGGTGCCTTTTTTAAATATATGATAAGTGAAAAAACATTGAATTTATTGGATTTTTTTATAGATGCATATATGCAACACATTTTTATAAATTTAATGTAATTGTCTAAATTATCAGGCTTTACCTTACTTTTTTGATAATCATCTCATGTTTAATATTAATATTAACAAATACAAAGGAGTATTTAATATGAACAAATATAGTAAAATAGGGTTAACAGCTTTAGCTGGTTCCCTAGTTGCAGGTTCAGTATCAGCTGCTGAGTTATCAGCTTCTGGTTCTGCTGCGATTTACTTCAGTGGTGGAGATGATAATAAAATCACTGGTAACGGTTGGTCAATGGCTGACTCAGTTACTTTCTCTGCTTCAGGAGACGTAAATGATATTGGAGTAACATTAAGCATCGAGTTAGATGGTGATGCTGCTTCAGCAAAAACTAACTCAGGCGCAACATACTCATCAACAACTAGTATGAACGTTGTAGACAGCCACTCAATCAAATTTGATTTAGGTGATGCTGGTACATTAACGTTTGCTGGTCACGGTGGTGATAGTGCAATGAGTGCAGTAGACGATGTAATGCCAAACGCTTACGAAGAGCCATGGGATGTAGTATCTGGTGCAGATGCTGGTATCATTAATGGTGCAAGTGGTGATAACATGTTTACTTACAGCTACAGCCATGAGTCAGGAATTGGTGTAACTTTAGCATACTTAAATGCATCTGATGCAGTAACTGATGTATCATACAGTGATATAGGTGTAACATATACTGGTATTGATGGTTTAACAGTTGGTTATGCACAAGGTGATGTAGAGACAACTACTAACAGTAAAAGTGATGAGCATACAATATACGCTAAGTATGCATCAGGACCAATCACTGTTGGTGTACAGTCATCAGAAAAAGATGTAGAAGCTGGTTCAACTAGTGATACAGAGTCAACTGGTATGGGTCTTACTTACCAAGTTAACGATGACTTCTCAATCGGTATAGGTTCTCACACAATTGAATACAATTCGGGTGACGACCAACAATCAACTGGTGTCAGTGCATCATACACAATGGGATCATTAACTATTGCTGGTGCAATGAACAATGTTGACAATATCGCTAACAATGCAACTAATGACAGATCAGCTTACGAGCTTGGTTTAACATTTGCATTTTAATTGATATAATTAATATTATGAAAAAGGCCCCTTTATTTGGGGCCTTTTTTTTGTTCAAAATAAGAGATACCACTAAAACCATAGCATCTTAAAAAATTCAATTTCCTTTTGTTTAAATCTGAAATTCCACCAAGAGCTACAACATCTTTTTTTGTAAAACTGCTAAGTTTGATAAATTTATAAATTCCTAAATAATTTTTATTTTTTTTAAATAACGAAGATATAAAAATTAAATTTACATTTTGTTTTTCTTTTGTGCGTATCTCTTTAATATTATGTGCAGAACCCAAAATTATAAAAGAAGGCTTAATTTTATAACTTAAATGGCTATAACTTTTTACAAAAGAAGGTATATATGCTCCATCAAGACCTAATTTTATGGCAATTTTGAAGTTATTAGATAAAAAAATTTTCCTTTTCTTTTTT
>CACJQT010000022.1 GCA_902595635.1 uncultured Pelagibacteraceae bacterium | reverse complement strand
TGTGGTTCCCCGGATGGTTATTTGAAAAAAGCAGTCCACGAAGATTTTCCAAAAACTCATCCAGACGCAGCAGCAGTGTTCAAAAAATTGTCATTCTCAACAAGTCAAATTGGTGCAATGGCAGCTTTAGTAGACGTTGACAAAATGACTCACGAAGATGCAGCTAAAAAATGGTTAGCTGATAACGAGTCAACTTGGAAAGCTTTCCTTAAATAAGGATAAAAGTTAAAAAATTAAGATCTCCCCCAATTCTGTTGGGGGGGATTTTTTTTTATAAAGATTTGTGTAAAATATATTTATGAGAAAATATCTTTTTTACTTTTTTTTAAGTTTATTAATAAGCTCATCAGTTTTTGCTCGAAGCACCGGATGTAAAGAAGGTAACTGTGAAAATGGATATGGAAAATGGGTTTATACAGATAAAACTACTTATGAAGGTGAGTGGGTAGGAACAAAAAAAAATGGCCAAGGTGTAGAAACATGGCCAAACGGATATATCTATAAAGGTGAGTTTAAAAACAGTGTTTGGAGTGGAGTTGGAACTTTAACTTTCCCAGATGGTTCTACTTATGAAGGAGAGTGGGCTAATGGTTTTATGAATGGCAAAGGAACATTTACTTGGGCTAATGGCGACCAAAAAGTAGGAATTTGGAAAAACGGTAAATTACAAGATTAATGTCGAACGAAACTTCATTTAATAAATTAAAAGGATTACCCGAGAACCTAAAAAAATTTATAGGACTAATAATTTTAACAATAGTCATAATTTCTTCTTTTGCTATTTTAAATAATATATTTAGCGAGGGTGATGAATTAGTTAGAAAAATGAAATTGGAAGAAGAGAGAATTGTAAAAGAGAGAAAACTAAGTGCTTTAATTTCAAAACTTCCCTCGGGTATATTAGTAACTTTTGATGGTACTGATCATTATAAATTATCAGATGAATTGTATGAGGGAGTGTGTAATGCCACAAAGCTTATCCCCCAAAGAGCAATAATGGGTGCAAATTTCTTAAATTTTAGAGCACATGAAATTTATACTATTAACGGCAATAAGATTGATGAAACATTTGTTGAATGGGATGCTGAAAAAAAGAAATGTTTTGCAGGTTTTACAGTTAGTGGAAATAACGTAGGAGTAGACGAAACAATTAAAGTAAGCGGTGAAGCCTTAAGTTTTTTAAGTACTGGAATTGATACAAGGGTTTATTTTATTAAAAATTTTTAATGGAAATAAGCTTCAATTATATTGATTTTAATTTAATTAATTTTCGTATATTTTTATAAGAATTATGTCTGAAGCAGTAATCAAATGCGAAGCAGTTTATAAAATTTTTGGTGAAAACGCCAAAAAGATGCTTCAAGATTCAAATGGTAATGTTGATGCTAAAACATTTCAAGAAAATGGTTGTATAGTAGGTGTTAACAATGCCTCTTTTGAAGTGGCAAAAGGAGAGATGCTTGTTGTAATGGGCTTATCTGGATCTGGTAAGTCAACTTTACTAAGGTGTATATCAAGATTAACAGATGCAACAGGTGGAAAAATTTTTATTGAAGGTCAAGATTTATTAAATTTAAATAATAAAGAGTTAATAGAGCTTAGAAGAAACAAAATGGGAATGGTTTTCCAAAGCTTTGCTCTTCTTCCACACAAAACCGTTGTAGAAAATATAGCTTTTCCTCTTCAAATCAAAGGTATCAAAACTGAGGAGAGCATTAATAAAGCAATGGAGATGGTTAAATTAGTTGGACTTGATGGAAGAGAAAATTATTTTCCAAGAGAACTTTCAGGTGGACAACAACAAAGAGTGGGTATTGCAAGATCTCTAGCAGTTGAACCTGATATATGGTTTTTAGATGAACCTTTTTCTGCTTTAGATCCTTTAATTAGAAAAGAAATGCAAGATGAATTTTTAAGACTTCAAGAAAAATTACAAAAAACAATTATGTTTATTACTCATGATTTTGATGAAGCATTAAAACTTGCTGATCGAATTGCAATTATGAAAGATGGTATAATTGAACAACTAGATACACCTGCAAATATAGTTTTAAACCCAGCCACAGAATATGTAAGAAAATTTACTGAAGAAGTACCTAGAGAAAAAGTTTTATTAATTGAAGATGTAATGGATGAAACTATATCTAATAATTTAGGTGATGTTAAAGTTTCAAAAGATGAAATCATAGAAAATGTTGCAGAAAAAATATTAACGCAAGAAAAATCTGTAGCAGTTTTAGATGAAAATAATAAAACCGTTGGGTCAATCAACCCGACAAAAATAATAAATACTGTCTTTGGCGGAAGAAAGAACGGAAAATAAATTATGGAATTTTTAAAAAAATATCCAAAAATATTTCAGTGGTTATTTCTATTAATTGTTTTCTTTGCTCTTTGTTTTGCTATTGATGTTCCAGAAACATATAAATTCATTAGAGGCCAAGCTGAATTCGTAAAAGACCCTAATCAAAGTAGTTATATATTTTTAGGCAAAGAAGTAAGATATTACGCCTTTGATGTTTTCTGGCGACTTCCTCCATTACTTGGATGGTTACCAATATGGATAAATGACTCCTTGTTTTTCCTAATGAATGAGTGGATGCCAATGGAGTTTTGGAATGAGGACACTCAAGAATTTAAAACCAGACCAATAGTTTTGCAAATTAGCAGAAATTTAACAGCTTTTATGACCTTTTTAATAGAATTAATTAGAGAAATTCTATTAGGTGGACTTGAAACAATTGTTGCCTTTACAAGTTGGGATTGGATTGATGCGAACCCTTGGGCAGAGTTACCAGGTCTACCTTGGACAATAGTTGCAGCTGGTTTTGCAATACTTGCTTATAAATTAAGTGGTATTGGACTCGCATTATTTGCCGGTTTAACAATGGTTTACATTTCTATATTTGGACAATGGAAACCATCGATGCAAACACTCTCTTTTATTTTAGTTGCTGCGCCTCTATCTTTTATATTTGGGTTAAGTTTAGGTATTGCAGCTTATAAAAGTAAACGTGTAGAAAAAGCTCTATATCCAATTCTATTAGTTATGCAAACAATGCCTCAATATGCAGTATTAGTTCCTGCACTTGTTCTTTTTGGAGTCGGTGACCATGCTGCAGTAATTATAACTATGGTTGTTGCTGTTCCACCCATGATATTACTCACTTTACTAGGATTGAGAGCTATTCCTCCAGAAGTAATTGAAGCTGGAAGAATGAGTGGTTGTAATAATTGGCAATTAATGTCTAAAGTGCTAATTCCAACGGCCAGACGAGACATTTTAATTGGCGTAAACCAGGTTATCATGGTGTGCTTTTCTATGGCTGTTATTTCAGCCTTCATTGGAGCGAAAGGTCTAGGTTTTAATTTATTGTTAGCACTAAATCAGCTTAATATCGGATTAGCATTAGAAGCTGGTCTTTGTATTAGTCTAATTGCAATTTTATTAGATAAAATGTCATTAGCATGGGCAAACAAGCAAGTCGATTATTTTGGCAATTTGAATTTTTTTCAAAGAAATAAAAATTTATTATTTTTTAGTATATCGGTCATAATTGGAATTTTACTCGCTTACTTTGGATCTGTTTACTTTAAAGGTGGTTACAATTATTTATTTGAAGTTCCACACAATAAAGGAATATCAACTGCTGATTTTTGGAATAAAGGTGTCGATTGGATTTTTGATACCTTCTTTGTTTATATAAAGGCATTTAATACATGGTTAATTCAAGAAGTGTTACAACCGATGAGGGCTTTGTATTTAAGGATGCCAGCTGTTGCTACATTAGTTCTAGTTGTTGGTGCGGGCTATTTAATTGGTGGAATTAGATCTGCATTAGTAGTTTGTGGTTTGACATTATTTATAGCTCTAAGCCCTTGGTGGGATAGAGCCTTAGTAACAGCTTACATGGCAACATTTGGAGTAATTGTCTCTTGTATAATTGGTTTTACGGTTGGCACACTATGTTTTCAAAATAAACATTCTGCAAAATTTATGTTAGGGGTATGTGATATATTTCAAACATTTCCATCATTTGTTTATCTTATTCCTGTTATGATGCTTTTTGGAATAACTGACACTTCTGTTCTTATTGCTGTCATTGTTTATGCAACTATACCAGCAACACGATACACAATTGAAGGGCTTAGAAGTGTTCCAGCAGGTTTACATGATGCAGCGACGATGTCGGGTGTAAATAAATTTCAAAGATTAACAAAAATTGAATTTCCTTTAGCATTCCCTCACATGATGCTTGGTATAAATCAAACAATAGTGTTTGCATTATTTATGGTAATTATAGGGGCATTTATAGGCACAGAGGATTTAGGACAATATATTTTAAAAGCTTTATCAGATAAAAATGGTGCTGGTATTGGATTAACTTTAGGTATTTGTGTAGCTTTTATAGGTTTAATCTTTGACAATTTGATAAGAACTTGGGTAGAAAAAAGAAAAAAACATCTAGGAATTGCTTAACCTTAAATGAAAAAAATTTTAATAATCGGCGGTGGCGCAATGGGATCTGCTTTTACTTTTCCATGTATAGATAATAAAAATGAAGTAACTATCACAGAGCCTTACAATAAAACTTTTATTAAAAATTTGTCTTCAAAAAAGAAATATCATTCTAGTTTAAAAATAAATTTACCCAATAAACTAAAATACAAAAAATATTCAACTCATTTGTTGAAGAATAAATTTGACTTAGTCGTTGTTGCGTTAAGTTTATCGGGAATAAATTTTATTAGTGAAGAATTTAAAAAATCAAATATCAAAAGTTCAGTTCTCATTCTTACTAAAGGTTTGAAGTATGAGAAAAAAAAACAAAAAATTTTTACTATTTCAGAGGATATAAAGAAAACTAATAAAAATATAAATGTTTCAGTTTTAAAAGGACCATGCTTAGCAAAAGAACTTTCAAATAAAAAAAAAACAAGTGTAGTTGTTGCTAATAAAAATATCAAAACTGCAAAAAAAATTTGTAATATGATAGCTACAAAATACTATTTAACCGAAACTTCGAAAGATGTTATTGGAGTTGAGATCTGTTCTTCAATTAAAAATATTTATTCAATGATTATCGGGGCTGGAGATAGTTTAAATATGTCTTCAAGTTTATTCAAAAAATCTATAAATGAGATGATATATATTACTAAATATTTTAAAGGAAAAATTGAGACTGCTCTTGGATTGGCTGGAGTTGGAGATTTATACGTCAGTGCTGCTGGAGGTAGAAATAGTAAAATGGGAAGTTACTTAGGGCAAGGCTATACATTCAACAATGCTAAAAGAAAATTTATGCCTAATGAAACTGTAGAGGGAGAGCAACTTGCAAGAGAAATTGCTCCATTTGTATTAAAAAAAATTCAACAAAAAAAAATCCCTTTGATGACAAAATTAATTAAATCTATAATTAATAACAAAAAATTAATATTAAATTAAAAATGGCAAGTATTAAAATAGATAAAGTAAACAAGTATTTTGGAAGTACACACGTTATTAAAGATGTTTCTCTAGATATAAAAAGTGAGTCTTTTACTGTTCTAGTAGGACCAAGTGGTTGTGGTAAATCTACAATTTTAAGAATGATTGCTGGTTTAGAAGAAATTAACTCTGGCACAATATCTATTGACGATAAAGTTGTTAACGATCTGCCGCCTAAAGAAAGAAATATTGCAATGGTATTTCAATCTTATGCTCTTTACCCTCATATGACAGTATTTGATAATATGGCTTTTGGTTTAAAGATTGAAAAAAAATCAAAAGAAGAAATAGAGCAAAGAGTAATGGAGGCTGCTAAAATTTTACAAATAGAAGAGTATCTAGAGAGAAAGCCCAAACAATTATCTGGAGGACAACGTCAAAGAGTAGCTATTGGTAGAGCTATTACAAGAAAACCCAAAGTTTTTTTATTCGATGAACCATTATCTAACCTAGATGCAGCATTAAGAGTACAAATGAGGGTAGAATTAGCAAAATTACATGATCAACTTAATGCAACAATGATTTACGTAACTCATGATCAAACTGAAGCCATGACACTTGCAAATGATATTGTTGTATTGGATCAAGGTATAGTTTCACAAAAGGGATCACCAATGAACTTATATAATAACCCAGATAATTTATTTGTTGGTGGTTTTATTGGATCTCCAAAAATGAATTTTATAGATAGTAAAAT
>CACJQT010000021.1 GCA_902595635.1 uncultured Pelagibacteraceae bacterium | reverse complement strand
TAACTATTAATAAGTTACAGTCCGAAGTCTGGGGTCATAAATCAAAATTAGAAACACACACAGTTGAAACACATGTTTATAGACTAAGAAAAAAGGTGGAGAATAAATTTAAAGATAGATCATTTATTTTGAGCACAAAAAATGGCTACAAAATTTAAAATAAATAAAAATAAAATGGCCAAAGATTTATTTACAAAAAAGTACAAGCCAAGGATTATTAAACCAAAAAAAGGAAAAGGTAGTTATAACAGAAAGAAAATTACAACCTAGCCCCAATTTGCTGAATTATCTTTGAAGACATTTCTCTTCCTTTATTAAGACATTCTAAAGTAGTTAGATTTTTTATATATCCGTGTAAGTAGCCTGCTGCAAATAAATCGCCAGCTCCTGTAAGATCTTTGATATTTAAATTTTCCTTTACTCCATTCTCAGTAACCTCATCACCGAATATTGATATAGCTCCTTTTTCACCTCTAGTTATAACAACTAGTTTTTTTAAATTTTTTACAAAGTCTATAACTTCATTAAAATTTTTAGCTTCAATCAATGAAATCATTTCTTGTTCATTTGCGAAAGTAATATCCACTTTATTTTTAACTAAATCTAGAAAATGAGGTTTGTGCCTGTCCACACAAAATTGATCAGATAAAGACATCGCAACTTTATTTGCATTTTTTATTGCTTTTTCAAATGCTTTTTTTGGATCACCTTCATCCCACAAATAGCCTTCAAGAAATATCATTTCGGAACTAGTTACTACATCAACATCAACATCACTTTCATTTATTTTCCCTGCTGTTCCTAAAAAGGTACACATTGTCCTTTCAGAGTCAGGTGTTACTAGTATCAAGCAGGTTCCAGTTGGTAATTCTTCTTTTTTTTTCATATAGAAATAATCAACTTTCTCAGATTTCAACCCTTCCTCATATTTGTTTCCTAATTTATCATCACTAACTTTACCAATAAAACCTACCCTGTTTCCTAATTGGGATAATCCAACAATAGAATTTGCTACTGAACCACCAGATATGGTTTTTTCAATATTAAGATTAGATAGCATTGTCTGGAACTCTTTAATGTCAAAAATGAGCTTCATTGTACCTTTATTTAATTTATTTTTTTTAATAAAGTTTTCATCAACTTTGCAAATTACATCTACTATTGCATTTCCAATACCTAAAATTTTCATAGTTACATTTTTGTCCATTCATTAAGTGGCGGCATACCCATTTCTAAAAGATTTGAATCTTTTGCCACACAAACAATATCTGCTGATATCGAAATTCTTTCTTCATTATTCTTTGTAGGTTGAGTAGAATGAATTGTTTTTGAGGGAAAAATTACAATATCGTTTTCTTCAACATTAACAATCGCTTGAGTTACATTAAATGGATTCATTTTTTTCACAATCCCTTTTTGCAATGCAGTATCTGATCTGAAAATACCTGGCATTATTTCATTTTTATAACTCTCATCAAACATAACAAGATTTGAATCCTGTTTATTCTTTTTTAGATAATAAGCAAAAGATATATGTGATTGAAAATGCCTGTGTTTTTTTATTCTTTCATCGCCCTCTGAAATAGTAGCCCAAGATCTTTGGACATATAAATCAACAAGTTTACTATCAATCTCAACACAATTTAAATATCCCCAAACTCGTTTTGTGATTTCGTTGAAAAGATTCTTAAATTTTTTATTTTTGTGAATAAATTCATAACCCTGTGTATCACCAGTCCATGCATTTGTTTTAGTTTGGTAATTTATATTTTTTGAATTCTTCTTCATTTCCCTTATTTCTTTTATCATAAGTTTCTTTTCGTCATCTAAAACATCAATTTTATCTTTTATTATTGTTAGTGGAAATAGATTTATTAAGTTCATTTATGCTTTTATAGTATTAACTGGTTTTTTTCGATGAGGATAACAAGTAGTACAAATTTTACAAGATATACCGTAGCACCCCCTTGCCTTACAAAATTCCCTTCCATAATAAATTATCTGAAGATGTAACTTATTCCAATATTTTTTTGGAAATAATCGCTTTAAATCTTTTTCGGTTTGCAATACATTTTTTCCATTTGTTAAACCCCATCTCTGTGCAAGTCTATGTATATGCGTATCTATCGGAAATGCTGGATATCCAAATCCTTGAGACATCACCACACTAGCTGTTTTATGTCCTACTCCAGGTAATTCCTCTAACTCCTTAAAAGTTTTTGGAACTTTTCCATGATATTTTTCAACTAAAGTTTTTGATAAATTATAAACACTCTTAGCTTTAACTCTAAAAATACCAATACTCCGAATTAGCTTTTCGATTTTTTTTCTCCCAAGTTTAACGAAATGTTCTGGTCTGTTATATTTTGGATAAATATTTTTGGTAACATTATTAACATTTACATCTGTACATTGAGCAGAAAGTAGAACAGATATTAAAAGAGTAAATATATTTCTATGTTTTAATGGTATGGGTGTTGTTGGATAAGTTTTATTAAGTATTTTTAAAATTATCTTAGCCCTTTGAACTTCATTCATTATTTAAAATTAAGAAGATTTCTCATTGAATAAAGACCTGGTTTTTTATCTATTAGCCATTTAGCTGCAGTTATTGCCCCTTCTGAGTATAAAGTTCTATCAAAAGCTTCATGGTTTAATTTAATTATTTCTTTTCCATTTGAGAAAGTAACCTCATGTTCGCCTATAATTTCCCCTTTTCTTATTGAATTAAAATTTATTTTCTTTCCATAAGGAAACTTTTTTTTATTTAAATATTTCTTTCCAATCAGTTTATAAAAGTTTTTATTTTTCCCTATAGCTATTCCTTTTCCAAGCATTAAAGCTGTTCCAGATGGGTGATCTTTTTTATGTCTGTGGTGAACTTCAAAAACTTTACTTAGATAATGACCACCGAGTGATGCTGATGTGATCTCTGTCAGGTACATTAATAGATTAATTCCAAGGCTCATATTTCCAGCTTTTAAAATTGGAATTTTTTTAGAAAACTTCTTTATTAAATCCTCCTCTTTTTTTGTAAAACCTGTTGTTCCGATTACTACTTTTTTTTTTAATTTTGCAGCTATTTTTAAAACCTGGAATGTACATTTTGGTATTGTGAAATCTATTATTACGTTAGCTTTGCCTAGTGATTTTTCATTATTTAATTCAAGTTTAATTCCACTAATTTTTTTATTAATTAATCTATTCTCTGTAAGGGTAACCAATTTAGTAGACTTATCTTTAGTAGCGGATTTAATGAGCTGCTGGCCCATTCTTCCCATGCATCCTGTTATGGCTAAGTTAATTTTACCCATTATTAGACTTTAGATTAGCACTATTGGCTAGTTTTTCCAGAAACTTTTAGCTTTTTGAAAGAACTTTTTGATACTTGGATTTGATTTTTCGTTTTCAATCTCTCTAAATTTTTCTAATAATTCTTTCTGTTCTTTATTTAGCGATATTGGGACTTCAGTGTTTACTTGAACATAAAGGTCTCCAAAATCATTCCCTCTCATGTAAGGCATTCCTTTTCCTCTTAATCTAAATTGTTTACCACTTTGAGTTCCTGCTGGAATTTTAATTTTTGCTTTACCACCATCAATTGTTGGAATTTCAATTGAAGTTCCAAGAGCAGCATCTGCGATAGAAACTGGACATTCAAAAAATAAATTTTCATCTGATCTTTTAAATAATTCGTGAGAATGAACATTAATGAATAAGTATAAATCACCACTACCACCGCCTCTTGAGCCAGCTTCACCTTTTCCTGAAAGTCTGATTCTGGTTCCGTCATCTACACCTTTAGGAATTGTAACTGATAATCTTTTCGATGCTTGTTTCTTACCCTGTCCATTACAAATAGAGCAAGGATGTGTAATTTCTTCCCCTGCACCAGCGCATTGAGGACATGTTTGTTGGACTGTAAAAAAACCTTGGCTAGATCTTACCTGTCCATGACCACCACACATAGAACATGCTCCAGCTTGATGTCCGGGTTTTGAACCTGAACCACTACAAGTATCACATTTTTCAGATGTAGAAAATTTTATATCTTGTTTCTTGCCAGAAAAGGCCTCCTCCAAAGATATGGATAAATCATATCTTAGATCGGACCCTCTATTATTTGACCTTCTAGATCTACGACCTCCCCCAAAACCTTCACCAAAAAAGTCTTCAAAAATATCAGAGAAATGATTTGAAAAATCGAAATTCCCAAATCCTCCTCTTCCACCTCCTCCATTTTCAAAAGCAGCATGACCAAAATTATCATAATTTTGTTTTCTCTCTGAATTAGATAGAACGTGGTAAGCTTCTGATGCTTCTTTAAACTTTTCCTCAGCTCCTTTATCACCCTTATTTTTATCTGGGTGGTATTTTACTGCAAGTTTTCTGTAAGCTGATTTTATTTGGTCTGCTGAAGCACTTTTATTTACACCTAAAACTTCGTAATAATCTCTTTTTGCCATAACATGTTACAGACAAACAGTTGTTTTGTTAGGCGCTTTTTTCTTTATTCTCGTCTTTTACTTCTTCAAAATCTGCATCAACAACGTTATCGTCTTTCGTATCTTCTTTCTTCGCGTCTTTTGGAGCATCTTCAGGTTTTGCACCTTGTTGTGATTTATAGATTGCTTCACCTAATTTCATAGATGCCTGAACTAAATCTTGTGTTTTCTTCTTAATTTCTTCAACATCAGTTCCTTTAAGTGCATTTCTTAGGTTTGCTGATGCATCTTCAATAGCTTTCTTATCTGCTTCTGAAACTTTACTTCCGTGTTCCTTTAAATTTTTTTCAGTAGAGTGTATTAACGTATCTGCTTGATTTCTTGCATCAACAGCTTCTCTTTTCTTTTTATCCTCTTCTTTATTCGATTCTGCATCTTTTACCATTTGACTAATTTCTTCATCACTTAATCCTCCAGATGCTTGAATTTGAATTTTTTGTTCTTTACCAGTTCCTTTGTCTTTAGCCGATACATTAACTATACCATTTGCATCAATATCAAATGTCACTTCAATTTGTGGAACACCCCTTGGTGCTGGAGCTATACCAACTAATTCAAAATTTCCTAACACTTTGTTATCTGATGCCATTTCTCTTTCACCCTGAAGAACTCTGATTGATACAGCGGGTTGGTTGTCCTCAGCGGTTGAAAATACTTGGCTCTTTTTAGTTGGAATTGTTGTATTTTTATCAATTAATTTTGTTGATACACCACCCAATGTTTCTATTCCTAAAGATAAAGGGGTTACATCTAAAAGTAACACATCTTTCACATCACCTTGTAGTACTCCTGCTTGTATCGCTGCACCCATTGCAACAACTTCATCAGGGTTTACAGATTTGTTAGGGTCTTTACCAAAGAAATTTTTAACTTCTTCTATGACTTTTGGCATTCTAGTCATACCACCAACTAATACAATTTCATCTACTTCACTTGCAGATAGACCTGCATCTTTTAAAGCAGTTTTGCATGGTGGTATTGTTCTTGAAATTAGATCTTCGACCAATGCTTCTAATTTAGCTCTAGTCATTTTCAAGTTAATATGTTTCGGTCCAGTTTTGTCAGCTGTAATAAATGGTAAATTTATCTCAGTTTGTGTCGCAGATGATAATTCAATTTTTGCTTTTTCTGCAGCTTCTTTTAATCTCTGCAAAGCTAATTTATCTGATTTTAAATCAATGCCGTTTTCTTTTTTAAATTCTGAAAGCAAATAATCTACAATAGCATTATCAAAATCCTCTCCACCTAAAAATGTATCACCATTGGTTGATTTGACTTCAAATACACCATCTCCTAATTCAAGAATTGAAACATCAAATGTTCCACCACCTAGATCGTAGACTGCTATTTTTTTATTAGCTTTCTTATCTAAACCATAGGCTAGAGATGCTGCTGTTGGTTCATTTATAATTCTTAAAACTTCAAGGCCAGCTATTTTACCTGCGTCCTTGGTAGCTTGTCTTTGAGCATCGTTAAAATATGCTGGAACAGTTATAACTGCTTGTTTTACTTCAGAACCTAAATATTTTTCTGCAGTCTCTTTCATTTTTTGAAGTGTAAAAGCCGAAATTTGTGATGGAGAATATTTCTGACCCTTTGCTTCTATCCATGCATCACCTTTATCAGAATTTACTATTTTAAAAGGAGCAGTCTCTACATCTTTTTTAACTGTTGGATCGTCAAAATTTCTTCCAATTAATCTTTTCACTGCAAATATTGTATTTTCAGGATTTGTAACAGCTTGTCTTTTTGCAGGTTGACCTATTAATTTCTCACCTTCATCTGTAAATGCAACAACTGATGGCGTTGTTCTTGCTCCTTCAGCATTTTCTAAAACTTTTGCTTGTGTTCCTTCCATAACGGCTACACAAGAATTTGTTGTTCCTAAATCTATTCCTATAACTTTACTCATAATTAATCCTGTTTGATGCTCATATAAGTGTTAATTTTACAACTACAACCATAATAAATAATTATTTTTCTCCCTCTTTTCCCTCATTTTCTTGGTTTTTCTGTTTAACTTCGACTTTTTTTTTAGACACAGCTACTAACGAAGGTCTAAGCAACCTATCCTTCATCATAAAACCTTTTTGAATTTCTTGAACAATTGTTCCTTGATCTTTAGTATTATCTTCAACTTCCATCATTGCCTGATGTAAATTTGGATCTAATTTTTCGTTAATTGCTTTAATTGGCTCAATATTATTTTTTTTGAAAATTGAAATCATATCTTTATTAATAATATCAATGTGCTCTATTAATTTTTTTAGTGTGTCTTTATCTTTTATAGTTTCGTCACTTTCCAGCGTTTGTTTTGATCTCTCCAAATTATCTAGAAGATTAAGTGTTTCTCTTGCAAATGAAAATCCAGCATATTCAAAAGCTTCATCTTTCTCTTTTTCAAATCGTCTTCTCTGATTTTCCATTTCAGCAAATGTTCTAGCAACTTTATCTTTGAGATTTGCAATTTCATCTTCGGGTGAAAGTTGTTCCTCTTCTTCTTTTTTTTCGGTTTCC
>CACJQT010000020.1 GCA_902595635.1 uncultured Pelagibacteraceae bacterium | reverse complement strand
TCATTTATTGAAAAAAACTTTTTAATATTTTCCACTTTTGAAAGATTTTTATTTAAATTATTTATTGCATTATTAATTTCTTCATTTTTAATATTAATAAATTCATCATTCAAAACTAATAATGCTACCAGATACGGTTTATTATCTCCATACACTACCGCTTGGTCAATAAATTCTAGATTTACTAATTCATTTTCAATTTTTAGTGGAGAAATATTATCCCCTCCAGGGGTAATGAGAATATCCTTTTTTCTATCAGTAATTTTTAAAAAATTATTTTCAAATACTCCAATATCTCCAGTGTGAAGCCAGCCATCTTTTAACACTTTTTCGGTCTCTTCTTTATTATTCCAATAGCCCAACATTACATTTTCACCTTTTACTAAAATTTCACCATCTCCAGCTATTTTTACAGCATTTCCCTTAAATGGTGGTCCAACAGTATCTATTCTAATATCGTCTATTGGATTACAGCTTACCACTGGAGAAGTTTCTGTTAGTCCATAACCTTGTAGAGTTGGCAAACCAATAGCATTCAGAAAATATCCAACTTCTTTATCTAAGGCGCCACCTCCAGAGACGAATGTTTTAAGAGATCCACCAAATTGTGATTTTATTTTTTTTCTGACTAATTTCTCCAAGATTCTATCTTGTATTTTTTCAAAAATAGTTAGATTTTCTTTTTTAATTTTTTTTAGACCCAATTCTAACATTTTAAATATTAATTTTTTTTTCAATCCTGTGGCTTTTTTAAAACTTGCATTAATTTTTTGATAAAGATTTTGATAAAATCGTGGTACAGCCGTCATAATTTCTGGCGAACAATCACCCATATTTTTAACTAATTTATCAATACTTTCTGCATAAAAAATTCTAGCTGCTACGGTAATTTGTACAAATTGAACAGTGTGTTCGTAAGAATGTGAAAGTGGAAGCCAAGTAAGAAACCTAGGTTGTTGTTTAGTTAATAATGGTTTTAGAATATCTATTGCGCCCTCGCAATTATTTAAGATGCCTCCATGACTTAAAATCACTCCCTTGGGATTTCCTTGCGTACCTGAAGTATAAATTATACAAGATGGATCTTTTCTTAAGGCTAAAGATTTTTGAATTGGTAAATTTTTTTTATTATTTTTTTTTATTAAGTCTTCTAAATTAATATATTCAAATTCAAGATTTGGTAATTTTTCAAAGGAAAATATTTTTTTTATAAATTTTTTGTCTTTAATAATGTTTTTTAATTTATTGAATTGTGCAATGTTTGAAACAAAAATTATACTGGGAGTACAATCATTAATAATATAATTATAGTCATTTTCTGCATAAGTTGTGTAAGCTGGAACAGTTATCCCATCTGATAACATAATAGACAGGTCTGAAATAAACCATTCTGGTCTATTTTCAGAAATTAATAAACATCTATCACCTTTTGATATTACTTTTCTTAACTCATTGGAAACTAAATTAATAAAATCATAGGTTTCTTGCCAAGAATAATTTTTTCTTTTATCACCTAACGTTGATAATAAAATTTTATTTTTATCAATTTGTTTATTAAATTGATCAAAAAATAATTCAGTTAAATTATTAATTTGCTTTAAGTTCATATATTTTTTGGTGGGCAAAGAGAGAATCGAACTCTCACAGTATTGCTACTATTGGATTTTGAGTCCAACGCGTCTACCAGTTCCGCCATTCGCCCATATATTTTTAGTTTCATAGAATATAAATAATAGTATTAAAACACTATTTATATTAAAAGAAAATATGTTTAAGGAACTATTTAATAAAACAATTAAACTTGCAGGACATAAAAATTCAAAAAAAATTTTAGGCTTTATATCTTTTATTGAGAGTTTCATATTTCCTATTCCGCCAGATGTTCTTATTATTCCAATGACTATTGCCGATAGACAAAGATGGATGAAGATAGCAATTATTGCTACGACAGGATCGGTCTTAGGTGCATGTTTGGGATATTTCATAGGATATGTTTTTTTCAATGAAATTGGAATTAAGATTTTTGAGCTTTACGGTGTAGACAATACTTCATTTTTAAAAGATAAAATTTCATCAGATGGAGGGATTTTTGCATGGGCAACTTTGCTGGCTATAGCAGGTTTTACACCCATCCCATTTAAATTACTCACAATAACTAGTGGATTTGTTCAATTTAATATTGTTTATTTTATAATTGTCTCTTTACTAACAAGAGGATCTAGATTTTTTATTATAGCTTTTTTGGTTGGAAATTTTGGTACAGCTATGAAAACGATAATTGAAAAAAAACTGCTTAAAGTTTCAATTATAATTTCGATTGTATTAATAGTTTTTGCTTTTTTGATTTATAAATTTTTACAAAACTTTATGATCTAAAATGAACTTTATTTTAAAAAGAAAAAATATTTATTTATTAATTTTTATATACTCATTTATTGCCATATTATCTGCGATCTATATTGAAAAGGTTTTGGGGTATTTGCCATGTAAATTATGTATTTATCAAAGAATTCCTTTTTTATTAGCTATCTTCATTTGTTTTTTGGGATATAATTATTTTAAATCTGACAGAATATTAATTGCTTTAATCATTACATTCACACTAAGCACCGCTCTCGCAGGATATCATTTTGGCATAGAAAATGGCATTTTTGATGAATATGCTGGTTGTACAAACACAAATATAGATATTATTAATAAAGAAAAAATAATCGAAAGTCTTGGAATGGTTAAAAATTGTAAAGATGTAGAGTTTACCATTTTAGGCATATCTTTATCTGGATTAAATTTTTTAACATCTTTACTAATTGTATTATTTTCGCTAAGAGCTCTTGTTTATGAAAAAGACTAACAAGAAAAAATTAGAAGAATTTATTAGAGTTGATCACGCAGGTGAAAGAGGTGCAATTAAAATATATGAAGGTCAACTTTTAGCACTGAAAACATTTAAAAAGGATCCTGAACTATTAAAATTAGTAGAAGAAATGAGAGAACATGAGCAAGAACATAGTGATTTTTTTGAAAATGAAATCAGAGAAAGAAATATAAAACCAACTAAATTTTTACCACTATGGGATCTTTTAGGAGTAGGTTTGGGTTTCGGCTCAACAATATTAGGAAAAAAAGCAGCAATGCTGTGCACAGCCTCTGTTGAGGAAGTAATTGATAAACATTACCAAAGTCAAATAGATCAATTACAAGATGATGAGAAAAAACTTAGAGAAAAAATTAAAAAATTTAGAGCTGATGAATTAGAACATAAAGATATTGCATATGAGCACGGTGCAACAAAAAAAGGATTGTATTCGGTAATGGATAAAATTATTAAAACTGGCTCAAAAATTGCTATAAATATCTCTGAAAAAATTTAACTAGGATCTAATTCTACATCCCAATATAAATAATCCATCCAACTGCTGTGTAGAAAATTAGGAGGAAAGTTCTTCCCATTTCTATGAAGATCTTCTGTTGTTGGCTGAAAAGGCCATTGATTTAACTTCATACCTGAATTTTTTAATAATCTTCCACCTTTTTTTACATTACAGGCTGAACAAGCAGTAACAACATTTTCCCAATCAGTTTTCCCACCTTTTGATCTTGGAAGAAGATGGTCAAAAGTTAGTTCATCATTACTTCCACAATATTGACAACTAAACTTATCCCTTAAGAAAACATTAAATCTTGTGAAATTTGGATTTGAACGAGGCTTTATAAAAGATTTTAATGCAATAACACTCGGTAACTGCATAGAGAATGATGGGCTTCTTATCATTCTATCATAATGACTTACAATTGAGACTCTATCTAAAAATACAGATTTAATAGCGTCTTGCCATGACCATAATGATAAAGGATAATAACTTAATGGTCTGTAATCTGCATTAAGAACTAGAGCTGGACATTTTTCCAGTGAAAGGTTTTCATTGATCATTAAAGTCATAATTATTTAATATATTATATATTATTATTAATCAATGTAACAAAAAAGTTAATTCTCTTTAAATATCAAAATTATCTTTGATAAATTTTAATGCATTACTTGAAGCTTCAATTGGTATATGATGGTCGCAGTCTTTGATCATTAAAGTTTCTATACTAATATTATTGCGTGTAAAAAAATCTTTCGCTTCCAATAAACTGTAGGGTGGAACTATTTCATCTTTTTCACCATGAATTAATAAAGTTTTTGTTTTAGAAATTAATCTTAAACTAAGATCCTCTTTATCTATAATCTTTCCAGAAAATCCAACAATGCAATTAAAGGGATCTTTAGAAGTTAAGCCCAAGTTTATTGACATCATACAACCCTGACTAAATCCAGATAAACATATCTTTGAATTTTCTAAATTATATTCTGCTTTAACTTCTTCAATGTATTTTCTTAATTTATCTTCAGCTTTTTTTACTTCATTTAAAATATAATTTTTATCATTTGTTTCTAAATCAAACCATTGATAACCAATTGGATTAATTTTGCATGGCTCATGTCCATTCGGACATAAGAATACTGTATTGTTTAAAAACCTTTTCCAATTCAGAGTCAACATGCTTATATCTTTTCCATCTCCACCATATCCATGAAGTAAAATTACAGCATTTTTGATGTCAGATCCATTTTCAGGTTTTATAATTGTTGATTCAAGGCAAAATGTCATAGATAAGTAATTATGTTTTTTTATTTTAAAAAGAAACTAAAATCAAAGTATGATTTCTGAAATATTTGTTAAAATCGCAGCTATTGTTTTGCTTGCAGCTGTAGCTGTAGTCTTAATTCTTGGAATTAGAACTCTTTTTAAAGGAGATGGAGATAAAAAAACATCTAACAAATTAATGCAGCTTAGAGTTTTACTACAATTTGTTGCTATAATTGTGCTTGTAGCATTAGCTTACTTTTATAAGAATTAATTTATTTCATTTAACCAATTTAAAAATTCATCACTGCTAAAATCTATTGAACCAACAATTCTTGCAAACTCATAACCATCTTTATCAATGAATAGTGTTGTGGGTAGACCTCTTAATTTTAAATTTTTTGCAATTCCAGCACCATCACCAACAAAAACTTGTAATTCTTCTATTAGAAGGTCATCAAAAAACTTCATAGATGTACTAATATTTTCTCCACCTATATTTATTGGTATAATCTTTATTCTTTTTTCACTCTTAAGTTTTTGAAGGTTGTTTAATGATGGCATTTCCTCTCTACAAGGTGCACACCATGTTGCCCAAAAGTTCAAAATAATTAATTCAGATTTAAAATCTTTCAAATTAACTTTATTTCCAGCCTCATTTAAAAAGTCAAAAAACTTAATTTTTTGTTTTTCCTCATAAATTATTAGATTTTTTATATTTGGTGCTTCTATTGAATATGAAGAGCTAAATGATATGAAGTAAAGAAATATTATTTTAATGGATATAAATATAAATTTCATAGATTTATAATTGAATAACATGGGTAAAAATAAAAACAACAAACCAATTTGGGGTACAAGAATTAAGAAAAAAGCCTCAACTTTATTTAAAAAAGTGGGTGGTTCATTACCAGTAGATAAAAGACTATTCAAAGAAGATATCGAAGGATCAATTGCTCATGTCGAAATGCTTCATAAACAGAAAATTATAAATTTCAGAATAAAGAATAAAATAATCTGGGGATTAAAAAGAATTAAAAATGAAATTGTAAAAAAAAAATTCAATTTTGATTATGATTTAGAAGATATTCATATGAATATAGAAAACAGATTATTTGAATTGATTGGTGATGATGCAGGATATGTTCATACTGCTAGATCTAGAAATGATCAGGTAATTACCGACCTTAAATTATGGTTAAAAGAAGCAACAAAAAAAATAATAATTTTATTAGATAATACAAATTCAAATATTCTAAATCTTGCACAAAAAAATATCAGAACAATCATGCCAGGATTTACACATTTAAAAAATGCACAACCATTATCTTTAGCACATTATCTACTAGCATATGTTGAAATGTTTAAGAGGGATAAGAAAAAATTTAAAAATAATATAGAGTTTTTAGATGAAAATCCTTTAGGTGTAGGGGCTTTATCTGGTACTTCTTTTAAAATTGACAGAAATTACACCACAAAAAAACTTAAATTTAAAAAACCAACAAATAATTCTGTAGATACTGTATCTGATAGAGATTTTGTTTTAGACTTTTTATATTCTTCTCTAGCTTGTTCTTTACATATTTCTAGAATTGCTGAAGAACTCATAATTTGGAATTCTGATGCATTCAATATTATAACTTTAAATGATAAGTTAGTAACCGGTTCTTCGATAATGCCACAAAAAAAAAATCCTGACCCACTGGAATATTTGAGAGGTAAAACTGGAATATTCGTGGGAAATATAAATTCTATGATTTCAATATTAAAAGGTTTACCTTTATCATATTTTAAAGATCTACAAGATGACAAAGAAATTGTTTTTAAAACAAATGATCAATTAAAAATATCGCTATCATTATTGAATGATGTAGTAAAAAATTTAATAATAAATAAAAAAAGTATGCTGTCCCTTGCAGGGGAAGGATTTACCACAGCTACAGATTTAACAGATTATATTGTAAGAGAGCTTGGATACCCATTTAGAAAGGCATATACACAAACAGCAAAAATAATCAATTTGGCAGAAAAAAAAAATAAAAAACTTCACGAACTAGAATTAAAAGAAATAAATCAAATTGAGCCAAAACTAACTTTAAATGTTTATAAAATACTAGATCTAGAAAATTCAATTAATTCAAAAAAATCATATGGCGGAACTTCTTTTGAGAACGTCAAGAAAATGATAAAAAAAGAAAAAAATGAGTAAAAAAATTTTAATTATTATACTTTGTTTATATTTTGTAGCTGCTTGTGGACGTAAAGGGGATCCAGAATATAAATCCGAATTAAATAAGAATATTCAAAAAGTATTATGAGATATATAAACAACAAATTTTATATTGAAGGAAAAAACATTAAGAGTCTAACAAAAAAATTTAATACACCTCTATACTGCTACTCATATAAAAATTTAAGGGGGAATATAGAAAATTTTAAAAAAGCTTTTAAAGAAATTAGACCTTTAATTTGTTTTTCTGTAAAATCTAATTCTAATATTTCATTATTAAAAGAAATAAAAAAACTTGGTCTTGGAGCAGATGTGGTTTCAAAAGGTGAATTATATGCATCAATTAAGGCTGGTATTAATAAAAACAAAATAGTTTTTTCTGGTGTTGGTAAAACAAAAGATGAAATTGAATATGCAATTAAGCAAAAAATATTATTAATAAATTCTGAGTCATTGAGTGAAGTTTTAGAAATTGAAAAGGTTGCAAAAAAATTTAATAAAATCGTTGATATAGGGCTAAGATTAAATCCAGATACTGATGCTGAAACAATAAAACAAATTTCAACTGGTAAAAGTGAAAATAAATTTGGTGTAGATAAAAAGACTTTTGTAAAAATAATTAATTTGATGAAACAATCAAAATTTATAAATATTAAATGCTTAAGTGTTCACATCGGTAGCCAAATCTTAAACCACAGACCTTACGAAAAAATGCTAAATGTTCTTGATAAACTTTTAAGAAGTTTAGATTATAAATTTGAGTTTATTGATTTAGGTGGTGGTATGGGGATTAATTATGACAATAAAACGAAAAAACTTAATTATACAAAATATAAAAAATCAATAATTAAATTTAAAAAAAAATACAATTGTAAAATAATTTTTGAACCTGGAAGATCTATAATTGGAAATGTTGGTATACTTGCAGCTAAAGTAATTTATTTAAAACATAATAAGACAAAAACATTTGTGATATTGGATGCAGCAATGAATGATTTGATAAGACCAGCTTTGTATAATGCAAAACATAGAATAATTCCATCACTGAGAAATAAGTCGCGATCAAAGAAAATATTAGAATTTGTAGGCCCAGTATGTGAAACAACTGATAAATTTTTAACAGAAAGGAAATTTCAGAATATAAAAGAAAATGATATTATGATTATTTGCGATACCGGTGCATATGGTTATTCATTATCATCTAATTATAATCTTAGATTAAGGCCTGCTGAAATTTTGATTAAAGGAAATAAAGTAAAGATTATTAGAAAAAGACAAAAAATAACTGATATCATCTAACTTAAAACTTGTAATGAGAAATATCCTCTTTAAAAGTATATTTTTTTCTGGATTAATTTTAATATGTATTATTTTTCTTCCATCATTATTACTACCAAAGAAAATCACTCTTTTTGGAGGTAAACTTTTTGGATACTGGTCCTCATTCTGTTTAAAAATTTTTTACTCAACCAACATAGTAATAAAAGG
>CACJQT010000019.1 GCA_902595635.1 uncultured Pelagibacteraceae bacterium | reverse complement strand
GAAAAAATATTCATAAATCTTATAAAAGACTCTGGATATCCTGTTTTAAATTTTGAGAAAAAAGTTGATTTTGATGAACTATATCAACAACGTCAAAACTAGTAAAAATTTTTTTTTAATTCTTTTTTCAAAAAGTTTTTATGACTTTCTATTTCAGTTTTTGAAACTTTAATAATTTTTTTTGAATAGGATATATTGTGTTCATATTTTTTTGTATCTTTTTCAGAATTTTTTTTAAATTGAAAAATAGGCTCCTTTTGATCAATTAAATTTATGTAAACTTTAGCAAGTAGTTCGCAATCTATTAATGCAGTATGTTTTATTCTTCTAGAGTTATCTACTCTAAATCTTTTACACAGTGCATCTAGACTAACACTTGAGCCAGGAAACTTATTTCTTGCTAGCTCTAATGTATCAATGACGCTATCATTTGTTATTACCTTTTTATTTATTAAATTAAGTTCGTTATTTAAATGACCAATATCAAACTCAGCATTGTGAATTATAATTTTCTTATCTTTAATAAAATCTAAGAAATCATCTGCAATATCAATAAATTTTTTTTTATCTGAAAGAAAGTCATCAGTATAACCATGAACCTTTAAAGCATTTTCGGAAACTTTTCTTTCGGGATTTAAATAACAATGAAATACCTTTTTTGTTGGAATTAAATTTTCCAGTTCTATACATCCAATTTCAACAATTCTATGACCATCTTTGACTGATAAGCCAGTCGTTTCTGTATCAAGTACTACTTCTTTCATATAAAATTTTATTTTTTAATATATTAATTTTTTTTTTCATTATATTTTGTGAAAAATTATTATCGACAATATATTTTGCCAATTTTCTTTTTTTTAATAAGTTTAATTGGTTTTCTTCAAGATTTTTAAGAATTTTTTTATTGTATGTGCTTCTTTTTTTTAACCTGTTTAATATTTTTTTTTTATCGGATTGAATAAAAATTAATATATCATCTTTATCATGTAACTTATTTTCTATTAATAGAGGTATATCCAGTACTATTATTTTACGTTTCTTATTTTTTTTTAAAAAGGTTTGCATTCTTTTTCTAACTAATGGATGTACAATTGAAGATATTTTTTTTAGATTTTTTCCATCTTCATTAATAGCTTTTATTAATTCTTTTTTTGAAACTGGGAAAGATTTTATAATATTAGGAATTTTTTTTTTTAATTTTTGATAACATTTTTTGTTATTTCTATATATATATTTAACTTCTGCATCAGCATTAAAAACTGGGCAATTAAAAAGTTTAGAAATAAATGATTTGCCTGATCCTATGCTTCCAATAACACCAATTCTAATCATTAAAAAATTATATACACCTTCCGCCATCGACCTCTAGGATAGCTCCCGTTATCATATTTGCTTCATCGGAGCATAAAAAACATGCTGCATTTCCCATATCTTGAGGGGTAGAAAATCTTCCAATAGGAATAGTAGATAAAAAAGCACTTTTATTTTTTTTTGTATTTCCTCCCATGAATGATTTTAATAGAGGAGTAATACCTGCTACAGGGGCAAGTGCATTCACTCTAACATTGTAAGGGGCAAGTTCTATAGCCATAGCTTTTGTTGCTGTTATCATCCAACCTTTAGTAGCGTTATACCAGTTTAATTTAGGCCTTGGCGATAAACCTGCGGTCGAAGCTACATTTAAAATAACTCCACTTTTTAGTTTTTTCATTTTTGGTACAAAATATTTTCCACAATAGTATACTGATTTAGCATTAACGTTGAATACCTTGTCAAATTCTTTTTCAGTTACATCTTCCATGGGCTTAGGTTTGTGAGTTATGCCAGCATTATTAACGAATATATCTGCAGATTTATATTTTTTATTAACGTATTTTAGTAAAGAATTAAAATTAGATGCTTTAGATACATCTGCAACAAAATGGTCTTGTGATAAATTTTTAGAAACTTTCTTTAATAACTTAGAATTTATATCAACCATTATTAAATTTGCCCCTTCTTCGGTAAATTTTTTTGCAATACCTTTTCCAAAACCAGATGCTGCACCTGTTATTATTGCAATTTTATTTTTTAGTCTCATAAATTTTAACTTTCTAAAAATTTTATTACATCTTGATCAATCTTTGGTTCAATATTATGCCATATGCTAAAAGCCTTCTGCGCTTGAAATAAGAACATATTTAAACCATTCTCAATTATATTTCCCGATTTATTTCCAGCTTTTGAAAAGTCAGTAATGTGTGGATTGTAAATAACATCAAAAAATAGTTTATTGTCACCAGCTTTTAAAAAATCGATTCCAAATTTGTCATTTTCCTTTAATCCTAAGCTAGTAGCATTAATGATCATATCAAAATCAGGGAGCATTCCCCAATCTATAATTTCTAGTCCTTCAAATAGATTATTTAAGATCTGTGCATTTTTCTTTGTTCTGTTACATAAATAAATTTGTTTAACATTCATTCTTTTTAAAGAATAAATAATTGAGGGAACTACTCCTCCTGCTCCTAAAATGACTATTTTTTTATTGCTAACATCATAATCTAATTTTTTGACACTAAGCTCAAATCCATCTATATCAGTATTATAACCAGTAACATTCCCATCTTTTAGACAAACTGTATTCACAGATTGAGTTCTTAATGCATCACCACTAAGTACATCTAAGTGTGGTATAATTTTTTTCTTAAATGGTACTGTAATATTTAAGCCATTTAATTGACCATTTCTAATACTACTACATAGTTCCTTTAAATCATCCTCGTAAGCCTGTAATTTTCCATATATTGCCTTAATATTATTAGAACTTAGCCAATAATTTTGAAGTTTTGGAGAAAATGAGTGTTCAATGGGATTTCCAACAACTAAATATTTTTTCACTATAATCCCTCGATATATTGCTTAATTTTATCAACCGGAAGACCCATTATAGTATTTTCGTCTCCTTCTATTTTAGAGAATAGATTCCTTCCTTCCCCCTCTATTTGATAGACATTATAAGCATATAAAGTCTCATCTGTTATTTTGCTCAAGTATTTTTTTAGATCGTTTTCACTAAACTTTCTCATTGTAAGATTTGCTTTGTCAGTATAATTCCATATCATTGATCCATTTTTTGATATGCATGCGGAGCTAATTAAATAATGCATTTTACCATTTAATTTTTTCAGGATATTAAGTGCTTGATCTCTGTTTTCTGGCTTAGAAATTAATTCACCATTCAAATCTATAACGCTGTCCGCTCCTAAAACCAAATGATCGTATAATCTCTGGCTCACCTTGTTTGCTTTCAACTCAGCTAAATTCTTTGATATAATTTCTGGAGTTGCACCTTCGTTTAATAAACTTTGCTTTATTGGTTCTTCATCAACATTTGAATGTTCAATCGTACACTTAATATTGTATTTTAATAGAATTTCGTGTCTTACTTTGCTTTTCGACGCTAAAACTATATTATGCATTTTTATTTTTTATCTCAAATATTTTTATAATTGAAGCAGCGGTTTCCTCAACTGATTTCCTTGTAACATCTATTATTGGCCACTTATTTTTTTTAAAAATTATTTTTGATTTTTCCACCTCAACTTTAATTTTTTCTAAATCAGTATAATCAGATGCTTCATTTTCTTTGAGTGAGTTGAGTCTGTTGCGTCGAATATCAAATAATCTTTCAGCTTCTGTTACTAGACCAATTACACACAAGTTTTTTGTTTCTATAATATCTTTCGGTATTTGCATTTCGTTTACCAGTGGTATATTCGCTGTTTTTAGTCCTTTATTTGCCAAATAAATAGAAGTTGGTGTCTTGCTCGTTCTACTAACACCAATTAATATAATATCTGACTCGAGTATATTGGATGTTTGATTACCATCATCGTGATTCATGGTAAATTGAATTGCTTCAATTCTTTTATAATATTCTTTATCTAAAACATGCTGCCCACTGGGTTTATGGGTTGCTTTTTGATTTAGGATTTTTGAAAAATTTAAAATTAAATCTCCTAAAACACCAAAACAAGGGATTCTGATCTTATTTGCTTCCTCAGCCAAATACTTCGCAAGTTTACTATTAACTACAGTGTATAATATTATGGGACTATCTTGCTTTTTTGCATTTTTAAGTATTGTTGAAATTTGGCTCTCAGTTCTCGTAAAAGAAAATTGATTTAACTCATAATTAAAATTATTAAATTGAGCTTTAAGAGCCATAAAAATTCTATCCAAAGTTTCTCCGGTTGAGTCAGAAATTAAGAAAATTTGGTATGTATTTTTCATGTATAAATTGTTTATAAATTAATTTAGATCTAAGAAATAATCTTCATTTCATAAAATTTTAAAAGAATTATTTTTTATGCTCATTTAATTAACATTTAAATTTATGTTAATATCTTATTAACAATTTTAATGTTTTGTAAAATAATTAAATAAACTTGTTTTTAGTGGGTTTTTTAAGCAGTGAGATGTACAAAAAGTTAATAAAATGTTAAAATTAGGTAATTTACGTTATCAACAATACATACTAATAATAAATACTAAATATAATTATCTTAATATAAATGACACCAATTAAAGAATGTTTAATAGGTAAAAGGACAGACATTAATCCTATATGGTTAATGAGACAAGCGGGAAGATATCTACCTGAATTTAGAGAAATTAGGAAAAACAATCCTGATTTTATCAACCTTTGTTTAAATTCTAATTTGTCTGAAGAAATAACTCTTCAACCATTAAACAGATTTGGTTTCGACGCTGCAATAATTTTTTCTGATATCTTAATGATACCCTATGGCCTTGGTCAAGATGTAAAATTCAAAAAAAACTTTGGCCCTTGTCTCGGTAATTTAGATGTTACTAAACTATCTAATATTAGCGAATCTGATTTTACAAATAATTTGTCACCAATATATGAACTTTTAGGAAACCTTAAGAAAAACGATAAATTAAAAAATAAAGATTTAATAGGTTTTGTGGGTGCTCCATGGACCTTGCTGGTATATATGATAAATAAAGTCTCTCCTAAAAATGGTTTAGTAAGTAATTTTTTTTCAGATATTAGTTTAATTAATAATTTACTAAAAATTCTAGATAAATTTATTAAGGTTCATATTAGAAATCAAGTAAATGCAGGAGCCACTATAATTCAAATATTCGATAGCTGGTCTGGTCTGATCAAATCTGATTTTGATAAATACTTATACGACCCAACTCTATCTTTAGTTAATTATACTAAGAGCTTAGGAGTACCAGTTATCTGTTTCCCAAGAGGAATAACTGATTATAGTCAATTTTGTAAAATCGTTAAGCCTAGCATGATTAATATAGACTATGACGTAGATGCAAAAAATTTACTAAAAAGTGTAGACATACCTATACAAGGTGGATTGCATCCTGAAATTTTATTAACAAATAAAGCTCATTTAAAAAAAGAAGTAAATAAATATTTAGAGATTTTTAAAGATCACCCTTATGTATTTAACCTTGGACATGGTATTCTCCCAGAAACAAAAATTGACATGGTAGAAGAATTAGTAAGAATCGTTAGGAATTATAAATGAGTATAGATCATCCTGAAGTTAAATACGGAAAAACAGGTGCTTTAATTATTAATCTTGGCACACCAGATTCAACTAGTTGGTTAGATATTAGAAAATATTTAAAAGAATTTCTATCAGACAGAAGAGTTATAGAGGTAAACCCAATATTGTGGCAAATAATATTGAATGTCTTTATACTTAATCTAAGACCATCCAAAACTGCAAAGGCTTATAAAGAGATTTGGATGAAAGAAGAAAATATGTCACCTCTTTTATATTACACTCAGAAACAAGCAGAAAAAGTAGGAAATTTATTATCAAATGAAAATTTAATTATAGATTTTGCGATGAGATATGGAAACCCAAGTATAAAAAGTAAAATTAAAAAGTTGCATGATGAAGGTTGTGAAAATCTCATAATTCTGCCTTTATATCCTCAATACGCGGCAGCAACTACAGCAACAGTTTGTGACGAAGTTTATAGGACTTTAATGAAAATGAGATGGCAACCATCTTTAAAAATTATACCTCATTATGAGTCGGAGCCTTTGTATATTGATGCTTTGGTTAAATCTATTAATAATAAAATTGAGAAAATTAACTGGAGACCTGATTTAATATTGGCGTCCTACCATGGAATACCAAAAAAATATTTTGATAAAGGTGATCCATATCATTGTTATTGCCATAAAACCACAAGACTAATATCTGAAAAGTTAAATTCGATTGAGATAAAAACTACTTTTCAATCAAGGTTCGGTCCTGAGGAGTGGTTACAGCCTTATACTGATAAAACTTTAGAAAATTTACCAAAAGAAGGAAAAAAAAACGTACTTACAATTTGCCCAGGATTTTCTTCGGATTGTGTAGAAACACTGGAAGAAATATTAATTCAAGGGAAGGAAAGTTTTATTGACGCTGGAGGGGAAAATTTTGATATGATACCATGTTTAAATGATAGTGACGGTCATATAAAACTTATAAAAAATCTTATCCAAAAAAATATATGAAAAATGGATGATTTAATTATCTATTCATCGACTGATGGGCAAACAAAAAAAATATGTGAAACGATTAAGGAAAATTTGCCATCAGGGAATAAATTTCAATTAATTTCATTAGATGAGGCATTACATTTTAATTTGGAGAAATGTGAGAAAATTATTATAGGGGCGAGTATTAGATATGGAAGGCATAATAAAAAAGTCATAGATTTCATTATTAAAAATAAAAATATTCTAAACTTAAAAAAAACTGCTTTTTTTTCTGTTAATGTTGTAGCTAGAAAAAAAGAAAAAAGCACACCAGAAACCAACCCATACGTTCTTAAATTTTTAAAAAAAACAAATTGGAAGCCAAATAAGCTTTCCGTATTTGCTGGTAAAGTTGATTATCCAAATTATAATTTTATAAATAAAACCGTTATCAGATTCATAATGATGATTACCAAAGGCCCAACAGATATAAATAATTCTTATGAGTTTACAAACTGGGAAAATGTGAGGAAATTCGCAAAAGAATTGGGAAAAATGTAGTTTTTATGAAATTTTTGAATAATCTAGGGTTGAAATCGCCAAACACTTAACTATATTATAGAAACCTAAATAAATAATCCCCACATTATGAACATACAAGAATTAAAAGAAAAAAGCTCAGAAAAGCTTATCACTGAAGCTGAGAACCTTGGAATTGAAAACGCAAGCACATTAAGAAGACAAGAAATATATTTTGCAATATTAAAAAAATTAGCAGAAAAAGGTGAAGAAATTACTGGCGGAGGAGTTCTTCAGTTACTACAAGATGGTTTCGGATTTTTAAGAGCGATAGAGTCCAATTATTTACCTGGTGCAGACGACATCTATGTTAGTCCAAATCAAATAAGAAGGTTTGGTTTGAGAACAGGAGATACCGTTGAAGGACCGATAAGAGCTCCGAAAGAGGGCGAGAGATATTTCGCCTTACTTCAGGTAAGTAAAATAAATTTTGAAGAAACAGACAAATTTAAACATAAAATTGCTTTCGACAACTTAACCCCACTTTACCCGAACAAACAACTAGTAATGGAAGTTGAAGCCGTAAAAATCGATAAAAAAGTAGACTTAACTCCAAGATTAATTGATTTAGTTAGCCCAATTGGAAAAGGACAAAGATCATTAATTATTTCACCTCCTAAAGCTGGTAAAACCATGATTCTACAAAGTATAGCAAATTCAATAACTGCAAACCACCCTGAGTGCTATTTAATGGTTTTGTTAATAGATGAAAGACCTGAAGAAGTGACTGATATGCAAAGGACTGTTAAAGGAGAGGTTATTAGTTCAACATTTGATGAGCCTGCACAAAGACACGTTGCAGTGGCGGAAATGGTAATTGAGAAAGCAAAAAGATTAACTGAACATAAAAAAGATGTTGTAATCCTTCTAGACTCAATAACTAGATTAGGTAGAGCTTATAATGCAGTTGTGCCTAGTTCAGGTAAAGTATTAACAGGAGGTGTTGATGCAAACGCACTACAAAGACCCAAAAGATTCTTTGGTGCAGCAAGAAATATTGAAGAAGGAGGATCTTTAACAATTATTGCAACAGCCCTCATAGATACTGGTAGCAGGATGGATGAAGTAATATTTGAGGAATTTAAAGGAACAGGTAATAGCGAAACAATATTGGATCGAAAAATCTCAGAGAAAAGAATATTTCCAGCTATAGATATAACTAAGTCAGGAACTAGAAGAGAAGAGCTTATTTTTGAAAAAAATGATCTTCAAAAGATGAATGTTTTGAGGAGAATTATAGCTCCTATGGGTTCAATGGATGCTATAGAGTTTATAAATTCCAAATTAAAAGATACA
>CACJQT010000018.1 GCA_902595635.1 uncultured Pelagibacteraceae bacterium | reverse complement strand
CAATACTTGAAGACCCTTCTCGAAGAGCTACAACAACTTCTTTTACTCCGCTATCTTTTAGGTTTAAAGCGTGAGCATGTCCTTGGCTACCATACCCAAAGATTGCAATTTTTTTATCTTTTATCAAATTTGCATTAGTATCTTTTTCGTAAAACATTTTCATTTTTTTTCTCCTAATTAATTATTTAAATATGTCTGCTCCTCTTGTCATAGCTACGGCTCCTGTTCTTGAAACACTCACCAATCCAAATTTTTTTAAATCCTTTGACATTTTGTCTATTTCCCGTCTTAAAGCTGTTATTTGAATAACATTCGATTTTTTTGTTTTGTCTAGTAATATAGGATTATATTTTTTACAAGCTTTCAATGCACCTTCTAATTTATTATTTGAACCAACAATTTTAAATAATGCCATTTCTTTAAATATAACTGCTTTATCTTCTCTTTTAAAATCTGCAACTTTATGAACTGGTACAAGTTTTCTTAATTGAAGTTTAATTTGATTAACAACTTGTGGTGTTCCTGTAGTTACAATTGTTATCCTTGATATTTTTAACTTTTCATCAACCTGAGCAACTGCCAAAGATTCAATATTATAACCTCTGCCAGAAAATAGGCCGACTACTCTAGCCAATACACCAGCTTCATTGTCTACCCAAACAACTATAATATGTGTATCAAATTTCTCTTTTTTATTTGAAAAACTATAAGCTGATTTTGAATTAGGCATTAAACTAAGGACTTACCTTTGCCAGTAATCTTCTTATTTTCTTGATCTTTGGGTCCTAAAATCATCTGATTATGAGGCTTTCCTGATGGTATCATTGGAAAACAATTTTCTACTTTATCAACCATACAATCAAATATTACAGGTCTATCTGTATTCAACATTTCAATAATCTTATCGTCTAACTCTTCTGGTGTTTTTGCTCTTATACCAACACAGTTATATGCTTCTGCTAATTTAACAAAATCTGGTAGAGCGGCAGTATAACTTTCAGAATAGTTTTTATCATGTAAAAGTTCTTGCCATTGTCTAACCATACCCATGTATTGATTATTCAATATAAATATTTTAATTGGAAGGTTGTATTGTACAGCAGTAGACATTTCTTGAATTGTCATTAATACTGAAGCCTCTCCCGCAATATCAATAACTAATTTTTTTGGATGAGCAACTTGTACACCCACTGCTGCTGGTAAACCATATCCCATAGTACCTAAACCACCAGATGTCATCCAACGATTTGGTTTATTAAATTTATAGTGTTGTGCTGCCCACATCTGATGCTGTCCAACCTCGGTTGTAATGTAAGAGTCTTTGTCTTTAGTTAATTCATATAATCTTTCAATTGCATATTGGGGTTTTATAGTCTCTTCACTTCCAATGTAATCTAAAGATCTAACAGACCTCCATTTTTGAATTTTTTCCCACCATTTAGAAGTTTTTTGTTTATTTGATTTTAAAAATTTTGATTTTTTTTGTTTTAAACTTTTCAAAGTAGATGAAAGCACAGTTTTCACATCTCCAACAATAGCTAAATCAACTTTAACATTTTTATTAATAGATGATGGATCAATATCAATATGAACTTTTTTTGATTTTGGAGAAAATTCATCTATTTTCCCTGTTATCCTATCATCAAAACGTGCACCAATATTAATCATTAAATCACAGTCGTGCATTGCATTATTTGCTTCATAAGTTCCATGCATACCTAACATTCCTAAAAATTGATTATCATCGCCTGGGAAAGATCCCAATCCTTGTAAAGTTGATGTGATAGGAAAACCTGTTGCATAAACAAGTTCTCTTAAAAGTTCACTAGCCTTAGGTCCAGAATTAATTACTCCACCACCAGTATAAAAAATAGGTTTTGACGATTTACTCATTAATTCAATTAATTCATCAATACTATTTTGATTAAAATGGTTGTGAGATTTACCGTTAAGTTTTTTTTCTTTTTTTGGTCTATTATATTTTGTTTTTTGAAACTGAATATCTTTTGGTATATCAACTAAAACTGGTCCTGGCCTACCAGTGGTTGCTACTTCAAAAGCTTTATGTATTGTACTAGCTAAATCATTTATATCTTTGACTAACCAATTATGTTTAGTGCAAGGTCTTGTTATTCCAGTTGTGTCACATTCTTGAAATGCATCTGTACCAATTAAATGAGTTGGAACTTGTCCAGATATACAAACTAATGGAATAGAATCCATATAGGCATCTGTCAAAGCTGTAACTACATTTGTTGCACCTGGTCCTGAGGTTACTAAAATAACACCTGGTTTACCGGATGATCTTGCATATCCTTCTGCAGCATGACCTGCGCCTTGTTCATGTCTAACTAAAACGTGTTTGATAGATTTAAAATTTTGTAATTCGTCATAAATTGGAAGCACTGCACCACCTGGGTAACCAAAAATATGATCTACATTTTGATCCTCCATACACTTAAATACAATTTCAGCTCCAGAGTATAATTTTGACATTCAGACAATCTAGCTGAAGTTGTGCTAATAGGTCAAGCAATCTATGCTGATTTAGGAAATTTTTTTAAAAATGATTTAAGTCTATTAAATTTTATTTTTTGCCAATCAGACATTTGTCCTCTTGCCCAAGTAGACTGTCTCTTAGCATATTGCCTTGTTTTTATTGATATTTTTTCTTTTAGTTCATTAATATTTATTCTTTTGTCCAGGTATTCTTTAATCTCACTTAGACCAATAACTTTATTTGATGATAAATCTTTCTTAATTTGTAATTTATAAAACCTCTTAGCCTCTTTCATTGCCCCATCTCTCAATATTTCATTTGTTCTTAAGGAAATTCTCTCAAGTAACTTATCTCTGGGATAATCAATATATAACTTTATGAAACTGTCTTGAGTAAAATCAGAATATGTTTCATTATACCAATCAAACAAAGATTTATTTGTAAACTTTTTTACTTCATAGGCTCTTATTGATCTTTGAGAATCATTTTTGTTAATTTTTTTTTTGCAAAGTGGGTCTAGCTTAATAAGTTCAGAATAAAATTTAATTTGTCCTATTTTTGATTGTTTTTTTCTTATTCTATTTCGAATAGTGAGTGGAATATCGGGAATTTTAACAATACCATCGATAAGTGCTTTAAAATATAAACCTGTACCACCAACAAGAATTGGAATTTTATTCTTTTTCTTAATATTGTTAATTTTTTTCTTGGCATCCTTAAGCCAATTTCCTGTAGAATAATTATTTTTTACACTTTTAAATCCATATAAATGATGCTTTATATTTTTTAAATCATTTTGCTGAGGTCTTGCCGTAAGAATTTTGAGTTCTTTAAATATTTGCATACTATCTGCATTTATTACTTCGCCATTGATCTTTTTTGCAAGCTGAACAGCGAATTTTGATTTTCCAGATGCTGTTGGTCCTGAAATAAGAATTATTTTGGACTTTAGGTCCATTAATTTAGTTTAACACCAATATATCTTCTTTGGTTATTGTTATTGTAAATTGCGATAAGTAGACTCCTATCATTACTTTTTAGAGCTAGTTTTACAATGTTATCTAAATCTCCAATGGTGTTGATCTTTTTCTTTTGTGCTTCAACAATAATATTATTTACTTGAAGATAATTGATTGGGCTATCTTTATCAATTTCTGTGATAACTAATCCTGTTGTATTTTTTGGTAAATTTCTTTCTTTAATATCATCTTTATTTAGTAATCTTACTTTTATTTTCAATCCATCTATTGCATCTTCTTTAGGTTTTTCAGTTACTAAACCCTGAGATTTAAAATCTTCAGATGTTTCTAGTCTTCCAAGTATAATTTCCTTAGTTATTTTACGTTTATTTCTCCAGACTTTAAGTTTTACTCTTTTTCCAACTTCTGTTTCAGCCACTATTCTAGGGAGTTCACTCATTTCATTAATTTTTTTACCATCAAATTCTAAAATTATGTCTCCAGCTTTAATTCCACCCTTATCTGATGGACTATTTTCAGCTACACTAGCAACAAGTGCTCCTCTTGGTTCATCTAATTTTTCAACATCTGCAATATCTTTTGTTACAGTTTGGATTCTTACACCTAGCCATCCTCTTTTAGTTTCACCAAATTCAATTAATTGATTAATTACTTTTTGTGCACTGTTAGAAGGAATTGCAAAACCAATTCCAATTGAACCTGATTGACCTAATATTGCTGTATTAATTCCAACTACATCTCCATCCATATTAAACAGTGGACCTCCTGAATTACCTTGATTTATAGATGCATCAGTTTGAATATAGTCTTCATATCTAGAAAGGCCAATACTTCTGTTTCTTGCAGAGATTATTCCTGCAGTAACCGTTCCACCTAATCCAAATGGATTTCCAATTGCAATAACCCAATCACCAATTCTTGCGGTATCAGAGTCTCCAAACTTAACTGGTGTAAATTTTTGATCTGACTCTATTTGAAGAACTGCCAAATCCATACCGGGGTCTGCACCAATTACTTTTGCCTTTATATTTTTTTCACCATTAACTCTAACAAAAACATCTTCTGCGCCCTGAATGACGTGATTATTTGTAATAACAATTCCTTTTTCATCAATAATAAACCCTGATCCAAGTGCACTTGTCTGTCTCTTTTGAGGAGCTCCATAATCTTTGAACATATCTTCAAAAGGAGACCCTGGAGGAAATTCAAATGGAAATGGATTTGACCTTGTGGTTATTGTTGTTGTAGTTGAAATGTTTACTACTGATGGCATTAATTTTTCAGCTAAATCTGCAAAAGATGCAGGCATATTTGCTGCGTTAGTAGTATTTTGAATATTAATTGAAAATAATATTAGTAATAAAATCTTTATAAATTTCATCTTTTTAAGTACCAAATAATAAAAAAACCAATCACTGCAAATATTAATCCACCAACTCTTAATTGATTATCAGTGGCCTCTTTCAATTTCATAATCATATTTTTCATTTTTGATGGAAATATGGCGTAAAGAATACCTTCAATAAAAAGGAATAGACCAAATGCGATGATCAATTCTCTCATTAAACTTACTCTACTTTTTGATCAATATTTCCGAAAAATTTAAAAAATTCACTATCTGGAGAAAGTATCATTGAAGTTTCACCACCAATTAAAGCTTTTTGGTATGCCTGCATAGCTCTATAGAATGCGAAAAATTCAGGATCTTGTCCAAAGGCATCAGCAAAAATCTTGTTTTTCAAACCATCGCCTTCACCTTTCATAATCTCAGATTTTTTTTGTGCGTCTGCAAGTATAACGGTAACTTCTTTATCAGCAGTTGAAGTAATTGTTACTGCCATCTCTGCACCTTTTGCTCTAAATTCTTTTGCTTCTCTTTCTCTTTCAGTTTGCATTCTTCTAAAAATTGCATCACTGTTTGCTTGAGGAAGATCTGCTCTTTTAATTCTTACATCAACAATACTAATACCAAAATTTTCTGCTTCATTATTTACGCCTTCTTGAATTAACGACATTTGTTTTGTTCTATCCTCTGATAAAAGTGTTTGTAGTTCTTGCTGACCAAGCACGTTTCTTATTCTTGAATTTATAATTGTTGCCAACCTTGACCTAGCAACTCTTTCATTTCCAACAGATATATAAAACTTAAGAGGATCAATTATTTGAAATCTCGCAAATGCATCGACAATAAGTCTTTTTTGATCTGATGCAATTACTTCTTCCGGTGGTGTATCAAGATTTAAAATTCTTTTATCTAAAAATACAACATTTTGTATGAACGGAATTTTAAAATTTATTCCAGGTTTGGATATAATTCTTTTAGGATCTCCGAATTGAAGTACTATCGCTTGATTAACCTCTTTAACAATGAAAACCGAAAAGTAAATTGTTGCAGCGATTAGTATTATTATTGGTAGTAAAAATTTTCCTGCTTTCATTTTAATTGGTCCCTGTCTTTAATTCTTGTAATGGTAGGTATGGTACTACACCTTCACCTGAATTTTTGTCGATTATTATTTTATTGATATCAGCTAATACTTCTTCCATTGTCTCAAGATACATTCTCTCTTGAGTAACTTTTTTTGCTTTTGCATATTCATTATATATTGATAAAAATCTGCTTGCTTCTCCTTCTGCCTTTGCAACAACTTCTTTTTTATAAGCTTCTGCCGCTTGAAGAATTTTTGCTGCCTCTCCTCTTGCTCTTGGAATCACATCATTAGCATATGCCTCTGCTTCGTTTTTAGATCTTTCCATGTCCGCTCTAGCTGCCTGGACATCTCTAAATGCATCGATAACTTGGTCTGGTGGATCGGCTTTTTGGGTTTGAACTTGTGTAATTTGAATTCCACTTGTGTATTCATCTAAAATTTCTTGTATTATTTCCTGAGTGTCAGCTTCTATAAGAGATCTACCCTCAGTCAGAATTGGCTGAATATCAGATCGTGCAATGACTTCTCTCATCGCTGTTTCTGCGGCTGCTTTAACTGTTCCTTCTGGATCTTGAATTTTAAATAAAAAATTACCAGCATCTTTTATTACCCAAAATACTGAAAAATCTATGTTAACTATGTTTTCATCACCTGTTAACATTAAACTTTCTTCTGGAACATCTGCAACTCCGCCTGAGGAAAATCCACTGTCTCTTTCTGACCTAAATCCAATATCCATTCGATTAACTTTTGTAACTTTAGGGGTTAATACATTTTCAATTGGAAAAGGAAGATGATAATTTAATCCTGGCTGTGTAGTTTTAACAAATTTTCCAAATCTTAATACAACACCTTGTTCATCAGGTAAAACTCTATAAAGACCACTTAAAGTCCAAACAATTAAAAGAATAATAAGACCAATTATTATTGGCTTAGCACCCCCTTTACCACCACCTAAAAATCTATTTATTATTGATTGTAATTTACTTATAACTTCATCAATATTTGGGGGAGTAGGACCTTTTCTAAATCCACCATTTCCACTACCGCCTCCTCCTGGAGGCGATCCCCATGGGCTTTGATTTCTAAAATCGCTCATAATACGACACTCTATATAGTGTCTTTATTAGTAAAAACAAGATAATGGTAAATTATGGACGAAAAAAAAGTAGGTTTAAGTGACACAACAAAGGCAAAAACTGAGCCAAAAACCTTCAGACGGAACCCAATTATTGGAACAAAGTTTACAATTGCAATATCAAGTGCAAAAGGAGGAGTAGGAAAGTCGACATTTGCCTCGAATCTTGCTTTGGCATTAAAAAAAATGGGCTTAAATATTGGTTTGCTTGACGCAGATATATATGGACCATCATTGCCAAAATTATTTTCAATAAATGAAAAGCCTGAAAGTGATGGGCAAAAATTAAAGCCTATTTCAAAATATGGAATACAATGTATGTCCATAGGATTTTTAACAGAGGAACAAACACCAATGATTTGGCGGGGTCCAATGGTCATTTCTGCGATAAAAACTTTTACACAAAAAGTTTTGTGGGAAAATTTAGATTTTTTAATTGTTGATATGCCGCCAGGAACTGGAGATACGCAATTGACTTTTGCTCAAGAGATTAATGTGGATGGAGTAATTATTATATCTACACCACAAGAAATAGCCTTACAGGATGTAAAACGTGGAATAAGGATGTTCGATAAACTTAAAGTAAAAATATTAGGACTTATAGATAATATGAGTCATTTCGTTGGAGATGATGGAAAAAAATATGCAATATTCGGTGAAGGTGGCGTAAAAAAGACTGCTGAAGAATTTAAAAAAGATTTTATGGGAGAAATACCAATTGATCCTGAAGTTGGAAAGCAAGGCGATTTAGGTTCACCAATAGTAGAAAGCAAGCCAGACCATGAGGTATCAAAAATATATTTTAAGTTTGCCGAAAAAATTAAATCAATTTATCTTTAAGATCAAAAGCTTCCATAAGTTCGTTCCATTCTCTTTTCGATAAACCTGTGTCATCGATAGAAACATTTTTACCTTTTATAAGTTTTTGAATAATAATTTTTCCTTTTGCAGAAACTTCTGTTCCACCAACCCTATAATCCATAAAAGCTTCATAAGTTATTGGTACCCATTTTTTAACAGTATCAAGCATAGCATCAGCATAAGCTCTAATCTCGTACTGAGCATGATGATCTGCTCTGAGCCTCAAAAAATTCATCAGATTTAGTAAATCTGTTTTCCAATACCATTGAGTATAAGTATTTAATGTTAAGTTCATTCTAGCAAGCTCTCTTGCTAAACCTACGGCATTTTCATCTATAGTTGATCCATCATATCTTTCATTAAGCATAGTTTCATAATTATTATAAGTTTGTTCAGCATCTCCTTTTAATAAATTCAAAACTTTTTTTGCTTTTTCTCCATCTAAAATATCACCTCTACCTTGTCTATTACTCTGTGATTGAGCAGCAAGATGTTGCGGCTCTGGTAGATAAAATTCTTTATCTAAAATAGAGTATCTTGCAGAGTATTCATTTACATTTGCTGTTCTATGTCTAATCCATTGTCTTGCTATAAATATAGGTAGCTTTACATGATATTTTATTTCACACATTTCAAAAGGAGTACTGTGCCAATGTCTCATCAAATATTTAATTAAACCAGCATCTGTTGAAACTTTTTTTGTGCCTTTTCCATAAGAAACTCTAGCTGATTGAACTACGGAAGTATCATCTCCCATATAGTCAACAACTCTTATAAAACCGTGGTCTAATATTGGAATTGCATCGTATAGAATTTTTTCAAGTTCTGGGGCTGTTACTCTTTTTGTTGAATTTTGCTGAGATTGCTGGTCTTTTATTTCTTTTATTTGTTCGTCAGTTAACTTCATGAATAATTTATTGAATCTATTGAATTTGGTTTTATATTATTAATGTTGGTTTTCCAACTATGACGATAAACGAATTTCGTAATAACCATTACGGACGTGGGGGCAGTACCCACCACCTCCACCATTTTCAACTTATGGGGGTGAATTAGGATCGACGGATGACTAAAAGTTATTCTTTCGTTCGGTATTGTTCCGCCGAGAAGGGCAAATTTATAAATGCTAACGAAAGTTACGCACTTGCAGCTTAATTAATTTATTAATTAAGTTACGGGGTCCGGGGCACCTGGCAACAGAACGCCCCTTAAAAAATATTTGTTTTTGGTGCGGTCAGAGAGACTCGAACTCTCATGGGCTAGGCCCACACGGCCCTCAACCGTGCCTGTCTACCAGTTTCAGCATGACCGCATGTTATGCGGCAGATTAAATGAATGACAATTCTATTTCAAGTTGATAAGTTTTTT
>CACJQT010000017.1 GCA_902595635.1 uncultured Pelagibacteraceae bacterium | reverse complement strand
ATTACATAGATTAAAAAAAAAATTAAAAAAAAATAATGCAGTTGTTCCATATTTAAAGTCTGAAAATTCAGTAAAATATAAAATTAAAAATAAAATAAATAATTTGAATCGTAATAAAGTTTTACTTACTCAAACTCCACAATGCTTTAATTATAAAGAACTTTTTAATTTATATAAAAGAAATAAAGAAAAGATTACTGATGAAGCTAGTCTTTATTTAAATAATAATAAGAAAATTAAATTTATTCTTGGAGATAAAGATAATTTTAAAATAACAACAGTTGACGATATAAAATATTTAAAATCAGAAACCTATTATGGAATTGGTTTTGATATACATAGGTTAATTAAAAAGAAAAAACTTTTTCTTGGAGGGATTAAAATTCCATTTCACTCAGGGCTTAAAGGACACTCTGATGGAGATGTAATCCTTCACGCTATAATTGATGGTTTGCTAGGAGCTATGAGAAAAAGCGATATTGGAACTTTGTTCCCAAGTAATTCAAGTAGATTTAAAAATATTAGGTCCAAGAATATGCTTATACCTGTTATCAAGTTATTAAGGGATAATAATTTTTACATAAATAATATAGATATAAATTTAATTTGTGAAAATCCCAAAATCTCAAAAATTAGAAAAAAAGTAATAAAATCATTGTCCAGCTTATTATCTATAAACAAAAATATGATAAATTTAAAAGGTAAAACAGTTGAAAAATTAGGTATAATTGGAAAAGAACAAGCAATTGCATGTGAAGTAATTTGTTCATTATCAAGATGAAAAAAATTAACATATTAATTTCAACTTTTTTTGGAAATGGATATATTTCTAAAATACCTGGAACATTTACATCGCTTAGTACATTAATAATTCTTTATATACTCTTTGAGATACTTAATTTTAAAAATTTAAATTATATTTTAATATTATATTCGATTATATTTTTTTACTCTTTTTATGCGGTAATGGACTCGGAAACAGAGTTTGAAAATAAAGATCCTAGACAAATTGTTATTGATGAGGTGTTAGGACAAGCAATGCCTTTGATACTGATTGTTTACCTTTCTTCAATTGATCTAATAAGTATCCCTGTTGAAATATATTATTTACTGTCTTTTATTTTTTTTAGATTTTTTGATATTATAAAACCTTTTCCAGTTAGTTATTTCGACAAAGAACATAAAAACTTCTTTGGAATAATAATGGATGATATAATGGCAGGTTTATATACCATGATATTGATTTACCTAATAAGTCTCAAATTTTAATGAATATTAAAAAACTGCATAAGAAATTAATTAAAAAAAACATAACTTTATCAATAGCAGAGTCATGCACAGGAGGCTTGTTATCAAGCAAATTTACTAGACTAAGTGGTTCTTCAAAGTACTTCCAAATGGGTTTAGTTACTTACTCAAACAATGCTAAAATTAAAATATTAAAAGTTAATAAAAATACCATTGACAAGTATGGCTCTGTTAGTCCTGAGTGTTGCAGAGCTATGGTGCAAGGATTATCAAAAATATCGAAAAGTAAAATTAATATATCTATTACTGGTATAGCTGGTCCTAATGGTGGGACAAAAGATAAGCCTGTTGGTCTTGTATATATAGGTTTAAAAAAAAGAAACAAAACTATAGTTTCAAAAAATTTTTTTAAGAAAAGAGATAGAAAATCAATACAAAATAAAACTGTTGAAAAGTGTATTAAGTTAATTCAAGAAATTATTTAATACACATAAAGATCACAAACTTTCTGCTCTTTTTTGAAAAGCATCTGCTATTTTATTAAGACCAAATTGAAATGATTTAGCCATAATGATATTAAGAAATTTATTCTTAATTTCAAAATCAACATCGAAATGAACTTCTGTAAAATTATCTTTTTCAATAAATTTCCAATTATTTTCAAGATAATTAAGTGGTCCATCAATATTCGTGACATGGATATGATCATTTATTTTATCAAATCTAACATTACTTTTATAAGTATCTGTAAAAGGTCTTTTACCAATAGTTAAATCAGCTATTATATTAATAGAATCTTTTACCTCTTTTTTTTCGTACACCTTTGAATCTATACAGAAAGGAATAAATTCTGGATATTTTTCAATATCTAAAACAAAATTTATAAGTGTATTTTTATCGCGTTCTATAAGTCGCGTTACAGATGCTTTTGGCATGAAATTAATTAAGTCTGTTTTGTTTTAATTTAGCAAAATCTTCATCTGCATGATATGATGATCTCGTTAAAGGAGACGAAGAAACCAATAAAAATCCTTTTGACTTTGCTATTACTTCTAATTCTTTAAATTCATCTGGATGGTAATATCTTTCTAATGGATGATGTTTTACAGATGGTTGCAAATATTGACCAATTGTTAAAAAATCTACATCTGCTGACCTTAGATCATCCATAACTTGAATTATTTCGTCTCTTTCTTCACCTAAACCAACCATAATACCAGATTTAGTAAATACTTTTTTATTATTTAATTTTGCATTCTTAAGAAGTTCTAAAGATGCGAAGTATCTAGCACCCGGCCTCACTTTGACATACAGCCTTGGTACTGTTTCGATATTATGATTAAAAACATCAGGATTAGACTCTAATATTGTTTTATAAGACTCGCCTTTTCTTAAAAAATCTGGTGTTAAAACTTCAATTGTAGTATTTGGATTTTTTTTTCTTGTCATTAATACTACTTCTTTAAAATGATTTGATCCACCATCTGGCAAATCATCTCTGTCAACAGAAGTTATAACAACATGTCTTAAATTTAATTTATTTACTGCATTTGCAATTTTAATATGTTCAAATGGATCTAATTTTTCTGGTTTTCCGGTTTTTACATCACAAAATGCGCATGCTCTTGTACAAGTATCTCCCATAATCATAAATGTTGCGTGTCTTTTGCTCCAACACTCTGTTATGTTTGGGCAGTTTGCTTCCTGACAAACAGTAACAAGATTATTTTGATTAACTACAGTTTTAGTAAGAAAAAATTCTTTACTATTAGAAAGTTTAGACCTAATCCATTCAGGTTTCTTTTTAATAGGATTTATTGGGTTTTTTACTTTTTCTGGATGTCTTGGTTTAATTTTTTTCATTCTGTTTTATTATATAGGTAGTCTCTCCCTCTTTTCCAAATAAAAATTTGTCTCGTATTAAAATTTCAATAAAATCAAGGTCTATATTTTCAGTTAATAAAGAGTTTTTATGCTCCAAATCTTGAATTTTGATTCGTAGATTATTCTGTTTAATTTTTAAATCTTCATAAATTTCTTTTTTTTTTATATAGGAAATTAAACCTCTATCACCACCTAATAAGTTGAAAAAAAAATAAATAAACAAAAATGTTACTATTAAAATAAAATAATTTTTTTTTATTTTATCAAACATTAATTAATATTATGCATTTTAGATTTTTTTCCAAGATTATGCTCAATTCTTAGTAATTGGTTATATTTTGATACTCTTTCTGATCTAGACAATGATCCTGTTTTTATCTGATTAGAGTCAGTGCCAACTGCAAAATCTGCAATAAATGTGTCTTCACTGTCTCCAGACCTGTGAGAAATTATAGTCTTATACCCTATCAATTTTGCAAATTTTATTACCTCTAATGTTTCAGTTACAGTTCCAATTTGATTTAATTTAATCAAAATTGAATTTGCAGAAACATTCAAGAAACCAATTTTTAATCGTTCCAAATTTGTAACAAATAGGTCATCACCAACAATTTGTACTTTATCTTTTGTTTGTGTTAATAATTTTGTCCATGCAGACCAATCGTTTTCACCAAATGGATCTTCTATCGATTTGATTTTATATTTTCTTATTAATTTAAGGTATTTAGAAATTGTTTTGTCTACATTTATGTACTTTTTAGAATGAATTGAATAATGTTTATTTTTTATTAACTCATTTGCCGCAACATCCAAACAAATAACTATATCTTTTCCATTTTTAAAACCAGATAAGTTTATTGCTTTTACTATTAGTTTTAGCGCACTTTCATTATCATTTATCATAGGCGCAAATCCACCTTCGTCACCTACAGACGTAGAATGACCCATTTCTTTTATTAAATCTCTTAGTTTATTGATGACTATAAAACATATCCTAACACCCTCTGAAAATGATTTTGCTTTGTCTGGTCTGATCATAAATTCTTGTATTCTGAGACCATTATTTGCATGTGCTCCACCGTTAATTATATTCATCATTGGATATGGTAATTTGAAGTTTTTATTTACAAGTAAATTTTTATAAATTGGTATTTTTTTTATTTTTGATGAAAGTTTTTTGACAGCTATTGATACAGAAAGAATTGCATTAGCTCCAACTTTTTTTTTCTGTTTTGTACCATCAAGCCTAATTAATAAATTATCTATTTTTTCTTGTTGATGGACATTAAAATTTTTTAACTTTTTTGATATTACCTTATTTATAAATTCAACAGGTTTTAAAACGCTTTTTCCAAGGTATTTTTTATTATTTATATCTCTTTTTTCAAAAGCTTCGTAGGTTCCTGTAGAAGCACCCGAAGGACAAATCGCTGAGGCACTAATGTCTTTTACAAATACTTCAGTTTCTATTGTTGGATTTCCTCTGCTATCGAAAATTTGTCTTGCAATAATTTTTGAAATTTTAGACATTATTTTTTTTTACTAGATTATCTATTTCAACTATCTGACATATAAGATTATCTAATTCTTTAAGTGGAACCATATTTGGACCATCAGAGGGGGCATTATCAGGATCTTGATGTGTTTCTATAAAAATTGCAGCTACACCAACTGCAACAGCAGCTCTTGATAAATGTTCGACAAATTCTCTTTGTCCACCACTTTTATTACCTTGACCTCCTGGTTGTTGAACTGAGTGAGTGGCATCAAAAACAATTGGATATCCGTTCTTTGCCATTATAGGAATTGATCTCATATCAGATACTAAAGTGTTATATCCAAAACTAGCTCCTCTCTCTGTTACTAGAATATTATTATTTCCTGAGGTAGAAATTTTTTTAGTGACATTAATCATATCCCAAGGAGCTAAGAACTGACCCTTTTTTACATTAATGATTTTTTTTGTTTTTGCAGCAGCAATTAATAAGTCTGTTTGTCTACACAAAAAAGCGGGTATTTGCAAAACATCTATATGAGGGGCAACAATTGTACACTGTTCTACATTATGAATATCTGTAAGGACAGGAATTTTCATTTGTTTTTTTATTTTGTCAAAAATTGGTAAAGAATTTTCTAATCCTGCTCCTCTTTTTCCATCAAGGCTTGTTCTGTTTGCTTTATCAAATGATGTTTTGTAAATAAATCCAATATTATATTTATCACTTATATTTTTAATTTCCCCTGCCATATCTAACGCATGTTGTTCAGTTTCCATTTGGCAGGGTCCAGCAATTAAACATATTTTATTTAAATTTGAAATTTTTATATCGTTGCAAGTAACAATTCTATTTTCCATGATAGTTCTTTGCAGCCTTTATAAATGATTTAAATAACGGATGTGGTGATAATGGTCTTGATTTGAACTCTGGGTGAAATTGAACACCTATAAACCAAGGATGATTTTTTAACTCAATTATTTCAGGCAATTTATTATCTGGTGACATTCCTGAAAATATTAATCCTTTTTTCTCAAATTTTGATCTCTGATTATTATTAACTTCATATCTGTGTCTATGTCTTTCTTTTATGATATTAGATTTATAAATCTTCTTTATGGCAGAATTATTTTGTAATTTAGCTGTGTAAAGACCTAATCTCATTGTTCCACCAAGGTTTTTTTCTGTACCTTTAAAGATTTTACCATTTTTACTCCACTCGTGAATTAGTCCAATAATAGGAAAGCATTTTTTATCAAACTCTGTGGAACCAGCATTTTTTATATTTAATTTGTTTCTAGCAAATTCAACAATTGCCATTTGCATTCCAAAACAAATACCAAAAAAGGGTATTTTTTTTTCTCTTGCATATTTAATTGCTGCAATTTTTCCTTCTGTTCCTCTTTTACCAAAACCACCTGGTATTAATATTCCAGAAACACTCTTAAGTTTTTTGCTTATTTCATTTTTTTTTAGTTTATCAGATTCAATTCTTACCAAATTAACTTTTACATTATTTGCTATGCCACCGTGTGTTAATGCTTCATCTAAAGATTTATAAGCATCTTTTAAGTTCACGTATTTACCTATTACTCCAATGTTAATTACTTTATTATTTTTCAGAACAGTAGAGGTGATATTTTTCCATGGATTTAAATTGGGTTTCTTTTTTGATTTTATTTTAAAATATTTTAAAACTTGTTTATCTAATTTTTGGTTATAAAAGCTAATTGGAGCTTCATAAATTGTCCTAACATCAACAGTCTCAATAACATTTTTAATATCTACGTTACAGAATAAAGATATTTTTTTTCTTTGTTCTAAAGGTATATGCTGCTCTGATCTACATATAACAATATCTGGCTGTATACCTATACTTCTTAATTCTTTAACACTATGTTGTGTAGGTTTTGTTTTTATCTCGTCAGAAGATTTCATGAAAGGAACTAAAGTTAAATGAACAAATAATGTTCTAGATCTTCCATGATCGTTTGAGAATTGTCTTATAGCCTCTAAAAATGGTAAACTTTCTATGTCGCCAACAGTTCCTCCAATTTCACAAATTACAAAATCTTCGTTACTTATATCTTTGCTAATAAATTTTTTAATTCTATCTGTAATATGCGGTATAACTTGAACTGTCTTACCTAGATAGCCCCCTTGTCTCTCTTTTTTTATTACATCACTATAAATTTTGCCTGTAGTAATATTATCTGATTGTTTTGAAGAAATATTTGTAAATCTTTCGTAATGTCCCAAATCTAGATCAGTCTCTGCACCATCATCTGTAACAAAAACCTCTCCATGCTGAAAAGGACTCATTGTTCCTGGATCAACATTTAAATATGGATCCATTTTACGAATCCTAACTTTATAACCTTGTGACTTTAATAGATATGCTAGAGATGCTGATGATAAACCTTTTCCAAGTGATGATACCACGCCGCCAGTGACAAATATATATCGCGCCATGGAATTATCTTATAGACCTAAAACTTAAAAATTCAAAGTATTAATTATTACTATCTGGAACCTTTGGAGCATCATCAGTTTCCTCAATTTTATCTAAAACTGATGTGGTTGGTGTTAATTCACCTCTTGAAAGAATCGTTAAACACAGACTACATATTATAAATAGAGTAGCAATTATTGCTGTAGCTTTAGTTAAAAAATTTCCAGCTGATCTTGAGAGCATAAAGTTGTCTTGGGACACACCAATACCCAATGCACCGCCCTCAGATTTTTGAAATAAAACTAAAACAACTAGAATAGCTGCAAGAATAATATTTATTATTAGGAGTATATTTTCCACGAAGTTTAATTAGTCGATTTTTTAATTATATCAATAAAATTTTTTGCTCTCAGAGAAGCACTTCCTATTAAAAAACCTTTTAAATCATTAATTTTTTTTAACTCTGATACATTTTTAGAAGTAACCGATCCGCCATAGATAATTTTATATTTTTGATTTTTTTTTAATTTATTTATTATGTTTTTTATGTCCTTAAAATTTTTTCTTAATTCAGGTGGTTTTGGTATTTTTCCACTTCCGATGGCCCATCTAGGTTCATAAGCAAAAATAATATTATTAATTTTGTTTATATTCTTTAATGCTATGGTTAATTGTCTTTTAAGTACTGAGAGTGTTTTATTATTTTTTTTTTCTTTATAAGTTTCTCCAATGCAAAGAATTACTTTTAATTTTTCTTTAAGCGCAGAATGAATTTTTTTATTTATTAATATATCATTTTCAAGATTTCTAATTTCAGAATGACCAACAATAACATAATCACCCCCTGCTGATTTAATTAATTTAGAATTTACTGATCCAGTAAATGCACCATAATCATTTAATTGAGAAAGGTTCTGGGCACCTACTTTAATTTTAGTATTTTTTACTTTATTTTTAATCGATGAAATTAGGGTAAATGGAGGACAATAAATTATTTGATTTTTTTTATTTTTTGATTTTTTTAAAAAATCAATGGTTTTATTTATGCCAGAGATATGACTTTTTTCTCCATTCATCTTCCAATTGGCTATAAAGATCATATTATTATTTGTCATCTTTGATAATTTAATTTATAGGTTTGATTTTTATAATCAATATATAAAGAATTATTCATGTTGGGAAAATTAAGAGGTTTTACAAATAGTAAATTGGCAGGTGTCCTAGTGGCTATAATAATTGTTCCTTTTGTTTTTTGGGGAATGGGAAGTGTCTTTAGTGGTGGGAACACAAATAATATTGCTAAGATAAATAATAATTCAATTTCAACAAAAGACTTCATTGATTATGTAAATAGATCAAGAATAAATCCTAATTATATAAAAGAAAATTTAGATAATAATATTTTAGAAAGAATTTTGAATGAACTTATATCAAAAGATTTGATGTCAATGGAATATAAAGATTTAAATGTAAAAGTTTCAGACAGATCATTAAAATTAAATCTACAAAACAACATTAATTTTCTCGATGATGACAAAAATTTTTCAAGATTAAAATATGAAAAATTCCTTTTAGAAAATAATATTATTGCAGCCGAATTTGAGAATAGACTAAAAGATTCTGAGTTTAATAAAAGACTATTTGATTATATTGGTGGAGGTATTAAATCACCATATTATTTACAAAATAAATTTTACATAAATGAAAACAAAAAAATTAATATTCAATACTATAATCTTGAAAATGCTTACGATAAAAATATTTCAGACATTGAAATTAATAATTATATAATCGAAAATGAGGAAAACCTAAAAGAAGCATACATTGATTTTAGTTATGTTAAAATTGAACCATCAAATCTAATTGAAATCAACGAATTTAATGAAGATTTTTACAAAAAAATTGATGAAATCGAAAATGATATATTAAATGAAGTTTCTTTAGAAGATATCGCTAAAAAAAATGAAATAAAATTGCAAAAAAGAAACAATTTTAAGTTTGTAAATGAGGATGGTATATTTAAAGAAATTTACGAAAATAAAGATAAAAATGAAATAATTTTAAAAGACAAAGACAATTACTTTTTACTATATCAAGTTACAAAAATAAATAATTTACTACCAAATAAAAATAATGCATCCTTCAGAGATAAAGTTAAAAATAGAATTTTATTAAAGAAAAAATTTGATCTTAATAAAAATTTATTTGAAAAAATCCAAAATAAAAATTTCAAAGATTCTGACTTTGACAATCTAGTAAAAAATAAAGAAAATATAAATTCAGGAATAATTAATTCAATTAACGATGATAGTTTATTTGATGAGACATCTTTAAAACTTATTTATGAATTGCCAAAAAATAGTTTTGTTATGGTTTCAAATAAAGCTAATAATATATTTTTAGCAAAGATTATTCAGATTAATTATGAGAATTTAAAAAGCACAAATGAAAATATTCAAGAATATTTAGCTAAAACAAATATTAATTTGATCGATGATATTTATAGTACCTACGATACATCACTTAACACCAAGTATGAAGTTAAAATTTTTAATAATAATATAGATCGAATAAAAGATTATTTTAAATAATGCTTAATATAAGCCTTAAACAATTTAAGATTAATCATAAAAAAAAATTAAACCAAATACTTTATATATCTTTGGATAGTGATGGTTCTAAGGAAATAATAAATTTAATAAATAATTTTTTTACTGAGAAAAATGCTTTTGTATTTGAGTCAGTAGAAAAAGGATTTATTAAAGGTAGATATACAATTTTTGGAAAAAATCCTGATAAAATTTGGGAATTTAATAATAATGTAAGTAAGATATGGTTTGAAAATAAAGTTAAAATTTTGAAAGGTA
>CACJQT010000016.1 GCA_902595635.1 uncultured Pelagibacteraceae bacterium | reverse complement strand
GAAATAAATAAATGCAAAATTATAAATATTTAAATAGTATTAATTTTCCTTCAGATATAAAAAAACTCAATAATGAAGAATTAAAAGTTCTATCAGAAGAAGTAAGAAGCGAAATGATTGATGCTGTTTCAAAAACAGGTGGTCATCTAGGTGCGGGCTTAGGTGTTGTAGAATTAACAGTGGCACTTCATCATGTTTTTGACACACCTAAGGACAAATTGATATGGGATGTTGGTCATCAATCATATCCTCATAAAATTTTAACAGGAAGAAAAGATAAAATACGAACTTTACGACAAGGAAGTGGATTATCTGGTTTTACAAAGCGATCGGAAAGTGAATTTGACCCTTTTGGTGCAGCTCATAGTTCCACTTCTATTTCTGCTGGATTTGGTATTGCAACAGCAAATAAATTATCAAATAAATCAGATCAGGTTATAGCAGTTATTGGTGACGGTGCCATGAGCGCAGGAATGGCATATGAAGCTATGAATAATGCTGGCGACTCAAAAACAAAAATTATCGTAATTTTGAATGACAATGATATGTCAATTGCAAAACCAGTTGGCGCAATGAAATCTTATCTTGCTAAAATTTTTTCAGGTAAGATTTATTTTAGTTTCAGAGAAACAGTTAAAATGATTATTTCATCATTTTCAAAAAGATTTAGCAAAAAGGCTGGAAAGGCTGAAGATTTTTTGAGATCTGCTGTCACAGGTGGTACATTATTTAATTCATTAGGTTTTTATTATGTTGGTCCAATTGATGGTCATGATTTAGATGTACTATTGCCAATTTTAAAAAATGCAAAAGAAAGCAATCATAATGGTCCAATACTAATTCATATAAAAACTCAAAAAGGGAAAGGATATAGTTTTGCTGAAAAATCCGATGATAAGTATCATGGAGTTACAAAATTTGATGTTCAAACTGGAGTTCAACAAAAATCAACAACTAAGACTCCTGCTTTTACAAAGGTATTTGCAAATACATTAATAGAGCATGCAAAGAAAGATAGTAAAATTGTAGGTATAACTGCTGCTATGCCATCTGGGACAGGAATGGACGCATTTAGTAAAGTTTTTCCGGACAGAACTTTTGATGTTGGAATTGCTGAACAACATGCTGTTACTTTTGCTGCAGGTTTAGCAACAGAGGGTTATAAGCCTTATGCAGCAATTTATTCAACATTTTTACAAAGAGCTTATGATCAGGTAGTTCATGACGTAGCAATTCAAAGTTTACCGGTAAGATTTGCAATTGATAGAGCTGGTTTAGTTGGCGCCGATGGAGCCACTCATGCAGGTGCTTTTGATATTACATATTTATCAACTTTACCTAATTTTATTGTTATGGCAGCAAGTGATGAAGCAGAATTGGTAAGAATGGTCAATACGTCAGTAGATATTAATAATCAACCATGTGCATTTAGATATCCAAGAGGAAATGGAGCAGGTTTAGAATTACCTGATATCAATGAAAAAATAGATATTGGAAAAGGTAGAGTTATAAGAGAAGGTAAGAAAGTTGCCTTAGTAAGTTTTGGTAACAGATTAAAAGAATGTTTATTGGCTGAAGAAGGTTTAAAAAAAATGGGAATTAATCCAACAATTATAGATGCTAGATTTGCAAAACCTCTGGATGAAAATCTTATGTGGCAAGTTGCAGCAAATCATGAAGTGCTAATTACGTTGGAAGAAGGCTCTATAGGAGGTTTTGGAGCTCATGTAAATCATTTCTTAAATGAAAAGAATTTATTAGATAATAATATAAAATTTAGATCAATGATTTTGCCTGATAAATTTTTAGACCAAGATAAACCAGAAGAAATGTATAAAGAAGCTGGTCTAGATGCTAAATCTATTGAAGCGAAGGTTTTAGAAACTCTAAATTCTAAGGTTTTAATTAAAAAAACTAATTAATTGCCACATTGAGCTTTATTCATTAAGTAGTGATCAAGAATTACACAATGCATCATTGCTTCGCCAATAGGCACTGCTCTAATACCTACACATGGATCATGTCTCCCTGTGACTGAAATTGAAGTATTTTTTCCAAATTTATTAATTGTTTTTCTTTGAGAAAGAATTGATGAAGTTGGTTTTACCGCAAAAGAAACTATTATTTCTTGACCACTAGAAATACCTCCAAGAATTCCTCCAGCATTATTCGATTTAAATTTTGTTTTCTTTCCTGTTTGGGACATTTCATCAGAATTCTGTTCACCAGAAAGTTGAGCAGAGTTCATTCCTGATCCTATATTTACCCCTTTTACTGCGTTAATACTCATCATTGCTGATGCTAAGTCCATATCTAATTTTGAATAAATTGGAGCTCCTAATCCGACAGGAACACCTCTTGCTCTTACTTCAATAATAGCCCCACATGATGAGCCAGCTTTTCTTATCCCAAGTAAATATTTTTCCCATAATTTTAAAACTGTTTTATCAGGACAAAATAAAGGGTTTTTTGTGATGAAACTGTCATTCCATTTTTCTGTGTCACATCCTAGTATTCCTAATTGTGTTACGGCTCCAATTACACTGTACTTTTTCCCAATAATATTTTGCAAAACTTGTTTTGCTATTGCCCCTGCTGCCACTCTTGAAGCAGTCTCTCTCGCTGATTGTCTGCCTCCACCTCTATAATCTCTAATTCCATACTTTTTAAAATATGTATAATCAGCATGACCAGGTCTAAATTTATCTTTAATATTTTTATAATCCTTAGAACGCATATCTTTATTGAAGATAATCATAGAGATAGGTGTACCAGTTGTTTTGCCCTCAAATGTTCCTGATAAAATTTCTACTTTATCATCCTCTTTTCTTTGGGTTGTGAATTTTGACTGACCAGGCTTTCTTTTATTTAATTCTAACTGAATGTCTCTGATATTAAGCTTAATATTCGGAGGACAACCATCAACAACACATCCTATTGCTGGACCGTGAGACTCACCCCAAGTAGTAAATCGAAAAAATTTTCCAAATGTATTAAAAGACATTATATTATTATATAAATTATTTTGGTTAAATTATGAACGAAAAAAATTCTTTAGGGTTAGATAAATGCTTTCTAGATCTAGATAATCCAATACTATTATTCACTGAATGGTACAACGAGGCAAAGAAAACAGAAATAAATGATCCAAATGCATTAGCTCTAGGCACTATTAACGAAAAAGGTTATCCGAATGTAAGAATGGTATTGCTCAAAGATTATGGAGAGGATGGATTTGTTTTTTACACTAACTTTAATAGTAATAAGGGAAACTCTATAAAGCAGAATCCAAATATTTCGATGTGCTTTCATTGGAAAAGTTTACTCAGACAAATTCGAATAGTTGGTACTGCTGAAAAAGTTTCTGATGAAGAAGCTGATAATTATTATAAATCCAGAAGTTACGGAAGTAGAATTGGTGCATGGGCATCAAATCAGAGTTCAATTTTAAAAGATAGAGAAGAGCTAAACCAATCTATAAAAAAATTTAAAGATCTCTATAAAGATGAAAATAATGTTCCAAGACCTGATCATTGGTCAGGATGGAGGTTAAAACACCACGAAATTGAATTTTGGTTAGATGGTGAAAATAGAATTCACGAAAGATTAAAATATATTAAAGAAAATAATGATTGGAAAAAAATTCTCTTATCACCTTAAAATTTTCTATTAATACTAAATGAAGTTAAATTTTTGAGTATAGTTTTTTCTTCACAATCTTGAAAGATACTTAATGAATTTGATGCTAAACTTATATAGTGTTCTGCTTTTTTGTAACAATCATTAATTATATTATATTTTTTTACCAATGTAAGCACATAGTCAAATTGTTCTTTAGATCTGATACTTTGTTCAAATATTTTTTTTAAAACTAATTTTTCATTTGAAGATAATTTTTGATTTAATAGAATAATTGGGAGAGTTACCTTGCCCTCAAAGAAATCTTTCCCTATCTCTTTACCGAACATTTTTAATTCTGAGTTATAGTCAAGTGTGTCATCTGCAATCTGAAATGTTAATCCAAGGTTCTTTCCATAGAATTCTAGTGCATCTTTAAATTTATTGTCTTTATCAGTAATTATCGACCCAACTTTTGAGGATGCTGAAAATAAAGCTGCGGTTTTAGATGAAATTATATTCAAATATGTATCTTCTAACATTTCAGAGTCACCTTTATGTTGTAATTGCAAAACTTCTCCTTGAGCAATAGTTGATGATGTAGAAGATAAAAGTTTTAATACTTCAATACTTCCATCCTCAACCATCATTTCAAAACATCTACTTAATAAATAGTCCCCAACAAGAATTGATGACTGATTTCCCCAAATTTTATTTGTAGTTTTTTTGCCTCTTCTTAAATCTGCGCTGTCAATTACATCATCATGCATAAGAGTTGCTGCGTGTATAAGTTCAACACATGCAGCTAGGTTCACATCTCTACTACCTTTTGTATACCCACACAATTTAGCACACTCCAAAGTAAGTAATGCTCTTAATCTTTTACCTCCACTAATCATGTGGTAAGATGTCATTTCTTTAACAAGCTCAACCTTACTATCTAATTTATAAGAAATTTTGTCTTCAACTAAACTTAGTTTTTCATCAACAGAATTAACTAAATCTGTATACGCATTAGTTATTTGCTTTTTTAAATGAACTACTGAACCCATAAATTCAAAATATTACATTAAGTTTATTAATATACTTATCAATTGACGCACCTAATTCTTCAACTATAAGTAGCTTTATAATTAAGTAAAATTTTTATAATCATTTGTATGTTTTCATTTTTTAAAAAAAAAAAAATTGTTAGTCATTTAAGACTTACCGGTGTCATAGGAAATGTTGGAAAATTTAAACAAGGAATAGAATATTCCTCTCAAGAAGAAATGATAAAAAAAGCTTTTTCAGTAAAAAAAGCAGAGGCTGTTGCAATTTCTATTAATTCGCCAGGTGGTTCACCCGTTCAATCACATCTAATATATAAATTTATTAGAGAACAGTCTAAGAAAAACAAAAAAAAAGTAATAGTTTTTGCTGAAGATGTTGCTGCATCTGGAGGCTATCTAATTGCATGCGCAGGTGATGAGATTTATGCAAATGCAAGTTCTATAATTGGATCAATAGGAGTAATTTATTCTTCTTTTGGTTTTAAAGATTTAATTCAAAAAATAGGTGTTCAAAGAAGGGTTTATACAGCTGGAAAAAATAAAAGTACTCTAGACCCTTTTTTAGACGAGAAAGATGAGGACATTCAAAGATTAAAAAATATTCAAATGGAACTTCACCAAGAATTTATTAATGTTGTAGAGGAAAGTAGATCAACAAAATTAAACAAAACTGATGTTGAACTTTTTTCTGGAGAATTTTGGTCTGGCAAAACATCTTTAAAACTTGGTTTGATAGATGGAATAGGGAATGCAGAACAGATATTGAGAGAAAAATTTGGTGAAGATGTTGAAATTAAAAAATTTGAAAAGTCTAAAGGATGGCTTGCCAAAAAACTTTCGTCTTCCGAAGACCATGCGGATAAATTGATAAGTGTTTTAGAAGAAAGATCTATTTGGCAAAAATATGGTTTCTAAAAAAAAAACAAAAAATCCAAAATCATTTATTTCTTTTCAGGATACAATTTTAAATCTTCAAAAGTACTGGTCAAAAAAAGGTTGCGTTATTTTACAACCTTATGATTTAGAAGTTGGAGCAGGAACATTTCACCCAGCAACAACTCTAAGATCATTAGGTTCTAAACCATGGAAAACAGCTTACGTTCAACCATCAAGAAGACCAACAGATGGAAGGTATGGAGAAAATCCTAATCGTTTGCAACACTATTATCAATTTCAAGTTTTAATAAAACCTTCACCAAAAGATATTAAAAAAATGTATCTTAATAGCCTTTCATCAGTAGGTATTAAATACGAAGAGCACGATATCAGATTTGTAGAGGATGATTGGGAAAGTCCAACGTTAGGTGCTGCTGGTCTTGGATGGGAAGTATGGTGTGATGGTATGGAAGTTACTCAATTTACCTATTTTCAACAAATGGCAGGTATGGAATGTAATCCAATATCTGTTGAAATTACGTATGGCTTAGAGAGATTATGCATGTTTATTCAAGGTAAAAAAAATGTTTTTGATTTAATTTGGAATGATGAGGGAGTTTTATACAAAGATGTTTTTCATCAAGCTGAAAAAGAATTTTCAGCCTATAATTTTGAGTATGCAAACACAGATAAATTATTTAAAATTTTTGATATGCTCGAAGAAGAAGCAAAATCATTAATTGAAAAGAAAATTTCTCTTCCAGCATATGATCAATGTTTAAAATCAAGTCATGTGTTCAATATTTTAGATGCTAGAGGAGTTATAAGTGTTGCTCAAAGAGCAGAATATATTGCAAGGATCAGAGATCTGACAAGAGAAATTGGAAAAATCTGGGTAGAAACACAAAATTAAAATGTCTGAATTTTTCCTTGAATTATTTAGTGAAGAAATACCTTCCAGATTACAAATCAATGCTAGAAATGAATTAACACAAATTTTTAAAAAATTTTTTGATGATAATGAAATTATAATTAAAGGTAAAATTAATACTTATTCAACACCAAATAGGCTCATTGTTCATATAAATAAGATATCTAAAGATGTAATAAAAAAAGCAGAGGAAATTAGAGGTCCTAATATAAATGCTCCAGAAAAGGCTTTGGAAGGATTTTTAAAATCTAATAAAATAAGTAAAGAAAAAGTTTTCAAAAAAAGTACTGAAAAAGGCATATTCTACTTCTACAACAAACCATCGCAAAAAATAAAAACATACGATTTATTAAAAGAAAGTATTGCAAGTTTACTTTTAAAAATTTCATGGAAAAAATCAATGAAATGGGGCAATCATGATTTATATTGGGGAAGACCGTTAAAATCAATATTAGCTTTATTTGATAAAAAAATAATTGAATTTAAATTAAACCATTTACATAGTTCAAATAAAACTTTTACAGATAAAGATCTAGAAGATGAAGTAAAAAGTTTTAATGATTTTAAATCTTATATAAAATTTTTTAACCAAAAAGGAGTAACAATTGATCAAGATAAAAGGAAAGAATTTATAATTAAAGAAATTAACAAGGCAACTAATCAAAAAAAAATTCATATAAATGTGAATGAAAAACTTATAGACGAAATAATAAATATTGTTGAAAAACCAAAAATTTTAGTATGTGAGTTTAATAAGAAATTTTTAGAAATTCCCCAAGAAATACTTATTATTACAATGCAGCATCACCAAAAATATTTTCCTACATTTGATAGCAAAAACAAAATAACAAATAATTTTATAGTTGTAGCAGATTGCAAGGACAAAAAAGGATTAGTTAAATTAGGAAATCAAAATGTTGTAGATGCAAGGTTGGCAGATGCAGAATTTTTTTGGAATAGAAATAAGTCTCAAAATTTAGTTAAACAGGTGTCTAGATTGAAGCAAATTAATTATTTTAAAGGGTTGGGAAGTTATTTTGATAAAATACAAAGAGTAAGAAAACTTAGTGGAATAATATCAGATGAACTTTTAATAAGTAAAGAAAAGATAGAAATTGCCTCCTCAATTTGCAAAGTAGATTTGATGTCGGATTTAGTTGGAGAGTTTCCCGAATTACAAGGCGTAATGGGTGGATATTTCGCAAGAGAGCAAGGTTTTGACGAAGAAATAAGTTTAGCTGTTTCAGAGCATTACTTACCAAGTGGCATTGATAGTAAAGTTCCAAAAAAACCATACAGCATAGCATTATCGTTAAGTGACAAAATAGACTCTTTAGTTGGATTTTTTGGAATTAATCTTAAACCAACTAGTTCAAAAGATCCTTATGCTTTAAGAAGAATGGCAATTAGTTTATTAAGGTTAATAATTGAAAATAAAAAAAAAATAAAATTAAGAGATCTAATAAATTATTCAATAAATTTATACAAAGAACAAAATTACTCTTTTGACTCAAAATTGATAAATGATGAATTGGGAGATTTTATTTTAGATAGATTAAAAAATTATTTAAAAGAAAAAAATATTAGGTCGGATATTATTGAATGCTCCACTAATTCTTATGGAATAGATGATTTACTAAAAATTTTTAATAAATCATTGAATTTGAATAAAAATATTAAAAAAGATTTCGGTCTTGATGTTATTGCAATTTATAAAAGATCTGCAAACATTTTAAATAGCGAAAGTAAATCAAAACTAGAAATTGTAGGTTCTGCCGATCCTGGTCTCTTTAAAAATGATTATGAAAAAAATCTTTATAAAAAAATACATGCTATAAGAAAGTATTTTTCAAGCATAGGTAGAGACGAGGATTATGATGAAAGTCTTAAAACACTCTCAAGTGCCAAAATAGAGGTTAATGAGTTTTTTGATAATGTAATAGTTAATGATCAAGAAGAATTAATTAAAAAAAACAGACTAGAACTTTTAAAAATGTTGTGTAAAAGCTTCGATAATTATTTTAACTTTTCAAAAATAGAAGCATAAATGCCAAAATTAGTTTTTAATTTTCAATCTAAAGATACAATAAAAATAAAATACCCAAAAAATATTTTAGGAGGCAAAGGTGCAAATTTATCAGAAATGGGAAGGATGGGTTTACCTGTCCCACCTGGATTTACGATTTCTACTGAAGTTTGTGATTTATTTTATAAAAATAATAAGAAATTAAAGCCTAAAATTATAAATGAAATAAATAGAGAGTTAAAAAATATTGAAAAAGATTCAGGTAAAAAATTTGGAGATTTGAAAAATCCTTTGTTGTTGTCTGTAAGATCTGGCGCGAGAGTATCCATGCCAGGAATGATGGATACCATTTTAAATCTTGGACTAAATGATAAAACTGTCATTGCTTTAGCAAATAAAACATCGAATATGAGATTTGCAAAAGATAGTTATAGAAGATTTATACAAATGTATGCAAATGTTGTTATGGGTGTTGAAAGTTATAATTTTGAGGAACTAATTGAAAATTATAAACTTACAAAAGGTGTATTGTTAGACACTGATTTGGATGAAGATGACTGGGAAGGATTGATTAAAGACTTTAAAAATATTGTAAAAGAAAAAACCAAAAAGGATTTTCCTCAAAATATTAATGAACAATTACTAGGTGCAATTAGTGCAGTCTTTTTGTCATGGGATAGTAACAGAGCAAAGGTTTATAGAAAATTAAATCATATCCCATCAGATTGGGGAACCGCAGTAAATGTACAGTCCATGGTTTTTGGTAATATGGGTGATGATTGTGCGACAGGTGTTGTATTTACACGTAATCCGTCAAATGGAATTAATGAAATCTATGGCGAATATTTAATAAATGCTCAAGGAGAAGATGTTGTTGCGGGAACTAGGACTCCCCAACATATAACTAAGAAAGCTAGAAAAGAAGCAAAAGAAACACTTCTTTCAATGGAGGAGTCTATGCCTAGAGTTTATAAAAATCTAAAAAATATTCTTATTAAACTAGAGAAGCATTATAAAGATATGCAGGATGTAGAGTTCACAGTTGAAAATAATAAGTTATGGATGTTGCAAACAAGATCTGGAAAAAGAACTGCAAAATCATCAGTAAAAATTGCTGTCGATATGGAAAGAGAAAAACTTATAACAAAAAAAGAAGCAGTGCTAAGAGTACAGCCAAATTCATTAGATACCTTGCTTCATCCAACTTTAGATGAAACAGCATATTTAGAAGTAATAGCCAAAGGCCTTCCAGCTTCGCCAGGAGCAGCTAGTGGAAAAGTAGTATTTACTTCTGATGAAGCTGAAAGATTAAATGGAATGATGCAAAATACAATCCTAGTAAGAGTAGAAACATCACCTGAAGATATTAATGGAATGCATGCAGCTAAAGGAATTCTTACTGCAAGAGGAGGAATGACCAGTCATGCTGCAGTAGTTGCAAGAGGAATGGGCAGACCTTGTGTATCTGGCTCAAGCGAAATAGAAATAGATTACCAAAATAAAGTTTTTAAAACGAAAAATAATGAAATTAAAGAAGGTGATTTAATTACTATTGATGGATCAACTGGTAGAATTATAAAAGGAGAAGTTAAAACCGTTAAACCTGAAATTTCAGGAGATTTTTCTAAACTTATGAGCTGGGCTGATAAATTTAGAAAACTAAAAATTAGAACTAATTCTGAAACGCCTCTAGATAGTAAAACTGCTAGAGAATTTGGAGCTGAAGGAATAGGTCTATGTAGAACTGAACATATGTTTTTTGATGAAGAGCGAATTTTATCTGTGAGAGAAATGATTTTAGCAAAATCAAAAGAAGATAGGGCTAATGCTTTAAAAAAACTGCTTCCTTTTCAAAAAAAAGATTTTATTGATATCTTTAAGATTATGAATGGTCTCCCAGTTACAGTTAGATTATTAGATCCACCACTTCATGAATTTTTACCAAAAAATCAAAAAGAAATTAGTGATGTAGCAAATGCTTTAAATATCAAAAGTTCTGAATTAGAGCTTAGAATAACAGAACTGCACGAACAAAATCCAATGCTCGGTCATAGAGGTTGTAGATTAGGTATATCATTTCCAGAAATATACGAGATGCAGTGTACTGCGATTTTTCATGCATTAGTTGAATGTAAAAAACTTAAAATAAAATCTATTATTCCAGAGATAATGATACCTTTAATATCGACTGAAGCAGAAATAAAAATAATGAAAGATTTAGTAATTAAAGTTGCAAAAGAAGTTGAAAACAAAACTAAAACAAAACTAAATTTTTTAGTGGGTACAATGATTGAGCTTCCTAGAGCAGCAATCAAAGCAGACGATATATCTAGACATGCAGAATTCTTTAGTTTTGGTACAAATGATTTAACACAAACAACTTTTGGAATTAGCAGAGATGATAGTGGCAAGTTTTTAAATGATTATATTGATAATAAAATTTTCGATGTTGATCCATTTGTTTCTATAGACGATGGAGTTGGGGATTTGATAGAAATGGCAACAAAAAAAGGCAGAAAAATTAACAAAAAAATTAAACTTGGTATATGTGGTGAACACGGAGGTGACCCTAAAAGTATCGACTTTTGTGCACGCGCTGGTTTAGACTATGTATCCTGTTCACCATATAGAGTGCCTATTGCAAGACTTGCTGCTGCTCAAGCTCAATTAAAAAAATAAATTAAATTTTATATTTCCAATTTTAAGTCTAATGCATTTATTGAATGAGTCAAAGATCCTACGGAAATTCTATCTACACCAGTAGAGGAAACATTTTTAACATTTTTTAAGTTAATTCCTCCTGATGCTTCAGTTTCATAGAATTTCCTAGACATTTTGACTGCTTTTTTTAAATTTTTTGAACTCATATTATCTAACAAAATTCTATCAAATTTCAGGCCCAATATTTTCTTTAACTGAGATAAATCATCAACCTCTACCGTAATTTTTTTTCTTCCCTTCTTTTTTATGGCTCTTTGAATTAAATTTTCAAAATTTTTTTCAGAACTTATATGGTTGTCTTTTATTAAGTATTCATCACTTAAGTTAAATCTGTGGTTTGTTCCACCACCTAATTTTACAGCATATTTTTGGATCACTCTAAGATTTGGGATCGTTTTTCTTGTGCAGCATATTTTAGTTTTTTTTCTAACTTTTTTTACAAACATATTTGTTTTCGTTGCTATTCCAGAAATATGGGAAACAAAGTTTAATGCTACTCTCTCGCCGGTTAGAATATTTTTTAGGTTGCCATCAATAGTCGCAACTACCTCGCCTTTTCTTATTCGAGATCCATCTTTTTTTTTATTTTTAAAATTTATTTTTTTATCTACTAATTTAAAGGTCTCTTTAGCAAAATCTATCCCACCTAAAATTCCATTTTGATTACATATCATTTTAACTTTTTTTTTAATGTTTTTTTCAATTAATTCTGAAGTAATATCGCCTGATGGATATAAGTCCTCATTCAAAGCCAATTTACATGATGATTTTATAAAACTTTTACTTAATTGAATTTTAGACACAGATTTTATCTGCCTATTTCTGCCATTCTCTCTACAGATTTTCTTGCTTTTTCGATTGTCTCACTGTCCATTATTAATTCGTTAGTTTCATTTTCTAAACAATCTAATATTTTAGGCAAAGTTATTCTTTTCATATGAGGACAAAGATTACATGGTCTAATAAATTCAACATTTGGATTATCAATTTGTACATTATCGCTCATTGAGCATTCTGTAACCATCATGACTTTTTCTGGTTGATTATCTCTTACATATTTAATCATTCCACTTGTGGAACCTGCAAAATCAGACGCTTGTATCACATCAGGCGGACATTCTGGATGGGCTATTATTTTTATACCTGGATTAGCTTTTCTAATATCATTAATTTCTTGATCATTGAATTGTTCATGAACTTCACAAGTTCCCTTCCAAGAAATTATCTCTATATCAGTTTGTGATGCTACATATTTAGCTAAAAAATCATCGGGTAAAAATATTACTTTTTTTACTCCTAGTGATTCTACAATTTTTACTGCATTTGCAGATGTACAGCAAACGTCAGTTTCAGCTTTAACATCAGCAGATGTATTTACATACGAGACTACTGGAACACCAGGGTATTTTTTTTTGAGATTTCTAACATCATCGCCTGTTATAGACGAAGAGAGTGAACAACCTGCCTTCATATCTGGTAATAAAACTTTTTTTTCTGGACTCATTAATTTTGCAGTTTCAGCCATAAAATGAACTCCACACATTACAATTATATCTGCTTTTGTTTTTGCAGCCTCTACTGCTAAAGCTAAAGAATCTGC
>CACJQT010000015.1 GCA_902595635.1 uncultured Pelagibacteraceae bacterium | reverse complement strand
GAAGATATTATATATAAAATAACTTACAATAATAATCCTGAAAAATTTCTAAATACTTTAAAAGTGAATGATATAAATATAAATTCATCTAGTAATATTTGGAATATAGAATGAGAGAATTAGATCAAAAACTCTTAGACTTTGGAATTACTGAAAGTTTTGATGAAAATGATTACTATGTGTCTAAAAGTAATTATTTTGCAAAAAATATTATAGAGGCCTGGCCTAAATGGGAAAAAAAAATTGTCAACTTAGCCGGAGAAAAATATTCTGGCAAAACACATTTATCAAACATATTTAAAAAAAAAAGTAACGCCTTATATTTATATAGCAACAATATCGAAGATAAGATTTTAAAAAAAATTAAACTATCAAACAGTATAATAATTGAAGACCTGGAAGAAACTTTTGACGAAAAACTTCTTTATTCTATATTCAATTTAGTTGAACAGGATAATAAATATTTATTAATCTCGTCAAAAAAACCACTAGATACAATGAAATTCACACTCCCAGATTTATTATCAAGATTAAAGAACTGCATTATCGCCAAAATTGAACAGCCAGATGATGAATTGATTTATGCAATAATTTTAAAAAGCTTCTCCGATAGACAAATTAAATTAGATAACAAAATTATAGATTATATTATAAAAAGAATTGCGAGATCGTATAGTAAAATGCATGAATTTATATATAAGATTGATGAATTGAGTTTAAAGAAAAAGAAATCTATTAACTTTAAAATAATAAAAGAGATTATAAATTGAGTAAATATAGGACACACACTTGCGGAGAACTAACTTTAAATAACAAAGATCAAACAATAAAGTTATCAGGCTGGATAAATAAAAAAAGAGATCATGGAAATCTATTATTTTTAGACTTAAGAGATCACTATGGACTAACTCAATGTGTAATTGATGAGGGTAAAAAAATATTTAAAGAAATAGAAAAACTTCCATTAGAAACTGTACTACAAGTTGAAGGTAAAGTTTTAGCTAGAGAAAAAGATACTATTAACAAAAATTTAAATACTGGAGAAATTGAGGTAGGAATTGAAAAATTTAAAATACTTGCAAGAACTAAGGAATTACCATTACCTGTTTTTTCAGATCAAGAATATTCTGAAGAAATTAGATTAAAGTACAGATTCTTAGATTTAAGGAGAAATAAGATTCATAATAATATTATTTTAAGATCCAAAATTATTTCATTTATTAGAACCGAAATGCAAAAATATGGTTTTCTAGAATATCAAACACCTATATTAACTTCATCTAGCCCAGAGGGTGCTAGAGACTTTTTAGTACCAAGCAGACTAAATCCTGGTAAATTTTACGCATTACCTCAGGCGCCACAACAATTTAAACAATTAATCATGGTATCTGGTTTTGATAAATATTTTCAAATTGCACCGTGTTTTAGAGATGAAGACGCAAGAGCTGACAGGAGTCCAGGTGAGTTTTATCAACTTGACTTGGAAATGTCTTTTGTAGAACAAGAGGATGTATTCAAAATAGTTGAGGAGTTATTTGTAAATTTATTCAAAAAATTTTCCTCTAAAAAGTTACTCCATGAAAAATTTCCCAGAATTCCTTTTGATACGGCTATGCTTAAATACGGTTCTGACAAACCAGATTTGAGAAATCCTTTGGAAATAGCTGATATTACTGAAATTTTTAAAAGAGACGATGTTAACTTTGAAATATTTAAAAAATTAGTAAGTAAAGGATCGATAGTTAGAGGAATAGTTACAAAAAATACATCTCAAAAACCAAGAAGTTTTTTTGACGGAATTGATAAATGGGCAAAAGATGAAGGATCATCTGGTCTTGCATATTTTTCTATAGAAAATTCTGAGAAATTGAGCGCTAAAGGACCTGTGGGAAAATTTTTTTCTGAAGAGTCTATCAAAGAGATAATGACAAAAATGAATGCTGATGTAGGTGATACAATATTTATGTCTTGCGGAAATAAATCTGAAGTTGAGAAATTATTAAGTAATGCGAGAAATAAAATAGCAAATGAGTTGAATTTAATTGATGAAAATGTTTTCTCATTTTGTTGGGTAGTGGACTATCCAATGTTTGAAATAGATGAAAATACCAAAAAGATCGAATTTAGCCACAACCCTTTTTCAATGCCGCAAGGTGATATTGATAATTTAGATCTTTCAGAACCCCTGAAACTAAAAGCTTTTCAATATGATATTGTGTGTAATGGTATTGAATTATCTTCAGGAGCAATCAGGAACCATAAACCTGATTTAATGTATAAATTATTCAAAATTGCTGGTTACTCTGAGGAAACAGTGAATGAGAAATTTAGTGGTATGATTAATGCTTTAAGCTATGGGGCACCTCCCCATGGTGGTATTGCTCCTGGCATAGATAGGATTGTAATGTTATTAGCAGAAGAAAAAAATATTAGAGAGGTAACGATGTTTCCAATGAATCAAAATGCTCAGGATTTAATGATGAATGCACCATCTGAAGTAGACGAAAATCAATTAAAAGAACTTAATATTTCAAAAAGAAAAAATTAATTATTTTTTTCCTTTAAGGTTTATTCTAATATCTGACAAATCTACCAGTTTCTTTTTGTAGTCGTTTCTAACAAAACCTTTGCTTGTAATATCTTTTACAAGTTTAATTAGTTGGTTCTGATCTTCACTATCTTGACTTTCAATTGTTTCAGAATTGCCAGTTATAGATGGAGTATGAGCTAAATCTTCTCTATTTAAATAGGAAATCGCTAGCTCTCTAAAAATATAATCCAATATTGAACTTGCACTCATTATTCGATCATTTCCGTAAACTTTACCAGAAGGTTCAAATTTTGTATCTAAATATGCATTTACAAATTCATCAAGGGGAACTCCATATTGAAGGCCTAATGATATTGCTATTGCAAAATTATTCATAAGAGCTTTTACTAACTCACCTTCTTTACTAGTATCAATGAAAATTTCTCCTATTTTACCATCTTCATATTCACCAGTATGCAAATATACTTTGTGATCACCTATTGAGGCTTTTTGGATATAACCTTTTCTTCTATCAGGCATACTGAATCTTTTACCTATATTATCAGTTATATTTTTCTTGAAACTCTCATCGATTTGTTTGGATTTATTACTATTTTTAATATCTTGATCACTAATTGGTTGTGAAACAATTTCTACTTTACTACTTTTAGTATTTTGAAGGTTTTTTGTTTTTCTGTTATCTAGTTTGACATCGATAATTTCAAATTTTCCATCGTCATTTTTCTCTAAATTGTTAAGATTTTCCTCAGTTATATCATCTAAATAATGAGATACTTTAAAGCTACATGTGTAATATGTTTCAACTAAATATTTTGCCATTGTAATCCTATTTGTAAATTGAATCTTGGTAAGATTTATGTATATACATTTTTTAATTATAGTCTAATTGTAAATTTACAATTATAAATTGAAAATAATTTAAATAAATGATTAAAGAAATTTTTACTTGGTGGAATAAACAAACATTTGGCACAAGGCTGAATACAATTTTATTTGGAAAATTAGTCGGCGAAGATAATTTAGGTAACAAATATTATGAGAGCAAATCGGGAAAAAGATGGGTTATTTACAATGGTGAAGTTGAAGCATCTAAAATACCAAGCGAGTGGTATTCTTGGATGCATCATACGGGAAATAAAATTGAAAACAGTCACGAATTAGACAAATATAGTTGGCAAAAAGAGCATATGCCGAATCAAACAGGAACAGAAAATTCCTATCATCCAAATAAAAACAAAAGTAAAAATGTTTCAAACAAAAAATACACTTCTTGGAAAAGCTAAAGTTTATATACTTGTTTTTTTTACTTATTATTTGTTAATGATTAATTCTTTAAGTGAAAATCATTCACGATCTGAAAATCACGCAGTTTTAACAATATTAGACAAAGTAAACTCTCAGAGTGATATTATAGAGATTGAAGTTGGGAAGGAATATAAATTTAAAAATCTATCTATAAATATTCTTAAATGTAATAATTCGAAATTTGATGATGATCCGGAAGTTACAGCATACATGCAAGTAAGAGATACAGTAAACAAAGATGAGAACAAGGTCTTCATTTTTAATGATTGGACATTTGCCTCATCTCCATCAATTAGACCTTTTGATCATCCTGTGTATGATATTTGGTTAAAAAAATGTTATTCTTAAAGTAATTTTTCTTTATCAAGCCAACTCACATTAAAATCTGAATCTAGAAATTTTTTGTGATTTAAAAGTATTTTATGCAGGTCTATTGTTGTTTTAATACCCTCTATTACAAATTCATCAAGGGATCTTCGCATTCTTTGAATTGCCTCAGTTCTATTTCTTCCATGACATATTACTTTACAAATCATGCTGTCATAATATGGAGTTACTTTATAGCCTTGAAATATAGCCCCATCCACCCTTGTTCTAAAACCTGAAGGTTGATGACACATGGTAATTTCCCCAGGCGAGGGCTGAAAATTTTTACTCACATCCTCTGCATTTATTCTACATTCAATTGCGTGGCCCCTTGGTTTGATATCTTCTTGCTTTAATGCAGTGTTGCCATCATATGCAATCCATATTTGTTCTTTTATTAAATCTATTCCTGTTACAACCTCAGTAACTGGATGTTCTACTTGTATTCTTGTATTCATTTCTAAAAAATAAAATTTTCCATCTTCAAAGATAAATTCTACCGTTCCAGCACCTTCATATCCGATTTGACTTACCATTTTTACAGTTTTATCGAAAAGATCCTGTCTTATTTGATTATTTAACAAAGGGCTTGGCGTTTCTTCAATTAATTTTTGATGTCTTCTTTGAATAGAACAATCTCTCTCATGCAAATGTACTGTTCTATTTTTTCCAGATAATATTTGAACTTCAATATGCCTTGGATTTTGAAAAAATTTCTCGATATATACCTCGTCATTACCAAAAAATTTTTTTGCTTCAGTTTTTGCAGTTAAAAATAAGTTTTCAAATTCATCTTCTTTTCTTACAACTTTCATTCCTTTACCACCGCCTCCACCGGATGCTTTAATCAAAACTGGATATCCAATATTTTTGCATATTGTTTTTGCTTCATTAAAATCAGATACACCTCCTTCAGATCCTTCAATAACTGGAAGACCATACTTTTTTGCGATTTTTTTTGCTTCAATTTTATCACCCATCATTTTAATCAATGAAGATGATGGACCAATGAATTTAATTTTGTTTTGTTCTAGAATTTTTGCAAATTCGTAATTTTCAGACAAAAAGCCATATCCAGGATGAACAGCTTCAGAATTTGTCAATTCAATAGCTGACATTATGGCAGGAATATTTAAATAACTATTTGCGGCTTGGTGTGGACCTACACATATACTTTCGTCAGCTAATCTAACGTGCATACTATTTCTATCAACATCAGAATGAATGGCGACTGTTTGTATACCCCATTCTTTACAGGCTCTTATAACTCTAACAGCTATCTCACCTCTATTTGCAACAAGAATTTTTTTGAACATTATTACTCAATTATCGCTATCGTATGTCCATATTCAACAGGTTGACCATCTTCGACGCAAATTTTTTTTACAGTACCTGCTATTGGAGATGGTACGTGATTCATTGTTTTCATAGCTTCAACAATCATTATTGTATCACCTTTGTTAATTTTTTTACCGACTTCTACAAACTTTTTACCACCAGGTTCTGGTGCTAAATAAGCTGTTCCTATAATAGGCGATGGAACTTCAGTCCCACTAACATTATCTATTTTAATATTTTCTGTTTTTATTTCTGATTTTATTTCTTTAATTGATGCTAAATTTGATCCAGAAGATTTTGACACTTTAACTTTTATATCTTTTTCAGTGTATTCTATCTCTGTAAGATTAAATTCATTTAAATATTCTGTAAGCTCCTTGATTATATTTTTATTTATTTTCATTTAACATCTCATGCATAGAATTTATGGCTAAAATATATCCATTTATTCCTAATCCACAAATTATTCCTGTAACAACACCACTTATTATAGATTTATGACGAAATTCCTCTCTTTTATAGATATTTGATATATGAAGTTCAATTATCTTGCCTTTAAATATATCTAGAGCATCTCTTATTGCAACTGATGTGTGGCTATATCCACCTGCATTAATTATAATTCCATCAAATTCGTTTCTGGCACTTTGAATAATATCTACGATTTCTCCTTCAACATTTGATTGTTTCATTTTAAGAATTAAATTTAATTCTTTAGATTTTTTCTCACAAATATCCTCTAGGAATTTATAATCTTTGCTACCATATTGTGATTGTTCTCTTTCACCTATTAGATTAAGATTGGGACCATTAATGATTAATATTTTACTCATGAATTCTTTATAATATATGAATATTAAAAATAAAATAAAAATAACTGTAAATGGCAAGCAAATGCAAATAATTCCTGAATTAACACTTAAGAGCTTAATTACAAAATTAAAAATGCCATTAAATAAAATAGCTATAGAACTAAACAAAAAAATTATAGACAAAAATAGAATTTCTAAAATTCGATTAAAGAAAGGTGATAAAATAGAAATTGTTCATTTTATCGGTGGTGGATAATGATTGACAAAAGATTTAAGATAGCAAATAAGATTTTTAAATCACGCTTGATAGTTGGAACTGGAAAATATAAAAGCTTCAGTGAATGTGCTAAAGCTATTAAGACTTCTGGTGCAGACATTGTGACAGTTGCAGTCAGAAGAGTAAACATATCTAATAAGAATAAAGCTAGATTAATGGATTATATAGATCCAAAAAAAATAACATATTTGCCTAACACAGCCGGATGTTTTACGGCAGAAGATGCAATTAGAACTTTAAGGTTAGCAAGAGAAATAGGTGGATGGAAATTAGTAAAATTAGAGGTATTAGGTGACAAAAGAAACCTTTTTCCTGAAATGATTGAAACTTTAAGATCTACTGAATTATTAACAAAAGAGGGTTTTAAAGTAATGGTTTATTGCAATGATGATCCATTAATGGCAAAAAGATTGGAAAATGCAGGTGCTGTTGCAATTATGCCTCTTGCTGCTCCAATTGGTTCAGGTCTTGGAATACAAAATAAAGTTAATATTAAAATTATTAGAAAACAAACAAAATTACCTTTAATTATTGATGCTGGAATTGGACAAGCTTCTGATGCTAGTATTGCAATGGAGTTAGGATGTGACGGTGTTTTAATAAATACTGCAATTGCAAAAGCTAAAAATCCATCTCAAATGGCAGAAGCTATGAAGCTTGCAGTAATTTCTGGAAGAAAATCATATTTGTCTGGAAGAATTAATCCAAATTTATTTGGATCTGCATCAACTACAAATAAAGGAATTATTTAGTTTTTTTCTTGTAAAATTTTTTTCTGAACTTCCTTTTTTTAAATATCTTTCTTTCTTTATTTTTAACAATATTATCATCTTTTTTGTTTTCAATTTTTAAAGCTTCAAGTTTCTCAACTTTTTCAATTTTATCTAATACTTTCTTTGTTTTTGATTTGAGCTCAATTATATAGTCTTCTAAATTTAAATCATTATTTGTGTTTAAATCAATTTTAGCTTTATACTTTTTTTCAAAGTATTTAACTACTTCGTCATAGTGATCAGTAATATGTTTTTTAATTTTATCGTTAATAGTTAATTCTACTAATTTTGCATTATGTTCTAATGATTTTATTTCAATTAATTTAAGTATTTTCAATACAAAGGTTTCATCTGTCAATTTCATGTGCCATTTGACATTACTTTCTCTTAATCTCTGTCTTGACATTTCTAGTAATCCAAAATTACTTATTCTACCAATTTGAATTCTTGCTCTATCATTTCTACATTTCTCTTTTAATTTTCTTTCAACCTGTCTTCGATTATTGAAACTAAGCATATCGATAAAATCAATTATTATTAATCCAGATAAATCTCTTATTTTTATTTGTCGTGCAATTTCTTCTGCTGCTTCGATATTTGTATCAAAAGCAGTACTTTCAACATTTTTTTGTTTTATAGATTTTCCTGAGTTTACATCTATAGAAACTAGTGCCTCAGTTGGGTTTATTACTAAATATCCACCTGAAGTCAGTTTCACTTCTGTCTCAAAAATTTCAAATAATTTTTTTTCTATATTTTCTTTATAAAAAAGGGGTACTTTATCTCTGTATTTTTTAACTTTTTTTAATTGATTTGGCATCATTAATTTCAAATAATTTTTTGTTTTTTGATATCCTTCATTTCCTTCAACATATATATTTTGAGTATCATCATCGTACATGTCTCTTATGCATCTTTTTATAATATCACTTTCTTGATGAATTAAAGATGGGGCAATTGAATTTAATGCGTTATCTTTTATTTGATCCCAAACTTTAATTAAATTTTTTAAATCATTCTCGATTTCATTTTTTGTTTTGTTTGATCCTGCTGTTCTAACTATAATTCCCATCTCTTTTGGAATAGTTATTTCATTTAATATATTTCTAATTTTTTTTCTTTCTCCTGGATTAAATATTTTTCTAGAAATTCCCCCACCTTTGGCTGTGTTAGGCATTAAGACTATGTATTTTCCAGCAATGGAAATAAAAGTACTAAGCGCTGCTCCTTTTAAACCCCTTTCATCTTTTAACACTTGAACCAAAATTACTTGATTTGGTTTTATTACTTCTTGGATTTTGTATCTTTTTGATGGAAATTTTTTTTGAGTATTTATTTTATCTTTTTCATCGTCATCTTTTTTTTCAACAGGATCATCAATTTTAATTTCCTCTTTACCTTCAAGAATTTTATCTTCTATGTTTTCACTTTGTTTTGAAAGTTCCTCTCGAACCCTCTCTTCTTCTTGTTTTATTTTTTCTAAATCGCTTAAAGGTAGCTGATAATAATCAGACTGGATATCATTAAAAGATAGAAAACCATGTCTTTCTTTTCCAAAGTCAACAAAAGCTGCTTGTAAAGAAGGTTCAATTCTACTTACTTTTCCGAGATAAATATTATTCTTAATTAAAGTGTTGTTTATACTTTCATATTCATAGTCTTCGATATGATTATTACTTTTAAGAACAACTCTAGTTTCATTAGGATGCGATGCATCGATATATAAATTTTTTGACATAATATTGCTGATTTTTTCATAAGTTAATTTAATAAATTCTGTGCCTTAAGAATAACAAATTCGCAGGATATTTAAACTAAAATGCAAAAGTTTTTTAAAAGATTACTAATATTTGGATTATTGTCATCTCTTCTATTGTTATTATCAATAATATCTATTCTTTGGACTTATTCCAATAAATTGCCTGATTATAAATATCTTAAAAATTATAAACCACCAGTATCAAGCAAGCTGTATTCAGGAAATGGAGTGTTAGTAAGTGATTTTTCATCTGAAAAAAGAATTTTTGTTCCATATTCTGCTATATCTCAAACCGTTATAAATGCTTTTTTATCTGCGGAGGATAAAAACTTTTTTGACCATCCAGGGGTAGATGCCAAAGGAGTAGTAAGAGCAATTAAAAATAACATATTCAATCTACTTTACTCAAAAAGATTAGAAGGTGCCTCTACTATTACCCAGCAAGTAGCAAAAAACTTTCTTTTAACTAATGAAGTAAGTATTGATAGAAAAATAAAGGAAGCAATATTAGCTTTTAGAATTGAGCGTGTTTTATCAAAAAAAAGAATTCTAGAGCTTTATCTAAATCAAATTTATCTTGGTGAGGGTAGCTATGGTATAGCATCAGCTAGTTTAAGATATTTTAATAAACCAATAAGTGAACTCAATTATGGAGAGGCTGCACTTTTAGCTGCTCTTCCAAAAGCACCAAGCAAATACAATCCATATAAAAACAAGGAGTTAGCAAAATTTAGAAGAAACTTAGTATTAAATAATTTATTAGATAATGGATTTATTGATCAAAAACAACACTCTAAATTAATTAACTCTAAAATTAAATTACAAAAGAGAAAAAGAATTTACCTAGAAGACTCTAGATATTATGTAGAAGATGTAAGAAAAGATGTAATTGATAAATATGGATATGATAAAGTATATAAACAAGGATTTAACATCAAAACACCTTTAGATTTAGAATTACAAAAAATTGCTACACAATCACTTAGGAATGGTTTGCAAGAATTTGATAAGAGAAAAGGATGGAGAGGTCCTCTATCAAATATAAAAAAATACAAAAATTGGAAAAAAAATCTTAAAGACTTAAATTTAGAAAAATCTTTAGGATGGGAATTGGCTGTTGTTACTAGAATTGACAAATTTGAAACAGTCATCAAAACACAAAATGATGATAATGGAACAATTAATTTTAATGATATTGATTGGACGCGAAAGGAATTCAAAAAACTATTCAAAATTGGCGATATAATTTATGTCAAGAAATTATCTGATGGAAACTATAGTTTAAAACAACTTCCAAGAGCTAATGGAGGCATTGTTGTGATGGATCCATATAGCGGAAGAGTATTAGCATTGTCAGGTGGATTTAGTTTTAAACAAAGTGAATTTAACAGAGCATCTCAAGCAAAACGTCAGCCTGGATCTGCATTCAAACCTTTCATATATGCTTTAGCATTAGAAAATAATTTTTTACCAACAACATTAGTATTAGACGCACCTATAGTATTAGATCAAGGAAATGATTTAAAAATGTGGAAACCAGAAAATTACGGTAAAAAGTTCTACGGACCTTCAACACTTAGAACAGGTATAGAAAAATCAAGAAATCTAATGACTGTCCGAATAGCTCAAGAATTAGGTATAGACAAAATTATAAATTTTTCAAAAAAATTAAATATTTACGAAAATCCAGATGAACTTATGTCAGTATCTTTGGGCTCTGCTGAAACGACTTTGTTAAAAATCACAAGCGCTTATTGTTCTTTTTTGAATGGTGGAAAATTAGTTAATCCAATATTAATTGATAGAATTCAAGACAGTGAAGGAAAAACTATTTTTAACAATGAAAAAAGATTCTGTGAAAATTGTGATTTAATTTCATATGAAGGAGCTAGTAAACCAATTATTAAAAATAAATATCAACAGATTTTTTCACCACAAACAGCCTATCAGATTACTTCTATGTTGAAAGGTGTTATAGAACGTGGAACTGGAAAAGGTTTAAAAGAATTGAAACTCGAATTAGCTGGCAAGACTGGGACAACAAACAAAAATACAGATACTTGGTTTATAGGATTTACATCAAATCTAGTGGTTGGAGTATACATTGGCTATGATAATCCAAGGAGTTTAGGTAAATTTGAAACAGGTTCAAAAACAGCAATGCCAGTTTTTAAAGACTTCATAAAAAAAACAGCAAATACTTTTAACGCAAGGCCTTTTAAAGTTGCAGACAATATAAATATGATGGTCATAGATGCAAAAACTGGAAAAAAAGCGAATCCTAAAACCAAGTTAGCCATAATCGAGTCATTTAAAAATAATGATAATAAACTAGATAATATATCTAACAATTTTGATAGTAGATTAAATACAACAAATATATTAAAATTTTATTAATGGATCAGGAAATACTAAATATTAAATCAGAAATAGAAAAAATAAATCAAAGAATAAAGGAGTTTCTTTGAAAAGACTAAGATTTCAGAAAAAATAATTAATTTATCAAATTTAATAGAAAAAACAGATTTTTGGCAGGATAAAAAAAATGCTGAAAAAGTTTTACGTGAAAAAACTAATTTAGAAAAATTATTAAATAATTTTGAAGAAACATCAAATGAAAGTAAAGATTTATTTGATATTTATGATTTAGCTATTGAGGAACACAACAATGAAATGATTAAAGAGACAACCTCAAATATAAAAATACTCTTTAATAAAATTAAACAAATTGAAATAAGATGTTTTCTATCAAATGATAATGATACATTTAATAGTTATTTAGAATTTCATGCAGGTGCTGGAGGAACTGAAAGTCAAGACTGGGCTGATATGTTAAGAAGAATGTATATGAAGTGGGCAACCAAAAAAAATTTCAAAATCGAAATTATCAGCGAACATAAAGGCGATGAAGCTGGCATTAAATCTTCAATAATTAAAATAAGTGGAGATTACATAAACGGATTATTAAAAAATGAGTCAGGAATACATAGACTTGTCAGAATTTCACCGTTTGACTCTGGTGCTAGAAGACATACAAGTTTTGCCAGTGTTTGGGTATACCCAGTTATATCTGAAAATATTGATGTTGAAATTTTAGAAAAAGATTTAAGAATAGATACATACAGATCTAGTGGAGCGGGAGGTCAACATGTCAACACAACAGATAGTGCAGTAAGAATTACACACCTGCCAACAAAAATTGTGGTACAATGTCAAAATGAAAGATCACAACACAAAAATAAAGAAACTTGCATGAATATGTTAAGAGCAAGGCTTTATGACTATGAGTTAAAAAAAAAAGAAAAAGAAAATGAAAATCTTGAAAATTCAAAGTCAGAGATTGGATGGGGCCATCAAATTAGATCATATGTATTACACCCTTATAAAATGGTAAAAGATAATAGAACTAATTTTGAAAGTTCTAGTCCTGAAAAAGTATTAGATGGAGAAATAGATAATTTTTTAGAAAGTTCTTTATATAAATTAAATGCGTAAAATAATTTCTATAACTATAATATCATTAATAACCATCTTAGTTGCAATTTTAATATTTCTAGCAACATCGGGAATTAAAACAGATAATTTTAATAGTTTGATAAATGAAAAAGTTAAAGAGATTGATCCGAAGATAAAATTAAAATTAAATCAAGTAAATTTTAAGTTAAATCCATCTAACTTTGAATTCGAGATTTTTACTTTGAATCCACAAATATTAGTTAATGAAAAAAAAGTTGATTTAGAAATTATAAAGTCTGATTTGAAACTTTTAGATTATTTAAATAATAAAAATCCAGTCTCAGAAATTTCTATAATTTCCAAAGAAAACAATATCAATCAATTTATTGATTTTATCAATGAATATGACTTTAATTTAGCCAGAAATTTAACTTTTAAACAAATTAAAAAGGGAAAAGTAAAAATAATTTCCAATATAAATTTTAATGAAAGTAATCCTAAAAAAACCAAATACATTATAAATGGATACGTAAAAGATGCAGAAATAAAATTACTCAACAAATCAAAAATTGAAAATGTTAAATTTAATTTTTTTCTAGATCAGGATTTTATAAAACTAAATAAATTAGAATTAGAATTTAATAAAATCTTTGTTACTTCAGAAAAAGTAAATATTAAAAAAATTAATAATTATTTCGACATTTCAGGAAATTTTAAAACAAACATAGCTAAAATAAATTTAAAAAATTATACAAAATTAATAAATATTAATTTAGACTTAATAGATGATAGACCTATAAATTTAAGCTCAGAGAATGAATTTTCATTCAAAATTAATAAAAAACTT
>CACJQT010000014.1 GCA_902595635.1 uncultured Pelagibacteraceae bacterium | reverse complement strand
TGAGCTAACAAAAGATTTGGGTCTATAAATAATTTTGAATCTTTTGCTTTTTTAAATGATTTATACGAAAAAATTGCAATTGGAAGCTCAGTACAACCTAATATTATTTTCTTACATTTTTTTTTCATTAAAAATCTAACCGCAGGTCTTAAAGCTTTTTCAGCATCTTTTACTTTACCTTTTTTTACATATTTAATAGCAGTATTTACAGAACTCTTTTGTAATTTTTCACTTGGACTTATCAAATTATAATTTTTTTCAAAATACTTATGATAGATTTTTGTATCTAATGTAGCCTCAGTGCTTAGTAATCCAATAGTTGAATTTTTCTTAAATTTTTTTTGTGTATTTAAATATACCTCTTTTGGCATACTAAGAAATGGTACTGATATTTTTTTTTGAATATCTTCGTACCAGTAATGTGCTGTGTTACATGGCATTACAATAAACTTGCATTTATTTTTTTCCAGCATTTGACAACCAGCAATTAATTCTTTTAAAACATTTTTGTATTGCTTTAAATTCTCTGCTCTTCGTGGTGTATTTGATTTATTATAGAGGACAAACATTGGGTATTTTTGATCTAATTTTCCTCTGTTTAATTTTGCAAGCTTATCACAAAAGTCTAAGCCCGCTTGAGTTCCCATACCTCCTAATATACCAATCATAATTTAAATAATATCTTCTATATTAAAATTGAAAACATCTATATAGATATTTAAATAACAGCAAAAATATATTGACGCTAATTATGAATAGAAATTTATCTTTACTTACGTTAAGTCAGATATTTGGTTTTACCACAGCAACAATAACAGTATTTCTCAGTGGAATTGTTGGTTCCCAAATTAGCTCAAATCAATCGTTATCAACCTTACCAACCGCTTTATTCGTGGTTGGAACTGCAAGTTTTACTGTCTTAGCGGCAAATATTATGAGTAAAATTGGAAGGAGAAATGGTTTTGTATTTGCGGCTATAGGAAGTTCATGTTCTGCACTACTTGCTGCTTTTGCAATCAGTCAGAAAAGTTTTAATTTATTTTGTCTATCTTGCTTAATTCTTGGAATGGGAGCTGCATTTAATCATCAATATAGATTTGCAGCAGCTGAAAGTGTTGAAAAAGTCAAAATACCAAAAGCAATTTCTACTCTTCTATTGGCAGGGATTGTTTCAGCATTTTTAGGCATAAGTCTTGCAAATTACACTAAAGATTTAATCCAAGATCAATTGTATGTTGGTTCTTATCTTTTATTATCTTTCCTTTCTTTTATGCCTGGAGTTTTTTTATTTTTTTTCAAAAATGTAGAAAATGTTCAGGAGGATAGTTTAAAAGAAGGAAATATAAGAAATCTAAAATCTATCGTATTACAACCAAGGTTTTTACAAGCAATTACTGCAGCTGCTTTTGCTTATGCTGTAATGTCATTTTTAATGACAGCAACTCCTTTAAGTATGCATGTTATGGAGAATATGAGCTTAAAAGAAACTGGGTTAGTATTACAATTTCATGTGGTTGCAATGTTTTTACCGTCGTTAATAACAGGTAATTTAATAAAAAAATATGGACACAGTGCAATAATTTATGGCGGAGTTTTATTTTTTTTCATCACAGTTCTTTTAAGTTTATTTGAACAGACATATCTTAATTATATGCTCTCATTAATTTTTTTAGGTCTCGGTTGGAATTTTTTGTTTATATCAGGTACCAGCCTAGTAGTTTTGACTTATAACAAAGAAGAAAAATTTAAAGTACAAGGGATAAATGATTTAATTGTTTTTTCAACTATGGCTTTGGCCAGTTTATCTGCTGGAATTTTACTAAATTCTATTGGATGGAAAATGATGAATCTTATTTGTATTCCTTTTTTAATATTAATTATTTTTGTAAGTTATATGGCCGATAAAAAATCAGTTTCTTAAACATGTCTTTTCTTTTTTTAGGTTTTTTGACGGGCTTAACATTAATTTTTGCAATAGGACCACAAAATGTTTTTGTAATAGAGCAAGGACTAAAGAAACAATATATATTTTTAGTTTGCTTAGTCTGTGCATTATCTGATTTGATTTTAATTTTCTTAGGTATCTTTTTATTTAATTATTTTTCTAATTATTTTAATAATGTAGTGGAGCTGATTTTAAATATCCTTTTAATTATTTTTTTATCCTTTTTTATTAATGGAAAAATTAAAGAAATATTTAAATTTAAATCTTTAGAATTCAAAAATAATCTCGTAGCACAGAGCTCATTTAATATCTTTATTAAGACCTTAGGTTTTACATATTTAAACCCACACGTATATTCTGATACAGTATTTTTTTTAGGAAATTTCTCAAAATCCTTTAATATTGAAAACAAAATTTACTTTGGAATAGGTGCTTCAATAGCCTCTTTTTTATTTTTCTTTTCTTTAGGATACTTATCTAAAATTTTTTCAAACAAATTAAATAACAGAAGCTTTTGGAAATACATAAATATTTTTATTATAATATTTATGTCAGGTATAGTTTTTTACATCATTAAGGATATTATTTATTAAAGATTTTTTTTGATAATTTATTAACCTTTAAATAGTTTCCATCAAATTCGTATTGAGTGTGATATTTTCCAGGAAATGCAATGCATTTTATATCAGCACTTAAAGCAGAATTTAAACTTTCTTCTGTATCTTCAATTGCAACACATTCGTCTGAGTTAATATTAAAGTATTTTAAAGCATAATTATAAATATCGGGATATGGTTTTTCTCTTAATATGAATTCATTGTTGCCGATAAAATCAAAATCTTTTTTTTCAATTCTTCCTCTTAACGAGTTAAAAATAGAATTGATATTATTACTTGTTGTTGAGCTAGCAAGCCCAATTTTTATTTTGTTCTTTTTGCAAAATTGAATTATTTCATTTACACCTTCTCTAGGCTCAACTTTGTGTTTGTTTAAATATTCATTAAAAATTTTGGTTTTTAAATTTCTTATTTTTTTTCCATCTATTTCAACACTAGTTTCTTTTGCGTAATCATTAATTCTTGTAGTTCCACCTGATTTTGACAATAGTTTTCTGTATATATCTTCATCCCAGAACCAGTCTAATCCACTTATTTTAAAAGCTTCATTAAATGCATCTCTTTGAAGATCTGATGTTTCAGCTAAGGTTCCAATTGAACCAAATAAAACAGCTTTATAGCTCATTATCCCTTCACAGCACCAGCTGTTAATCCACTGATTACTTGTCTTTGGAAAAACATAACTAACATAAATAAAGGAGCAGTTGCTGAGACAACTGCAGAAACAGCCCACATCAAATTACCTTCATGTTGATTTGTTCCAAGATAACTTTGAATTTTGGGTACCATAGTATGATTTTCCTGATTTAATAAAAGAGCAGTTACTGTAAAATCATTATACGCAAGCATTAAACTAAATAATCCAGCTGTTATTACTCCAGGCCACATAACTGGCATAATGATATGTCTAAATGCTTGAAAATAAGAGCAGCCATCAATTAAAGCACTTTCATCAAGTTCTTTAGGAACAGTTTTAAAAAATGAATACAATAACCACAAAGTAAATGGTTGATTTATTGCAACAAGAACAATGATGGTCGTGGGTAGTATTCCCCAAATTTGTAATTGAAAAAACGGAAATAAATAACCAGAGACCAATGTAATATGCGGCATTGCTCTAAAAATTAATGCTGCAATTAAAATCCAAAATGCATAATTTCTTGTAGACCTAGATAAAGCATAAGCTCCCAAGGTTCCGAGGAACAATGAAATGGTTACAACAAAAAATGTAACTATAACTGTATTCCTAGATGCTTTCCAAAACTCTCCTTCAGTCCATGCTTGACTATAAGCATCTGTTGTAAACTTTCCTCCAGTTTCTAACAATGTATTGAATGCTGTAATAGCATACCACCAGTCAGCTCTTGAAAAAAAGTCAGCTCTTACTTTAAATGATCCCCAGAAGGTCCAAATAAAGGGAAAGCATGCAACCAACAACCAAACTATTATAAAGGTTGTATTAAAAATTTTTAAAGCATTTGATCTTTTATCAAGTCCGTATTCCATTTATCTCGCTGTCCTAAATTCCTTCCATGTTCTTATTAAAACTGGCGCTAAAAGTATCGCTATCCCAACAATTGTCATCATCGAGGTGGCAGCGGCTGAACCAAATAATATTACTTCCTCATTAACGAGGTTGTCATAAATTAACCATGACAAAGACTGAGCGCTTCCTTCAGCACTAAAACCAATTATAGGCTCAAAAACTCTAAAATTATCCATCAATGAAATAAGTGCAACAAATGTAACAACGGGATAAATATGAGGCAAAACAATATGTCTTACTCTCTGCCATCTTGATGCTCCATCAATAATAGCTGCTTCAACAGGTTCTTGGGGAACAGTTTGCAAAGCTGCATAAAATACAACAAAAGCAAATGGTGAATGATGCCAAATTCCATAAATTATTATAGTTATCCAAGTAAGAGTTTTTGAGGATTTTAACGATAAATAAGGATCATCCATCAACATCTGCAAATTCGCACCAATAATCCCCTCTGCATCTATCATCCAAAATAAAACTAAAGAACCTACCAATGGAGTAACAATCATCGGCAATATGGTTCCAAATATTAATGGTCCTCTAATTCTTCTTGTTACCGCATTAAGACTTAAAGCAATTATAAAACCTAAAAGTAAGACGTTAGGTGTTACAAACAAACAATAGGTTAAAGTAAAAATTAGAGCCTTATAAAAGGGTAGGTTGGTAACTTGATCCACAAATTCCCCAAAACTATTTGTTTCATTCCAAAAATTTCCAATTTCTTCTATTGCAAGATGATTTCTATCCACATAAGTCCCAAATCCATTGAATTTTCCTAAAGGCTTTTCTTCACGAATTTTTGAGGTTTTTTCTTGGTCAACAACTATAGAAACTGTACATCCAAAAGGATCACATTTTTTTACTTCCTTAACAACTTGGTCGTGCTGCGCATAAAATGATTGTATCCCTGTTGAAATAATAGGAAGACCTATAAATAAAATCATTGCCAATCCAGTTGGCAAGAAAAACCAAAAAAAAGTTTTGTTAGGCATTAATGTAATAAGTGGGGATATTTATCCCCACTTAAAATTTATTGATTATAGAAAGCCTTGTTCTTTTGCTTTACTCATGTAAGCTGCTTCCACATCTTTTAAAGCTTGTTCTGCTGTCTCTTTACCTTGTAAAAATTCAACAATCTCACTTCCTAATGCACCATGCATTAAACCCATTTGTGGTAACATTGGATATGGTTTAGCTTTCATTTTAACAGCTTCGATAACTCCAATTGATTTTGGTCCAGGTTTAAAACCTTCAATTAACCAAACAGCTTGATCTGCTGCATCTGCAACCATCTTTTTGTTAGCAGCTGCATGTGCCAAAGCTCTAAATGTTGCTTCAGCATCAGCGTCAGATCTATTTTTTGCTAATGTGAAACCGTCCCACCATAAAGTCGCCGCTGGTATGTTTCCTCCAGCAACCGTTGCTGGTCCAGTTAATTTAGTTGCTGCTGTAATTTTTGCATCACCATCATCATCAAGCAATGTTCCTGATCTTGATGCCCAAAGAGTCATTAATGCAACATTTCCAGATTCCCATTCAACTTTAATAGCTTCACTATCGTGAGTTAAATAATCTGGGTTACTTAAACCTGCTAATTTTTTTAGCATATTTAATGTCGCTACACCTTTTGCATTGTTAATGCTTGGTTGAGCAGTTCCTGTTTTAAAGAATTCACCTCCATGTCCAATGTACATGTTAACGAATTCTTCTGCTAAATTCCAACCAGCTTTGTATGCTGCTGCGTAAGGATATTGCATTTTACCAGATGCTCTTATTTTTTCTGATGCCGCTACTACTTCCTCATATGTTTTAGGAACAGCTATACCCAATTCTTTTAAAACATCTTCTCTGTAATATAAGTGCTGAGTGTTTGCCATAAAAGCAACTGCCATTATTTTCCCATCAATTGTTATCAATTGAGAATCTTGTATTCCTTTTCCATATTTCTTAACAAGATCATCAAGTGGTCTAATTAAGTCTTGGTTCATCAAAGGAACTATAGAGCTATTTGCTGCAATTCTTGCAGAAAACTCTGATGGATTTGCAGTTAGAGCTGGCACAGCAATTTTATTGTGCTCAGATGAGTGTGTGACTTTAAAATCAGCACTTCCTTTACATCCTTTAGCTGTTTCCACGAAAGTTCTTAACGCTGGAAAATCGTTAGCTAAAATATTTATTGATCCACTCTTAATGTTACAATCCGCGTAAGCAGAAGTTCCAAAAAGAAGAAACAATAAAGATATTAATATTTTTTTCATATTTGTTTTCCTCATTAAATTTAAATTTATAGATGAAAGGATATATATTCCTTAGGGAATTTAAAAGTAGTTTTTAAATCGCATTTGACGCAAGCTCCGCACCTGCGACCAAAGATTCAAATTTTTTGTAAACAATATTTTCATCAACATTTCCAAAGCCAGCAAAAGTACTAAATCCACAATCACTTCCAGCCATTAATTGATTTTTATCAATTACTTTTGAATACTGAATTATTCTATTTTTTATTAACTCTTCATGCTCTACAAAATTTGATGTTGAGTCTATTACACCAGGAACTATTACTTTATCATTAGGAAGTTTTATGTTCTCAAAAACCTTCCACTCATGAGCATGCCTTGGATTTGAGGCCTCAATTAAATAAGTTTGGATGTTTGCTTTTAAAGCAATAGGTAATATTTTTTCTAATCCAATATCGTGAATATGTGGACCTTCATAATTTCCCCAACAGATATGCATTCTCAACTTAGAGGCATCGATATCTTTGATTGCTTCATTAAGACATTCGATTTGTTTTTCAGCTCTAACTAAAAATTCTTCATCTGATACATTTTTAAAAGTCATATGTCTTGCTAGCGCAAGATCTGGACAATCAATTTGTAATAATAAATCATTCTTTGTAATTTCATCATATTCAGTTTTCATCATTTTTGATAGTGCCACCAAATAATCATCGTCATTTTTATAGAATTTATTTGGAAGAAAATTTGAAATTACTCCCGGCGATGCAGAGTTAATAAAACCTTGAGAATGGTTATTTTTTTTTAAAGCAGATTTTAAATTACTGATATCTTTAGTTAAAGATTTAGTATCTTTAATTTTTAAATCAGCAGTACAACATGGTCTTGTATAAGTAGGTGTACCTCCTGATTTCGCAATTTTTTCTTTATATGATGGAAAATCATCTAAGTCTTTAGGAGCTCTTCTCTCGCTTTCACCACTAAAGCCATGTAATCGATCCTTGACATAGGTAGCATAACTTATTTTTGACATTTCACCATCACTTACAATGTCAATTCCGATATCAATTTGTTTTTTTACAATTTTGTTTACATCTTCTTCAATTATCTTATCAAGTTCTCCTTGATCAAATAATTCATTTTTATCTTTTTTAAAAAGTATTTCAGATAGCTTTTTTGATCTTGGTAGACTTCCAACATGTGTGGTTTTAATTTTATCCATAGTTTTTACATTAATATTTGTTTCCAAATAGCCACTTCATCAAACAATACCCATTCTCTTATTATTTTATCATCTCTTAATTCTGCATGATTTATACCCATTATAAATAAATCTTTGTCAGTCTTTTTCCCAAATTCTTGACTGTCTTTAGAGTGCTTCCCACTTAAAAACCATCTGATCGTAGCTTTTTGATTGTTATTTGTTTCATCCAATGATGCAACATGTTCGATTGTAAATTTTATTTCAGAAAATATATTTTTTAAAGAGCTCCAATATTTAATTATATCTTCACTGCCATTTCCTACTTTATTACTCGGCCAAAATAGACTGGCTGCTCTATCATAATCTTTAAAATCATAATCATTATTAAATATTTTCTTTAAAATGTTGGAATATAAATAACCTGATGAAACTTCTTTAACTTTTACTGGAGTATACTCTGACTTTTTATCAGAAGATCTATTAAAAACTTTGATAGCTTTAGATATGCCACCTTCTTTATCAATTAAATGCCTTGCAAATTGCTCAGGTGTATAACCCAGCTGTCGAACCATTGCACCTTGATCTCTCACAATCCACTCATCATAAACTTGATTATTTTTACATGCACAGTCAGCTATAACTCTATAAACAATTTTGTTTCCAGTTTTTTTTCCGTAATATCCGTCATTTAAATGTGTAGCTTTGCTCAGAATTCTGTGAGATGAATGATATCCTTCATCGTCATTTCCACTCCAAATTACATCTTCACCTAATAATTGTCTGTCTGGAAATTCGTTTAAAGTTTTATAAGTTGCATCAATAACAGGTTTAAAACCATAGGTTATTCCAAAAGGCGATCTTACAGGGATATTCTCTGAATAATATTTGGATATCGACTCGACATCTTTCCCTTCCCAAATTTGTTTAGTAATTTTTAAAATGTAATCAGTTAAATTTTTATAATTACTATCAAATCCTTTCATTAGATCTGACTAACAAAATTTAAAATACTAATTTCTGAATTATTACAAGAGATATCTATTTTGCTATTCAAAGGAACTGAAAAAGTATCTCCTTTTTCTAATTTTATATTTGAGTTTCCTATTACTATTTTCCAATTACCTTCTTGAGCAAAAAGAACGGTTGGCTTTATACATTCAATATCTTTAATTTCGCCAGATATAGAATTTAATGTTGTTAAATTAAATCCAGTATCTTGTTTGATTGATGGTTTATAAGTTTTTTTATTAAATTTGTTTCCTAATACTTGATATAATTTAATACCATTAACTTCATCGCTGATATTATTTTGTTTATTTCTATAAATATTTTTCTCTAATTCTTCTGGCAAATAATTATCAAATGTTTCTAATTCATCTTGAGTGATAGGCTCTATCATTTTTCTGCCGTTAGGTACTTTAACTTTTTTTAAATCTATTAACGAATTATCATCAAGCAATGCCATTCCAGTCTCTTTTGCTTTTTTTAAAATTTCTGGAACCCATGTTATTATACCAGGATCATCTCCGCCTAATACAACGAACATCAAACTTTCTTTATCTCCAATATTTTCAAATGCTCTGAACATATTTGTAGGCATTGAGATTATATCGCCAGCTTCTAATATTGTTTCTTGTTTTCCATCAGCACCCCAATAAAATCTCCATTTACCTGAGTAAATCACAAACACTTCAGCCGTAGTATGACTGTGAAGACCAGATCCATTTTTTGGCATAGCGCTCACAGCTCCTAAATTATACCCATGTAAAGACTGTATTTTTATTAATTGCTTGGTGTCTTCAGCAACTCCGCGGCCAATAATTGTATAATTTTTTCTTTCTTTATGACCTTCTAGCCTCCCTTCTACAAAAGGAAGACTGCTTGGAACCAGTTCATTAAATTTTGCCAATCTATCAATCATATTCTTGTTATTTATGTCTATTTAAATATAAATTGCAACTTATGCAAATAGAACAATTTGATACAGGACTTAAAAATCAAAATAATTTTCAAGAATTAAAAATCACAGCTGATGAAAATAAACAAAATAAACAAATAGTTAGAAATTATTTGAACAATACTTACAAGCTTGGACCATCTAATATAGAAGAAAATTTAAGCAAATATTTTAGCGAAGATGTAAACATTAAATGTTTTTTTCCATTAAATGAATTTAAAGGTTTGTCTAATTTTAGAGATAAATTTTGGACTCCACTTTTTGATGCGTTTCCTGATTTAGAGAGAAGAGAACAACTCGTTATAGGTGGAGCCTTTAGAGATAAATTTCAAGTCGGAACAATATCTACCTTATCAGGAATTTTTAAAAAGAAATGGCTTAATGTAGAGCCAAATTTTAAAATGGTAAATTTAAGATGCTGTGAGATACACGAATTAAAAAACGATAAAATTATTGAAAGTCACATTTTAATCGACACAATAAATTTTCTAAATCAAGTAGGGAAGTTTCCAATAAATCCTTCAAGAGGGTATGAGGGCATTTGGATGACACCAATAAACACAGATGGTGTAAATTTTTACGAAAATAATTTAGAAGTTTCAAAAGCTACTCTAGATCAATCTCTTACCATGCAAAGAAGTTTAAACATTAAACCAGAATTAGAAGCGTCATCTGACTCTGATTTAAAAGAAAAACTTCTTAATCACCCACAAAAAGATTTTTGGCATGAAAAAATGATTTGGTATGGACCTAGCGGTATAGGAACGGCACGCTCTTTGGAAGGTTTCATCGACCATCATCAACTTCCTTTTAGAAAAACATTTAAAGAGAGAAATTACTGGGAATTAGGACATTATTGTGAGTTAGGAGATGGTAAATTTTCACTTACTGCTGGATGGCACAGTATACAAGCAGTGTATGGTTCAAATGATTGGCTAGGATATAATTCAAACAAAAATAAAGTAACCATGAGAGTTATGGATTTTTACCATCATGATGAGGGAAAAATTAGAGAAAATTGGGTGCCAATAGATTTGGCACACATACTCAGCCAGATTGGAGTAGATATTTTTAAATAGTAAGAATTTATTTTAATGAGGCCGTAGTTTAACGGCCTCAAAAATTTAAAATTTTAGTTTATCCACTTATTTACAGTAGACATATTGTTTTTAACCCATTCTTCTGCCATATCGTCAGCATCCATTTCATCTCTTCCAACTTTTAATATCCATTGGTTGATTACTTTAGGATCCATAGCCATTTGACTTAAGAATTTAGCAGCTTTTGGATTTCTTTTTTCCAAAGATTTTGAATAAGCTACATAAATAGTCGCTTGTCTACTTTTGCACGGAAACTCTGATACTTCTAACCAATCTTCAGCATCTAAGTTCATATTTGAATCGCATCCTTCAGTGTAAGCAGGCTCACCAATTTCATGTAAGTCATAAGCTGCATGTAACCATTCTGGTGTCCAATAATAAAATAATATTGGCTTTTGATTATCAATTGCATCTTTTAATTGTGCTTTAAAAGTATCTTGTGGAATAATATTTGGTTCCCAAAGGTCAGTTAAACCATAACTTTTAAATTTAACTTGCCACATTTTTGTAGATTTCCATCCAGCATCACCGGCCCAGTATTCACCTTTACCATTACCGTCTGTATCAAACATCGCTGCAACGTTTGGATCTTTCATTGCTGCAACATCTGGAACTTTGCTTTTTAAAAATGCAGGAACATACATATCTTGAGTTCCTTTATAAGGTGTGTTGACAGCTACAGTTTTGTTTCCATCAATATATTGATCCCAAATACCTTGTCTATTCGGCATCCACAAATCTGTGTATACATCAATTTTTCCGTCACCTTTGTCCATTCCAGCCATTATCAAGTTACCATCTGATAATCCCTGAACAATTTCTGCCTCAGAATTCAGAGGTCCATTAATGACAGCTTTAATAATGTGTCCAATAACTTTTGCACCAGTCCAACTTAAGTCTGAGATCATTACTTTCTCACCTGCAGCTTTAGCTGAAGTCGTAACAAGCATTATTGAAGAAAATATTAAACCTAATATTAGTTTTTTCATTTTTCCCTCTCTTGTAATTTAATGAAAGAATTATCTAATTTTTAAAAATGATAATCAAATACTATTTTTCTATTATTTTGTTGCTTTCTGAACCACTCTATCAATGATCATAGCTATAAATGCAATTGCAAGACCTGCTAAAATTCCTCTTCCAATTTTTGTGTTCGCTAAAGCCTCAACAACTATTAGACCCATTCCTCCTGCACCAATTAAAGCAGCAATAACAACCATTGATAAACACATCATCACTACTTGATTTATACCAGCCATTATAGAGGGAAGGGCAAGTGGTAACTCAACACTATATAATAGTTGTCTTTCTGTAGAACCAAAAGCAAGAGCTGCTTCTTTAATTTCTGATGGAACTTGTCTAATTCCTAAAGCTGTTAATCTTACTATAGGAGGCATTGCAAATATTACAGTTGCAATAATTCCTGGTGGTTTTCCAACTGAGAAAAAAGCAACTGCTGGTATCAAATATACAAATGATGGAATCGTTTGCATAACATCTAGAATAGGCCTTGTAATTGTTTCAGCTCGATTTGATTTTCCAACCAAAACTCCTAAAGGCAGTCCAATAGCACAACATATTAAAGTAGCAGTTAATACTAAAGCCATAGTATCCATTGCTGTATTCCAAAAACCAAATAAGGCGAGATAGATCAGTGCAAATGCTACAAACATGGTAACTCTAAATCCTGCAATCTTATGAGCTACAAGTAAAAATATTCCTCCTGTGATTATCCATGGTGTTCCAACAAATAAAGCCGATATCCCCTTTAATAATGACCTTATTCCATCTGTTGCAGCATCAAAAACATATCCGTGAAATGCAGTTAAATAACCAACTTTTTCTTCAATTTTTTGTGAAACATATTTATTAAGAGTAATTGTAGGCATTCCTTCTCTTGGAGGTTTTTTCTTTACATATCTAGTGCCATCCTCATTTCTCGGATAGCTAACTTTAACTGGTCTGTCTATCCAAATTAAAATAGGAAATTCAGATATAAAGAAACAATCAAATCTTTTTTTAAAAGATACCTCAGCACCTTTTTCCATTGCTCTATGTTGTTTGATACAAGTTCTTTCATCAGGAGCGAATTGTGATGATCTATATAATGTTAAAGGCCAAATTAATGCTAAAACTAAAAATACGTTTATAAGTCTTGAGAAATTTACACCTGAAGATGTTTTTTTACTTATTTGCCACTTATCAAATTGTTTAATGTAAACTCTATCTGCTAACCAACCAATTAATATTCGACCTAGGATAATAGTTATAATTGCGTAAACTAAAGAACTATCTTGCCAAGTTGAGTATCTATCAACCAAAAAATCTTTTTTATCCAATATTGCTTGTTCAATACCAGCGCCATATCTAAAATATAAAGTAATATTTACCGCAGCTATTAAATCTAAAAATGAACTTAGAAAAAAAAGAAACCAATTCCCTCTTAAAGCACACCAAAAGAAACCTCCTAAAAGAGCCGAGTAGTTTATATGATATAATTTTAATTGGTTTCTTTGAATTAAGCCAAATACTTTACTGTAATAGTCACCATTTTTTTGGGCAAAATCTTTGAATGAGTTTTTTACTGTTTTTTCTTTACTCATATAGAGGAAAGACTACATCATTCTTTTAATTTGAAAAACCATATTTTCGAAGTCTAACATCACCAGTTCTAGCATGCGCCTCCATACCCTCATACCTAGAAATTCGAGCTGCAGCAGCACCAACTTCTTTGTTAGATTCTTTATTCATTTTTTGGTAAGTAACAGTTTTTATAAATTTTCCAACGTATAAGCCGCCAGTATATTTCCCCGCTCCCTTTGTTGGTAAAATGTGATTTGGTCCAGAACATTTGTCACCATATGCAACTGTTGTTTCCTCACCTAAAAATAATGAACCATAATTTTTTAAATTTTTTAAATACCAATCTAAGTTTTCAGCCTGAACCTCTAAATGTTCAGGAGCATATTCATCACTAACCTTTAACATTTCTTCTTTAGTATCACACATAATTACTTCTCCATAATCTCTCCATGCAGCATCAGCATTATTTCTGTTGTGTTCAGGTAGTTCATGAATAATTTCTGGAACTCTTTTCATCACATAATCACATAAAGATTTATCAGTAGTGTATAACCAAGCAGGGGAGTCAGGACCATGTTCAGCTTGTCCAACTAAATCATAAGCAATTATTTCTTTATCAGCTGTATGATCAGCAATTATGCCTATTTCTGTCGGTCCAGCAAATAAATCAATTCCAACTTTTCCAAATAAAATTCTTTTAGACTCTGCTACAAATTTATTTCCAGGTCCAACAATCATATCTACTTCTGGATTACCAAAGCAACCATATGCAAGCGCACCAATCGCTCCTATACCACCAATGTTCATAATTACATCTGCACCACAAAGGTTAGCTGTATAAATTATAATTGGGTTTGCACCATTTGAATCTTTTGGTGGACTTGTTGCAATTACATTCTTTACTCCTGCAACTTTTGCAGTCGTTACACTCATTATAGCAGAGGCGATATTGTTATATCTTCCACCAGGAACGTAACACCCAACGGTATTAACAGGTATTAATTTTTGTCCT
>CACJQT010000013.1 GCA_902595635.1 uncultured Pelagibacteraceae bacterium | reverse complement strand
TTATAGATAATTTATTTAAACAATTAAATTTATACAAACTTAGATCAAAAGTAGAAATTTTAAATTTAAGCAATGAATTTGTTATTGCGGTTATTAGCAAAGAAAGATTTTTGGATATGGAAAACTCAAGTTCTAATACTGGTTGTACGATTAAATTTAGAGAAGATAGCATTTTTTTAGATCCTAGAAATATAGAGCTTGGAGCAAGAATAGTAACTAATTTAGAGAAATTATATTTATCATTAAAAAAGCTTGGTCTTCAAAGTGCAGATAAAAATGAATATTATAAATTGAGTCACAAAATTGGTATTCCGCAAAATAATACTGACAAACTTCAAAATAAACTTTTTGGTATTGAGTGTAATTTTGATGAATTAAATGCAATAGATTTTAAAAAAGGTTGTTATGTAGGTCAGGAAAATACTGCTAGAATTAAATTAAAAGGTAAATTGAATAAACGTCTTCTTCCAATTGAAATAATAAAAGGTAATTTAGAAGATGAAATCATATTGTGTGAAAAAGATGAGATAGGAAGAGTATTAATTAAAAATGATCATCCCTATGCTATAATCAAAATAAAAAATGAAAAATTCAATTTTGATAAAACATTTACATGTGGTTCTGCTAAGATAAAAGTTATAAAACCTGAATGGCTTCAAATTACTTAATATATTTGGATAAGTCTGGTTTAAAATAATTTGGACCTTTCATTACTTTACCTTGGTCATTATAAATTGGTTTACCATCTAATCCGAGTTTGCTCATATTAGAATTTTGAACTTCATCAAAACAAGCATCTAAATCAACTCCAAATGCATGCCCTGCCCCATATGTTACATACAAAATATCAGTTAAAGCATCAGCTGCTTCTAAGAGATCATTGTTGTCTAAAGCTTGTTTAAACTCATCCAATTCCTCTTTAATTAAATTGTATCTAAGCATATTAATTTTATCAGAACTTAAAGATGGTTTTGATTTAATTTCTTGGCCAAAAGTCTCCATAAAATTTTTCACTTTTTGAAAATTTGTCATTTTACTCCTGTAAGATTAATTAAAACTAGTATATAAATTATTTAGTTATTTTTTCAAACATATGAAAACAAGAAAAGAATTTGATAGTATGGGTGGTATAACAGTGCCAAATGATAAATATTGGGGCGCTTCAACTCAAAGATCAAATAAATTTTTTAATATTGGTAAGATATATGTACCAGAGTCGATTATAAGATCTATTGCAATTATTAAGCGAAGCGCAGCTATAGTTCATAAGAGAGATAAGCTAATTTCTCCAAAAATTGCTAAATCAATTATTAAGGCCTCAAATGAAGTTATTTCAGGTAAAATGAAAGAGAATTTTCCCTTAAAAGTTTGGCAAACTGGTTCTGGGACACAAACCAATATGAACGTAAATGAGGTAATAGCAAATAGAGCTATAGAAATTTTAAAGGGTAAAAAAGGATCCAAGAAACCTGTTCATCCAAACGATCATGTTAACAAATCTCAGTCAACAAACGATGTTTTTCCAACAGCAATGCACATATCTGTAGCAACCGAAACTATAAAAAAGCTTTTACCTAGTTTAAAGTTGTTAGAAAATTCATTAAAAAAAAAAAGTAAAGAATTTAAAAAACTTGTAAAAATTGGAAGAACTCATCTTCAAGATGCTACTCCATTATCTCTTGGTCAAGAATTTTCTGGATATCATGAACAAGTTAAAAAAAGTATAGCTAGAGTAAAATATTGTTTAGAAGATATTTATTTTTTAGCTCAAGGGGGTACTGCTGTTGGAACTGGAATAAATTCCAAAAAAAATTTTGACAAAAAAATAGTAAATGAAATAAAAAAATTTTGTAAAATAAAATTTAAACCTGCGCCAAATAAGTTTTCAGAATTAGCTGCACATGATGCAATAGTAAATTTTTCTGGTTCCTTAAACTCATGCGCTGTTGCATTAATGAAAATTTCAAATGATATAAGATTTTTAGGGTCTGGACCTAGAGCTGGTTATGGAGAACTTGTTTTACCGGAAAATGAACCAGGGTCTTCTATTATGCCTGGCAAAGTTAACCCAACACAATGCGAAGCAGTTACAATGGTCTGTGCGAAAGTTATTGGAAATCATACTGGTATAACAGTTGCAGGTACTCATGGACATTTCGAATTAAATGTATTCAAACCTTTAATTGCATACAACATATTGCAATCAATTGACATTTTGGCAGACAGTGTAAGAAACTTCACTTTGTACTGTGTTAAAGGAATAAAAGCTAATAAAAAAAGAATTAAAGAACATTTGGATAATTCGTTAATGCTTGTAACTGCTTTGGCTCCTAAGATTGGTTACGATAACGCCGCCAAAATTGCAAAAAAAGCTTTGAAAAATGGCACAAGGTTAAAAGAAGAAGCCATTAAATCAGGTTTAATAGATTCAAAAGATTATGATTTATTAATAAACCCAATGAAAATGATCAATCCTAATTAGTCAATAATTTTTCTAATGTAAGATCTTAAATTTTGTATATTTTTTACAAGAAAAATTTCATTAGAATTTTCTTTGCTTTGATCATTATTTATTTTCACATTTGAAATAATAAAATTACTATCTCCAGAAATTTTCTCTATATCAAAATAAATTTTATTAATATTTTTTACTTTATTTGATCCAACTTGAAAAATTTTTGCAAACTCAACATGATCTTTAATATTTAATAAATTTTTTGTTTTGAATTTAAGCTCTCCTTGATTAAAACTATGACTCATATATGACTTTATATAACCAATTTTATACAGATTAAATTTAGCTTCTTTAAAAATTATTTTCTTTTCATTGATTAGTAAATCTATTGAACCGCCTTTTATTAATTTATTATTTAAATTATCTAAATTAATTTTTAGTTTACCGTTAAAATTCCCTAAGTAATTTTCATCGTAGGACAATAAATTTAATAGAAAATTATCTATGATTTGTTCAACTTTTTTGTTTTTAATAGTTAGCTCACCATTAAAATAAAATGGTTTAAAAATAATATCACTATTTATATTAAAATTAGTATTTTCTTTGTTGGGAGATGAAATAGTAATCTTGTTATTTTTAAATTGAAGATAATAATTCATTTTATCCTGTGAATAAAATATTTGAGATTTAGTACTGAATTCGTTTAAATTTTCAAATTTAGATTGATTTTTAATTTCTATATTTGGATAAATTATTTGTATAGTGTGGTTGCTAGTTTTGGGACTATTATAATTTCTATTCCAATTGGATCTAAACTTTAGTCCAAAAACTTCGCCATCAATTATGAAACTTTTAGTCCTTTTTTTATTATTAATATTGTAGAAGATATTTTGCACAGGAGAAATCAAAATTACTTCGTTTTCATTATTCTTTAAAAAAATTTTACAATCATTTAAAATAATCGGTTTGTTAATTTTTTGGAAAAGATGATTTCTAAATTCTCTTATATCTTCTATTTTTAGTTCTAAGTTTGAATCGGAAATTTCTGTAGAAATTAAATTTTTAAAAGATCTTAGATAAATATTTCTTAAAGATATATAAATTTTTAAATTAGTTGTTTTTATTAATTTATCTCTATTAGTAGTACTAGATAAGCTAAGTGTGGCATTTTCTACTAATAGGTGTGGTTTAGGAAATGGCTTATATGAAATTTTTCCATTTGAATTTAAATAAAATTTAAAATTTTTATAAAAATTTTTTTCTATTTGTGTAACTTTGCTTTTATAATTAAATAAAACTGGTAAAGATAAAATTATTAATGACGAAAAAATTATAGCAAGAAATGATAAAATTAGTGTGAACGTTACTTTATTTTGCTTAATTTTATTCATTAAATTTAAAAGACTTATACAATAAATATTATGTTACAATCTGATTATTTGTTAAATTTAAATGAAAAGCAACTAGAAGCCACTCTACATCTTGATGGTCCACTTCTAATCGTGGCGGGGGCTGGTTCAGGAAAAACTAAAGTACTAACTTCAAGAATCGCACATATAATTAGAAGCCACAAAGCATTTTCATCTCAAATACTAGCTGTTACGTTTACTAACAAAGCTGCCAAGGAAATGCAAATTAGAGTATCAAATCTATTAAAGAAAAATGCCACTGGTTTACCATGGCTAGGTACGTTTCACTCTATAAGCGCTAAAATTTTGAGAAAACATGCGGAAGCAGTTAAATTGAAATCTAATTTTACAATTATAGACCAAGACGATCAGGTAAGATTGATTAAGAATATTTGTAAAGCTGAAAATATAGATATAAAAAAAATATCACCGAAATATATTTTAGCAATAATTGATAAGTGGAAAAACAAAGGACATTATCCTGAAAATGTAATTTTAAAAAAAAAAGAGACTCTAGAGAGAAACTTTTTAAATATTTACAAAATTTATCAACAGAAATTAATTGATTTAAATTGTGCAGACTTTAGCGATTTAATTCTACATACAGTCAAAATATTTCAAAATTATAAAGATATATCATCTATGTATTCTAAAAAATTTAAATATATTTTAGTTGATGAATATCAGGATACTAACTTTATACAGAGTGAATGGCTAAAATATTTAGCAAATCATAATATGAATTTATGTTGTGTCGGGGATGATGACCAATCAATATATAGTTGGAGAGGTGCCGAAATAAAAAATTTTTTGGAGTTTGATAAAACTTATAAAAATACAAAAATTATAAGATTAGAAAAAAATTATAGATCGACTCAAAATATTTTAAATGTTGCTTCAAAATTAATTGAAAATAATCAAAATAGAGTTGGTAAAACCTTATACACTAATCAAGAAGATGGTGAACTTGTAACTCTAGATTGTTTTAGAAATGTAAAAGATGAAGCAATTGAAATAAGCACAACAATAGAAAATTTCAAAAAAAAAAATTCTTTAAATGAAATTGCAATTTTAGTAAGAGCTATATTTCAAACTAGGGAATTCGAAGAAAGGTTTTTAAAGGTTGGAATTCCATATAGAATCATAGGAGGTATTAAATTTTACGAAAGAGCAGAAATAAAAGACTGTGTAGCTTACTTAAGATGTATATATCAACCAATGGACGATTTATCTTTTGAAAGAATAATTAATGTTCCAAAAAGGTCAATTGGAGATACAACAATAAAAGTAATAGTAGAATTTGCAAAAAAAAATAATTACTCGATGGAAGTTGCCTCAAGAAAATTAATAGAATTAAATAAGATTAAACCTAAAACAAAAATAGGTCTAATTTCATTGTTAAATTTATTGGATAAATGGAGATATGAACTTAAGAAAAAAATTAATCATAATAAACTTTTACAAATTGTTTTAGATGAGTCTGGTTATAGCGAAATGTTAAAAAATAAAAAAGATTTGGAAAATGAGAATAGACTTGAAAATATTAAAGAATTATTAACTGCAATGAAAGAGTTCGATAATTTAGAAAGTTTTTTAGAACATGTAGCCTTGGCTACTTCACTTGATCAAGATTGGCAAAATGAAAAGGTTAATTTAATGACATTGCATGCATCTAAAGGATTAGAATTTAACGTTGTTTATTTACCAGGTTGGGAAGAAGGGTTATTCCCACATCAAAAAAGTATTGAAGAAAAAGGTGAAAGTGGCTTAGAGGAAGAAAGACGACTTGCGTATGTTGGTATTACCAGAGCAAAGAAAATTGCAAAAATTTCTTTCTCAATGAACAGATTTTATCAAGGAGACTGGATTGATAGCATCGCCTCAAGGTTTATCGATGAACTACCAGACGAATATATAAAAAAAAATAATAGTTTTACTGACCAAGAGGAAAATGATTTTGAATTCAACCAAGATATTGAATTTGAGAATGAGACCAGAAGTCCAGGATGGTTAAGATTTCAAAGAAAATTAAGTGATAAATAAAATTAAAAATCTTATTATTTCAAATGATCTTGATGGATATATTATTCCAAAAAACGATGAATTTTTCACTGAATATTCAAAAATAAATAAACTTGAAAAAGTTGCAAACTTTACTGGATCAGCAGGTTTTATTCTTATACAAAAAAATACCAATCATTTATTTGTCGATGGGAGATATACGATACAAGCCAAGCAACAATCGGGAAAAAGATTTCAAATACATGAAATACCCTATAAATGGCCAAAAAATATTCTAGATAATCGCAGATCAACAAAAATCGGATTTGATCCTAAATTATTCACAATTGATACATTAAAATTATATTTTGGTAATGCTGTTAATCTATTACCCATTAACTTTGATTTATTTAAAAGCAATTTTGAAACAATAAATAAAGATAATTTAGTTTATTCAATGAACGATTCTATAACTGGAGAAAGTATAGATAGTAAAATTAAAAGATTGAAAAAAATTATTAAAAGAATTGGAATAGATAATTTATTTATTAGTTCAAATGAGAATGTTTGTTGGTTGCTAAATATTCGAGGAAAAGACTTACCAAATTCCCCATTAGCTAACTTTCAAGCAATTTTTACAATTAAAAAAGAAATTTTTCTTTTTGGAAATATAAAAAAATTAAGAAATGTTAAAAAAGAAAGATTAAATAAAAAAATTAAATTTTTTGAAAAAAATGAGTTTTGGAAAATTTTATATTCATTGAAAGGGAATTCATTCTGCATTGACAATAAAACTTGTTCTGTACTAAATGAGAATTTAATAAATTCTAAATTTATAATAAAAAAAAGAATTGATCCAATTTATAGTTTAAAATGTATTAAAAATAAGATCGAGATAAAAAATATGGTAGATGCACATATTAAAGACGGTGTCGCGGTAACAAAATTTTTGTATTGGATTAAGAACTCAAATATAAAAAATTTAGATGAAATTAAAGTTGAGAAAAAATTAGAAAGTTTTAGAAAACAAAATAAAAATTTTCTGTTTCCTAGTTTTGAGACTATAGCTGGATCTGGACCAAATGGTGCAATTATACATTATAGATCAAATAAAAGATCAAATCGTAAGTTAAATAAAAATCATCTATTATTAGTGGACTCAGGTGGACAATATAAATGGGGAACAACTGATGTTACTAGAACAATTTCTTTTAATAGACCTAAAAAAAAAATTAAAGAAATTTATACAAGAATTTTAAAAGGTCATATTGCTGTTGCTACAGCTAAAATTAACAAAGTAAAGAATGGAAATAATTTGGATAAACTTGCCAGAAAAAGTCTTAAATCAATTAATTTAGACTATAGACATGGGACAGGACATGGAGTTGGATTTTTCATGAATGTGCACGAGGGACCACAAAGTATATCTAAAAATAATTTTATTGATCTTAAAAAAGGAATGATCATTAGTAATGAACCAGGATATTATTTAGAAAATAATTTTGGAATTAGAATTGAGAATTTAGTTTATGTTGAAAAAAAAGATAAAACACTGTTTTTAAAAAACCTAACTTTTGTGCCTCTCGAAAAAGATTTGATTGAGGAAAAGTTTTTAACAAATTTTGAAAAAGATTATATATTTAATTATCACTTGGAGACCTACTCAAAACTATCACCTTATTTAAAGAAAAATGAAAAAAAATGGTTGGCTAGACTAATTTAGTAAATTAAACCAGTCTTTTTGAGTTAATATTTTTATCCCCAATCTTTTAGCTTGTTCCACTTTTCTATTCCTCGGTTTTTCGCCAATTATTAAATAGTTTAATTTTTTTGTTATACTGCTAACGATACTACCTGAGTTTTCTTCAATAAGACTTTTGGCCTCCGCTCTACTAATACTTTGTAGCTTGCCAGTAAACATGAAAGATTTATTTTTTAATTTTCCATTATTTTTTATATCCTTATATTTAATTTTTAAAACTTCACTTAATCTATCTACAATTTTAAAATTTACTTTGTTTTGAAAATAATTTTCTAATGATTTTATTTGTGTCTCTCCAATTCCATCTATATTAATAAGCTCATTTATTTTATTGTTTTTGGCCAGATTAAGAAAGTTCTCAATATTTTTGGTATAATCTGCGATGATTTTTGCATTTTCAGTTCCAATGTGTCTAATTCCTAATGAAAAAATAAATCTTTCCAATGTAACTTCTTTAGAATTTTCAATTGAGTATTTAAGATTTGATGCTGATTGTGTTCCCCAGCCATCAAGTGAAGATATTTTTTGATAATTTAAATTAAAAATATCTTGAGGAAATTTAATAAGATTTAAATCCCAAAATTTTTCTATAACTTTTTTTCCCAAACCTTCTATATTTAATGCATCCTTAGATATAAAGTGTTTTATCTTTTCAATTGCTATTTTCTCACAAGAAAATCCTTCATTAGTACATCTACGAACTGCATCAAATTTTTTCGTAAATTTATTATATTCTTTTTCAGTCTTAGAAGCACAAAAAGGACATTTTTTTGGAAAAACAAATTTATTTGATTTTTTTTTTCTTTTATTTAAATCTACTTCTAATACATGGGGAATTACATCACCTGCTCTCTCAATTTTTATGGTATCGCCAATTCTTATATCTTTTCTTAATATTTCATCTTCATTGTGCAAGGTAACATTCGATACTACAACTCCTCCAATATTGACTGGCTTCACTTTTGCAACCGGAGTTAAGGCTCCTGTTCTTCCAACTTGAATATCAATATTTAATATTTCTGAATAAGCATGGTCTGCAGAAAATTTATGTGCAATTGCCCATCTAGGTGCATTAGAGGTAAAACCTAATCTTTTTTGTAGTTGTATATTATTTACTTTATAGACTAGACCATCAATGTCATATTTTAGATCAAACCTTTTTTTTTCAAACTCTTGGTGAAAAACTATCAATTCATTTATACTTTTTATAATCTTGTTGTATTCACTGATTAAAAATCCCCATGACTTTAGCTCTTTTAGAAAATCTGATTGGTTTTTGAATTTGTCTTCACTTACAAATCCAAAGGTATAGGCAATAAATTTAAGTGGAATTTTACTCGTTTCTTTTGGATCTTTTTGTCTAAGAGAGCCCGATGCCGCATTTCTAGCATTAGCAAATTTGTCTTTTATTTTTTCAAAATCTTTTTTTTCAATAAAAACCTCTCCTCTGATTTCTATTTCCTTTGGAATAGTACTATTTTTAATATAATGAGGAATATTTTTTATAGTTTTAAGATTGTTTGTTATTAACTCTCCTTCTTTACCATCACCTCTAGAAACTCCGTAGATCAATTTGCCATCTAAATATGTTAGAGATGCTGAAATACCATCAATTTTAGGCTCAACACTGTATTCGAAAGATATTTTTTCATTTAAATAATTTAAAATCTTTTTTTGAAAATTTATAAGATCTTCTCTGTTGAAAGCATTAGATAAAGATAACATTTGGATTTTATGTTTAAATTTTTCAAAATTTTTAGATGGTTTAAATCCTACAGAATTAGAAGGTGATTTTGGATTACTAAGAAAAGGGTATTTTTTCTCTAAATCTAATATTTCATCTTTAAGTTTATCAAATTCTCCGTCAGATATAATTGGAGTGCTTTTGTCATAATATAATTTGTTATGTTTATTAAATTCCTTAATTTTTAAATAGTAATTATTTTTAATTTTTTCCCTATTAGACATAAAATTGAATAATTTATCTGAAAAGTTTTTTAAATTTTTTTAAAATTGACTCTTTTTCACTTTTTGGGGTAATTTTTTTTTTTTCATAATCTTTATTTAAAATCTTATAACTTGATTCATACCATTGACTAGATTTATAATTATATCCTAGAAGTGACGCATATTTCTTTGCTTCACTTACTAAACCTAGTCTATAATGTAATTCTACGAGTCTGTGTAATGCTTCCTCAATATAAATTGTATTATCATAATTGTTAACAATGTTTTTAAATCGATTAATAGCAGGTATCCACTTTTCTCTTTCTATATAATATCGCGCTAAATACATTTCTTTTGATGCCATTATCTCAACAATCAATTCGAGCTTAAAGTTTGAATCATTTGCATATTCGGTATTAGGATATTCTTTAATAATTAATTCGAAATATTTTTTAGCTTGAATAATTTCTTTCATATCTTTTTTTTCGTCAACAATTTGATCATAATGGGATAATGCTAATAAATAGTAGGCATAATCAGTATTAGGATGGTTTTTATATTTTACTAAAAAACGTTCTAGATCATTTATTGCATCACTATAATAACCCTGAGTGAAATATCCATAAGCAGACATCAAAACTGCTCGGGGTGCCCATACCGATTGTGGATAAAGTAATTCTGCTTCACTAAATTTTTTTCCTGCATAAATTACATCTCCTCTTTCTAATTCTTGCATTGCCTGATTATATACTTCGATCATTTGTGTCTCTAAATTTTTTTCTTTTAAAGTTGTGACTTCTTGTTCTTTTTTTGAACAAGATAAAATAAAAATAAAAAATAAAATAAATATAAGATTTTTATTAAATTCCATCTGACAGTTTTATCAGAATAATTTATAATTTCTAATATTTAAGCAATAGATTTTAAATTTAGATAATTTGTAAATGTATAAGGTAGCTGTTTACCCTTAATCTCTATTAATGAATAATTTGATTTATTACTAAATAATTCTCTAAGTAATTTATTTGTCAGCTTATGACCACCTTGAGAACATTTGACAGAACCTATAATTTTATATCCGGACAAAAATAAGTCACCCATACAATCTAAGATTTTATGATTCACAAATTCTAATTTGTTTCTTAAACCATCTTTATTTAGTATTTTATTTTTTTTAATAACTACAGCGTTATCTAAACTACCGCCCTTTCCAAGACCAAGTTTATTTAATTTTTCAATATCTTCGTATAAACAAAATGTTCTTGAACTCATTATATCGTCTAGTTTATCTTCAAAAACATTTATTTTGTTTTTTTGATTTTTTATGACTTTATTGTCGTATTTAATTTCGAATTCTATATCACCACTTATGTTTGATTTATCGATTGAGATGTACTTTTCTGCATCTTCTATTTTTACTTTTTTGTTGATTTTTAATATTTTTATTGGGCTATCACTAAACTTTAAACCAACATTGTTAATATGTTCTATAAAAACTTTAGCAGATCCATCCATGATTGGAACTTCTTGAGAATCGAGTTCAATTATAGCATTATCAACCCCGCTAGCATAAAGCGCTCCCATTAAATGCTCTATGGTTGAAACCTTTATGCCATATTCATTAGAAATTGTTGTACAAAGAGTTGTGTCTGTAACATTATTATATAATGGATAAACAAAATTGTTTTTTTCTAAATCAACTCTTTTGAATATTATTCCTGAATTCGGCGAAGCTGGAAGTATATTTAATTCCGCTTTTTTTCCACTATGAATACCTATACCTTTTAAAGAAATTTTTTTTGAAATTGTTTTTTGAGTTAATATTGACACAAATCATTTATATAAAAACGTCAGTTTTAAAATACTCAATAAATATTACAGGAAAATACAGTTATTTATCAAAAAAATTAAAGAATTTTTCAAATAAACCTTGTTTTTTACTAACTTTTTTAGGCACTTGATTATTATTAAGATAGAAATTCAAAATACTCTTAAAAAGTGATTTATCTGTGTCTTGGTAAAAATTAATTGATTTAAATCCAATTTCGTCGTTGAGATAAAAGGTATTATTTTTTAAAAGCAATGAACCCTGTCCTATCAAAAAAAGCTCAGTATTTTTAAAGTCAAAATTTTTATTTGACTTATTTAAGCCAGTTAAAGATAGATCAATTATCTCTTGAATTCGGTATAATATAACTTTCTTCAATTTATCTATTGAAATGTTTTTTGTTAATAATTCTCTTAAATAATTATTTTTGTCGAAAATATTATTTTCATAAGAAAATACAGTTTCAGATTTATTAAATGACTTTTTTATATTTTCGGCATCAGATAATGAAATATTAAAAATTTTTGAAATATCTTTTGTTATATGAACACTTCCAACTGGAATAGACTGAATTAATTTACATTTTTTGTTTTTAAAATTTACAATTGTGGTTCGGCCCCAACCAATATCTAAAAAAGATGTATTATCAATATTAAATTTATTTGAGTAGTATAAAGATTTAACATAACTAGTACAAAAAACACATTTAACATTTAGATTATTTTTTTTAAATAAATTTAGTAAATAATCTAAATTTTTTTTGTTAAAACAAATTATTTTAAAGTTAAATTTAATATTATTAATTTGATCTTTATCTTTTGGTAGGTCAACATAAATCTTGTCATCAATAATACATTCATCCAGTAGCACATGAATAATTTTATAACTATTATAGTGAAGTTGAATTAGTTGATCTAATTCCAATAATGCATTTGCATAGATTTTGTTTAATTCTGATTTTTCATCTTGCTTCTTTTCAATTGATATTGCAACTGTAAATAAATCATTTGGGTCTATGGTTAAAATGATGTCTTGAATGTGGCTTGATATTTTTTTTTCAGCTAATTTAACTATATGATTGATTTTTTTAAAATGATTTGAGTAATCAGATTCTAAAATTGCATTTGAAGATTCTAAAAATTTTTCATTCAAATTGCTGTCAAATACAGAAAATCTAATTTTAGAAGAACCAAAATCTAGTATACTGATATAATTTTCTTTATTCATTTTTTAAAATCAATCTTTTTGGAATTCTTAAATCAATTATCGAATTTGGTTTTATTTGATTTTGTTTACTAAAATTTTGATAAATATCCAAAGAATATTCTATGTTATTGTTTGGAAGCATTACTATTATATTATTTTCAAAATATAAATCCCATCTTTTATTTTTATGAAAATAATATTTGATTATTTTATTATATTTTAAATTTTTTTTTTTTAGTAAATCTTTTATTTGTATATAATCATTAATTTTAAATTTTCCAAATATCACTGGTAATTTTTTATTGTTGTAAACAGCTTTTTCTGGAATAAAATTACCGTTTAACCCAACAAAATATTTTTTCTGATCTATATAAGTAATAGCAATTAAATCTGTTTTGTTTGCTTGAATTCTTATAGTTGAAGGAAATTTTTTATGAATTTCAATATTTTCGATAAATTTTAAACTTTTTAATTTGTTTAAAATTAACTCTCTATTTAAAAAAAAAATATTTTCGTCAATTAAAAATTTTGTTTTTTTTTCTAAAATATTTCTAAGTTCATATGAGTTAATTTCAATATTTACATCTTTAACTAAAAAAAAATTAGATAAAATATTCGAATAATTATGATTTGTGATTGTGGTTAAAAATAAGAAAGCAAATACGTAAAAAAATGATTTATTTTTATTTTTTAATTGAAGCATCTTCCAAAATTTTTATTATCAAATTTTTGAAAGTAATGTTATTAAATTTTGCTATTTCGGGTACCAATGATAACGAAGTCATCCCGGGTTGTGTATTTGTTTCTAGCAAATAAAACTTATTTTTAAAAAATCTAAAGTCTGAGCGTGAAACTCCCCTGCATTTCAACAATCGATGGGCTTTTTGAGCTATTTTTGTCACTTCATTATATTGCCTTCTAGGAATATTAATTGGAATTAAATGCTCAGTTTTAGCTTTAGGATTGTACTTAGCCTGATAATCATAAAATTTTCTTTTTGGTTTTAACTCAATTGCTCCTAATATTCTCCCTGATAAGATAGCTACTTGAATTTCCCTTCCAGGTATATATTGTTCAAATAGAATTTCTCCATACTCTTGAAGTTTGTTTACATTTTTAATTACATCTTTTTTGTTGCAAATGAATACATTTACACTTGAGCCTTCATTTAATGGTTTAATGACAAGGGGGAAACCAAGCTTACTATTTAATTTTTTGAGAAAATTTTGTTTATTTATTAAGGTTTTAAAAGAATATTTATAAAATTTTGGAGTAAGAATTTTATTTTTTATAAAAATTTTTTTTGATAATTCTTTATCGATTGCCAAAGAGGAAGATAATACTCCCGAATGAGTGTATTTGACTTTCTCTGACTCTAAAATCGCTTGTATATAACCATCCTCTCCATATCTTCCATGAAGCAAGTTTAATACAACATTTGGTTTAAACTTTCTTAGTACTTTAATAAATTGTCCATCAGGGTTTACAACTTTAATGATATATTTTTTATCTTTATTTAACTCAGAAAGAACACTTTTTGCAGTTTGTATGCTAATTTCTCTCTCTTTAGAATAACCACCAGCTAAAATTAGAATTTTTTTCACTATCCTATAATTTTAATTTCCAAATCAATATTAATTCCAGTTTTGTCTTTAACATTTTTTTTTACAAAATTGATTAGTGAACTCATTTCATCAAAAGATGCATTATTTTTATTAATAAAAAAATTCGAGTGTTTTTTTGATATACTGGCATCACCAAAATTTATGTTGTCTGGGACTGATTCTTTTATGAGTTCCCAAGCTTTTTTTGTTGTTTGATCTATCGGGTTTTTAAAAGTACTTCCTCCAGTCTTAATTTTTGAAGGTTGAGAATTATTTTTTTTTTTAGCAAATTCTTCCATCAAATTTTTTATTTTATTTTGATTTAATAAATCACCTTTAAAAGTAGCGCTTAAAAAAATTACATTTTCGTTTAATTCTATTTTTCTATATTGAAATTTAATTTTGTTAGACGGAATAACTTTTATATTTCCGTTTGTATCAATACATTGCAGAGAAATTAATTTGTCTTTAAATTCTGTCCCAAAACATCCAGAATTCATTTGAAGACCTCCTCCAACCGAACCTGGAATACAGTACATAAATTCAAAACCACTTATTCCATTCTTTAATGCAAATTCTGAAAGTTTTTTTTGTGAGCAAGCTGAACCTGCTATTATTGTGTCTGGTTTTAATTTTGATAATGTACTAAAATTGTTACTAAGTTTGATTATAACTCCTTCATAAGTATTATCTTTAAATAATACATTGGATCCCATCCCTAATATAAAGATTTTTCCTCTATTATTATATAGTTTTAAGAATTCTTTTAATTGTATTAAATTTTTTGGTTTAAAAAAGATTTTTGATTTACCTCCTATGTTAAACCAATTAAATTTTTTAATATCAGTATTAAAAAACAGATCAGCATTATATTTATTTTTAAAATCTTCAATATCTTTTAATTGCATATCAATTAAGATTTCTTACCCAATTTGTTATAGATCCTGCGCCCATAGCAATAAAAATTTTATTTCCAAATGCAATATTTTTAGTAATTTTTTTTAAATCTATTTCATTTTTCAGCATTATCAAATTAACTTTGGAATTTTTTGCAATTAATTTTGCAAATGAAGTATATGAGAATCCTAATTTTATAGTTTCGCTAGCTTTATAAATTGGACAAAGTAAAACTGTGTTTGCATTTTTAAAACATTTAGAAAACTCAATTTTTAAATTTTTTACTCTTGAAATTCTATGCGGTTGAAAAATACAAACTATTTCTTCTTTATTATATACTTTTTTGACACCATCTAATACCGATGAAATTTCAGTTGGATGATGAGCGTAGTCATCAAAAAATGGCACTTTATTAATTTCAAACAAGAAATTAAATCGTCTCTGAACTCCATTAAAGTTTTTGAGGCCTAATTTAATTATTTCATCTGATACACCAATCGAAAAAGCTACCGCCAATGCAGATGTTGCATTTTTTATATTATGTAAACCTAACAAAGGTATTGAAATATTTTTTATAATTTTTGTTTTACCGGGTATTTTTATTTTAATATTAAATTTTGAGTAATCTTTATTCTGAATAATATTGAAAATATGAAAATTTGATTTTTTATTTAAACCAAATGTATAATAATTGTTATTTTTAATTTTTGGTAAAATATTTTTAACATTTTTGTCGTCTAAACACAAAAAGGCCTTCCCAAAAGAAGGGGTTTTATCAATAAATTCTATGAATTTGTTTTTTAAATTTCTCATAGTTCTGTAATAATCCAAATGTTCATTGTCAATGTTGGTTATTATTGAATAATTAAAAGGTATTTGAAGAAAACTTCCATCCGACTCATCTGACTCAACTAAACTCCAGTCGCTTTTTCCTAATTTTGCCGAACTTCCTATTGAATTTAAAACACCTCCATTTATTATTGTGGGATCTAATTTTGCATAATTCAAAATGTTTGACAAAATTGATGTTGTTGTTGTTTTGCCGTGTGATCCTGTCACAACAATATTTTTCATTAAAGAAACTATATGACCCAATAATTCACCTCTTTTATATGTTGGCAAGTTTAATTTTTTAGCATGCCTATATTCTGGATTTGATTTTTTTATAGCTGATGAAACTACTAATACAGTACAATTTTTTATATTTTGCTTATTATGATTTAAATAAATTGGAATTTTTCTTTTTCTTAGTAAATTAAGATTTTTATTATCTGATTTGTCACTTCCTTGTATTTTAAAGCCTAAACTATCCATTATTAATGCTAAGCCACTCATACCAATGCCACCAATTCCAACAAAATGAATTAGCTCAGTTTTTCCGATATTAATTTTCATCTATAATTTCTATAATCTTATTATTTATATTATTCCAAGTATTTTTTTTAGTAATTTCCTCAAGATTTTTAAATTTTTCGTTGTAATTTTGATAATCATTAAATATTTCGAATATCATTTTTGAAAATTTTTTAAATTCAAATTCCTTTTGATTTACTAACCAACAACAATTTTTTTTATAGTAAAATTCTGAATTATAAAATTGGTGATTATCTCTTGCAGACGGAAGAGGTATTGAAATAAATGGTATATTTAAAAATGAAAGCTCACTTAGTGTACTTGCACCTCCTCTAGTAATTGCTAGATCTATACCATTATAGAGTTCATTGCTATCATTGGTAAATTCAATAAATTTATATTTGACATTTGATTTGTCATATTTATTTTTTATTGAAGATAAATTACTCTTATTTGATATTTGCTGTATAACTTCGAAATTTCGTTTTTTTGAAATTTCGATAATTAATTCAGTAATATTTTCGTCAAAAAAGGATGTACCTTGACTACCACCGATAATAAGAATTTTTTTTATTTCCTTTTTTAAATTAACTATATTTTTTTCTAAGTTATATATCTCTTTTTTTAGAATAGGTTTGATAATAACTTTTTTTGAATTATATTTAATTGGAAAGTTTCTTAAATTTTCATCGTAACAAAATATTTTTGTTGAAAATTTCAAAGCCAAGCGGTTAGATCTACCTAAAACACTATTAGGCTCAAACAAAAAAACTTTTTTTTTTAATATAAATGCAGCTAAGCAAAATGGAAAAGTCATGTACCCACCAGTACTAATTACAATACTTGTCTTATTATTTTTTAAAAAAACAACGGATTGAAAAATGTTTAGAAAATATTTAAAAATATTAATTGGGAGTAAATAAGGTTTTAAAAATAAATTTGGTACATCTATTAATTCATATTTAAATTTTTTGGTATTTATATATTTAGTTCCTCTCAAATCAGATACCATTTTTACAGAAAATTTATTTTTCAAATGTTCAAAAAAAGAGGTGGATGGTACTACGTGACCGCCTGAACCACCTGTTACTATAAGTATATTTTTCATATTAATTTAATTTTCTCTTCGTCAAATTTAATATTATTCCAGTTAAAATTGATGTTCCAACTATTGAAGAACCACCATAACTAATAAACGGCATAGTCATGCCTGTAGTAGGAAGCATTCTTATATTTACACCAATATGAATAAAAGTTTGTAATAGTATTATTGTAATACTTCCAACTAATATAAGTTTAAAATTATTATTTTTTGTAAAATTTATTTTTTTTAAAACTCTATAAGATAATATTAAATAAAGTAAAATTATACCTATTAAGATAATTACTCCAAATTCTTCTGCAATTACAGAAATTATATAATCTGTATGTGCTTCTGGTATTCTTGAATTTAAAGTTCCTTCACCTATTCCTTTTCCAAAAAAACTTCCGCTGGATATTGCATCGCTTGCTTTATCAGCCTGGTAATTATTACCGCTAGAATTGTCTAAAAATGACATTAATCTTATTCTTATGTATTCAAACTTTGGCACCAAAAAGACTAAAAATAGAGTTAATGAACCCACAGCTAATAATGAAATTGCGAAAAGTAATAAATTTATTCCTGAAACAAAAATAATGGCAAGCCAAACAGATAATATTAATAATGTTTGTCCTAAGTCTGGTTGAGATAAGAGTAAAATTATAATTGGTACTAAAATGACTGAACTCAAGAGATATTTTATATAAAGGTTTTTTTTTTCTAATGAAATTATTAGCGAAATAACAATAACAAAAAAAGGTTTTAAAGTTTCAATAGGTTGAAACCTAGGCAATGAGCCAATATCTAACCATCTCTTTGACCCTTTGACCTCCACTCCAATTAAGGGAACTAAGAATAAACTTATAAATGTGATAACAAATAATACGACTGATAACCTAATTAAAATTTTTTGATCTAGTAGAGATAAAAATAAAATTAAAAATATTCCAATTAAAACAAAAATTAAATGTTTTAAAAAAAAATAGTAAGAATTTGTGTTTAATTTATCTGATGCGATTATTGAAGTTGAAACTAAGGAAAAGAACAATCCTAGTGAAAATAATAAACTTATTATCAAAAAAATTGTTTTATCGATGTTTTTCCACCAATCATAAAATGTATCAAAATATTTATTCATTCAATTGGTAAATATCTTTTAATTAACATATTGAATTGTCTACCTCTTTCTTCAAAATTTTTGTATTGATCAAATGATGCGGCCGATGGGCTAAATAAAACTGTAACTTTTGTTCTTATATCCTTAAGGTTTGGAATTAATTTGAGAGTATTTCTCAGATCTTTTGATAGGTTAACTTTAATTTTATTTTTAAATAGTTTGAAGAAAAGTTGTCTATCTTTTCCATAAATATATGCTTCTAAATTTTTAAAATACTTTTTATTTAAATTAAATTTGTCACCTTTTTTAAATAATCCTCCCAAGATCCATATAATTTTTTCATTGGATTCTAAAAATGGGACAGTAGAAGATAATGTTGTTGACTTCGAGTCGTTTATTATTTTTAAATATTTTGATTGATGGATCACTTCCTGTCTAAATTTCAAAGGTTTAAATTTATTAATAGTTTTTATTAAAGTTTTTAAATTAAGTTTCATATGTTTCGATAGCTCGAATAAAAAATTTAAATTTTGAAAATTTGTTGAATTTTTAAAATTATCATTACTTAGTTTATTTTTTAAATATACATACTTATTTTTACTTACATATATTATTTTGGATTTTATATTTTTAGTTCTTATTAAGTCTTTCAATAAATTAGTGTTTGTTATTAACGCTACATCATTTTCGTTTTGTCTTATTACACATTTTAATTTTGATAATACATAATTTTTCATTGTCTTATGCCTTTCTAAATGATCTGGGGAAATATTAATGATTATAGAAAATTTTGATTTAAAATATTTACTATAAGCCAGCTGATAAGAAGAAGCCTCAATAACAAAGATAGTATTCCTGGTAACTTTTTTTTCCTCTAAAATAGGATTTCCAATATTTCCTGTTAACCTAGTATCATAGTTGTGATTCTTTAAAATATCATAAAGTAACTTACTTGTAGTTGACTTTCCGTTCGTGCCAGTAATCGTAATTGTCAAAACTTCAGGGTTAAATTTATAAAAAATATCAAA
>CACJQT010000012.1 GCA_902595635.1 uncultured Pelagibacteraceae bacterium | reverse complement strand
AGAAATAGCTGAACAATATGTGTATGAATTGATTGAAAAATCTAAACAAATGAATGCGGATGACTATTACATCATGCGTGTAGATGAAATTTATGCCTTTGGAAGCTACATAACAGATTCAATTGATTGTCAGGATATTGATCTAGTTGTTGTTTTAAAGAAAAAACAAGATCTTAGTTTTGATGAAACTGTAAAAATTAATTATAGCCGAGCACCTTATGGAAGAACTATTTTTGAACAGGCTTCATGGGCAACAGATATCGAGCCAATGAAATTTCTAAAAGGAAAAAATAGATATTATAGTTTTCATGAAAAAAAAGATGCTGAAAATGCATCAGAAGGAAACTTAAAATTAATTTGGAAAAACAAGTAAGCTATCACTTGTGAAAAGATTAAATCCACTCACAGGAAAGAATTTTAAAAGAGGAGATCAAAGAGAAGATGGTCTTATTTTTGAAAAGTACATTAAACAAAGAATAAATAAAGAAACAGGTCTTTATTATGAAGTTTGGGTCAAAAAATTATACAAATGGAGTCCTACATACAATCATATCAAAGATGAAATATTAATAGAAATAGTTGAAGAGGGAAAAAAAGCTGTTCCACTAACATTATTAACTAAGAAATATAAATTATCATCAAGAACAATCCAAAAAATATTTAAAGATTATAATATAAATCCACACCTAAGTCGTTTTGATCTAAACTGGGATACAAAATTCTTTAATAAAAAAAATTTTAAAACTGCTTACTGGGCAGGTTTTTTAATGGCTGATGGTAGTTTAAGTGCTAATAATAATTTAGAATTTTCTCAAAAAATACAATCAAAAAATATACTTGAAGCTTTTTGTAAAGATTTAAAAATACCAAAAAAAAAAATTAAAATTGGAGTAGCAAGTTATAAATCTAATGGTAAAAGATATTATTTTAAAAGATGTAGAGTTTCTGTTTCAGCTCCTAATTTAACCAGTTCTCTTAAAAATTGGGGCCTTATACCAAATAAAACTTATATTTTTAAACCTCCAAAAATTGAAAAGAAACTTTTGCCACATTATCTCAGAGGGTGGTTTGATGGTGATGGGCATATAAGTGTATATACTCCAAATAAATCAATTATTCCAAAATTTCAATTTGGAGTAACAGGCGGCTTAAAACACTTGGAATGGTTTGTAAAAAAAACAAAATTGCTTGGTTTTAATAAAAATTTTTATTTTTTAAAAAAACGAGGTTATGATCACTCATATGATATTAGAATAAGTTCACCAAAGATTGTATATTTAAAAAAATTTATAGAAATATTGAAGGTTAAAAATAATTTTCATTTTTCAGAAAAATGGAAAAATTATTTCAAATATGAGTCTTTTGACAAAGTTGCCTTGGATATTTTGAAAAAAATTATCAAAAACAAAAAGCCTGTAGACTCTAAAACTTGTTTATTTTCAAAGGATCTATTCAAGGAAATGTCTAAGTATATAAAAGATAAAAAAATAGATTACCCTTTAACCCAACGAAGAGTTGAATTGGAAATGAAAAACTCTGGCTTAATTTCTAAAGTTTTCAATAATAACGGAAAACACTTTAGAGGTTGGATTAAAAAATAATTTTTCGTTTATCTTTATTGATTTATCTCAAAATGTTCTAGTTTGGGGACTAGTTTATTATTTAAATTGATGAGTCTTTAAGCGGTTTACTTATAAATATAAAAAATATAAACCGCTTAACTAGTGTGAAGTAGTGTGAGGTAGTGTCAGGTAGTGTGTACCACTAGCACCTTAAATAATCACCAGCCTCCTGAATAATTTTCCAAAGTTTACTTGAGTTTTCTGGTGTCATACTACTAAAAACTTTGTTTAATCTCTTTATTATCGAGTTGTAGATCGAGTTTTTTAATTAAATTAATTTAATAAATTTTCTTTCCAAAATGCTAAATATTCTGGCATAAAAGTTTTTCCATGGTTACCCCCTTCAGTAACACCTTTTCCAATACAATTTTCTTTTTTAAGACCCTTGAACATTGTTTTAAAAGCTTTTCTTGGATTTTTACGTGATAACTCATTAAATTCATCCAAATTTTTTATTTTTGTATTTTTTATAATTAAATCAATGAACTCTTTATTGGGATTCCCATCATCCTCTGTGTAAAAATTAGGACACTTCCAAAAATATTGAGTTCTTTTTTCAATTTCTGGCTCATAATTTCCAGTAAATAAATGATACCATCCCTCTCTTAAATCGATTCTAATATCAGCACCTTTAGCTTGCATTTTTTCCATTATATCTACACATGGACCTGGCAACGTATAATCCTCAGCTAAACCATGTACATACCAAATTTTAGTTTCTTTAACTGGAGTTGGATTTCTAAACATTCCAGTAATTCCACATTCAGCAGATCTTGGTTGAGACGCAGCAAAATAGAGATCTTTACTAACTAATATATCTCTCAATCTTTTTTCTGCAGCCATTATTGAAAGATTTCCTCCCCTTGAATAACCAGAGACACCTACTTTTTTAATATTTATTTTTGTATCCTTGCTGAGATACTCTAATGCCATAAATACATCTATATAAGTAGACCATATAGAAGCCTTTGATTGATCTGTATAAGTATGTTTTGCGCCTCTCGCAGAAAAATTATCTAAATACATTGTCGCTATCCCCATGTCTAACAAAGGTTTTTGTTGATCTCTCATAAACTCTAGCCAATTTGCAGTAAATTCATCAGCACCACCACTACTATGAACGATTAATAATAAAGGAAAAGGACCTTCTCCCTTTGGATAAGTAATAAGAGCATCAACTATTATTGGGCTCTCTTTATACCAGCCCTCCATAATACCTTTATAATCAGAAGTTTGATATGAATTAATCTTAATTAATTCTCCATTGCCTAGTTGTTTAGATAATTTTTTTAGTGGTGTTTTTTTTGGTTTAATTGTTTCTGCGTTAAGAACTGTATTTGAGATAAAAATTAATAATGCAATAACAAAAATTTTTTTCATAATTTAAAATAACAGATTCTGAAATGTAAGTCTATTTGCTTTAAAATTAAAAATGGCTATTTGATCTATCTTAAAAAGTTCTAGGATTAATTAGATTAATAGAGATTCAACAAATTCCCAATCTATAAGATTATCTACAAATTTATCTAAATATTCAGGTCTTCTATTTCTGTAATCAATGTAATATGAATGCTCCCAGACATCACAACCAAGTATTGGTTTTAAGTTATCAATTAAAGGATTAGCAGCATTAGCTGTTTTTGTAACAACCAATTTATCATTATTTAAAGATAACCAACACCAACCTGATCCAAATTGAGTTATACCCGCTTGTTTAAATTGATCTTTAAATTTTTCAATACTTCCAAAATCTTCAATAATTTTTTTCTCAAGTTTTGATGGAATATTCCCACCGCCTTTTGGTTTCATGCATTTCCAAAAAAGGTTATGGTTCCAATGCTGGCTTGCATTATTAAATATCCCAGTTTTTGAGTTATCTTTTGAGCTTTTTGCAATTATATCTTCCAATGACATTTCAGCCATGTCTGTATCTTTTATAAAATTATTAAGATTTGTTATGTAGGTTTGATGATGTTTTCCATGATGTAACTCTAATGTTTCTTGTGACATTATTGGAGACAAAGCCTCAATAGAATAATTTAGTTTTGGTAATTCAAATGTCATAGTTATTTTTTATAATATTTCCTTGTAAATAAACTTAATTAAGTTGACGCAATTAAATACAAAATTAGTTTTCTAAAGCATTTTCTTCTCTCATAAGAATGGGTCGACCATCTTGAGCAGTGTTTAAAGGTATAATTTTACCATTGTATCTTGCGCATAACGTAGGCGCACTTCTCACCTGTTCTCCCAAATTTACTTCTAAATCTGCTATAACTAATTCAACCCCTTTCAATATACTCAATATCTTCATTATTCCTCCGTTTTATGATGATGGCTTAAATATTAAACACAAGCCGTTATTACAATATCTCTTTCCTGTCGATCCAGGACCGTCTTCAAAGACATGACCATGATGGGCACCACATTTTGCACAATGGTACTCAATTCTTTTCATGCCAAAGCTGTAATCAACCTTAGTTTTAAAAGCTCCAGGAAGAGCCTCTGTAAATGATGGCCAACCAGTTCCACTATCAAATTTTGAACTAGACTTAAATAGTTTAGCTCCGCAATTTGCACAGTGATAAAATCCTTCTCTTTTCTCGTAATTAAGAGGGCTTGAGAATGGACGTTCGGTTGCTTCCTCAAACATTATTTTTTTTTGGGCTTCTGTTAAATTTTGATTAATTATTTTTTTGGTTTCAGCTAATGAAATTTTGTATGGAAAAATACTGTATAATAATGATCCAAATATAGATAATTTTATAAATTTTCTTTTGTTCATAACTTTCTTAATAGATCAATATTATTTTATTTGAATGAGATATTTTGACAGCTTCAATTTTAAATTGGTAGCTCCATAATTAATGAAGCTACCAGTAAGATTATTGTCCAGGCACTTTATAGCCACTTGATACTTTTGTTGCATGATTTGCAATTTCATTCATTGGTGTTTCCTCACAAATGGCGATATTTTTAAGTGCACCACTTCCCTCAGTAGCCATTTTTATAGCAGCCATTTGCTCAAATGTACCATGGGTTTCAACTATAAAGTCATAGGGTCCTCTTAAATATGTGTAAGATTTCATTTCAGCTCCAACACTTTCAGAACACTTTCTAGCAACCTCGGATCTATCTGATCCAGGATCTTTTAAAAAGCCTGCGAATGCTTTCTCTGTAAAATTTCCCATTAAAAAAAATTTAGCCATAGATACCTCCTTTAAATGTATTATAGCACTTAAAATAATTTTTTTTAATATTTTATTGATTTATAAAAAATTTATTCTCTTCCAATTTCCAGTAATTGTGGTGGTTCAAATACCCCACTTTGTATTTCACTGTTTGATATATTTATCATGGATTTGGCAACTATTTCTGCATTTATCGATTTATATTTTTTTAAATCTCCAACTAAAATTGGCGATATACATCTCATGGCGAAAATACCTATTTTTTCTCCAAGTCTTTCCTCTTTTCTTTTTCCAATTAAAAACGAAGGTCTAATTACAATAAATTTTTTAAAGTTTAGTTTTCTTAATTCTTCTTCAGCCATACCTTTATTTTTTAAATACAAATTTGTTTTTTTTGAACTGGCACCCAATGAAGAAATATAAGTAAAATTTTGTACATTATTATCGCTACAAATTTTTCCAATTGTAATAGGTAAATTGTACTCGGTGTTTATATAATCTTGTTTGTTTGGTGTTTTTTTTCTTGTAGTACCAATACAAAAAAAACAATCATCGCCTTTTATTTCTGACTTAATGTTTTCTATTTTCGTAAAATCTGTTTGAACAACTTCTATTTTGGGATCAATTTTTGAAGTAGAAGATCTTACAAAAACCTTGATTTTTTCATATTTTTGATCATTAGCTAACAATTTAAGTAATATCCCACCAATTAATCCAGTTGAGCCGAATATTAATGCTGTTTTCATAATTTTGAACTTACACTAAATTTTCTTAAATTCGTTCAAATTATTTGGTTCATCTATTGGTTCAGTTGAAGGATTAAGCTCTATACCTGCTGGAGTAATCGTTTGAGGCATAGGTGCAAATTGTGAATCTGGGTTATCTCCAGACTCTCTAATTTGCATTCTATATATTCCAAATAAACCAATAAATGAATGAAATATAATTAAGAAAATAAAAAATCCATTTTCTCCTAAAAATTCCATAAATAATGAGCACATGAAAGGACCACAAATTGCACCAAGACCAAAAACAAATTGTAATCCTGCTCCTGCTGCTACAAATTTTTCTTTTGGTATATAATCATTTGTGTGTGCAAAAATTAATGCAAACATTGGTAGACTACAAAAAGAAAAACACATTATACATATATAAAAAAATAATTTTGATGTTGCTAAACCTGCAGGCATATACATTTGACCTGAAGAAATAATCGCCAAAAAACAAAATAAAGCTGCTCCAAATGTTGTATAAATAATTACAATTCTCCTATCTAAAACATCTGATAATTTTCCTATTGGCCATTGAGATATAGCTCCAGATATAGCAAATAAAAAGGTTACTATTGAAACTTCAAAAATACTAAAATTCATCGATGTAGCATAAACTGCAATCAATGAAAAAACAGCTGAATGTGATATTCCAATTAAAAACGAACTTACAACACCAAATGGTGATGATTTATAAACTTCCTTTAGCTTCATACCTGATATTTTTTTAAAGTTTGGAGCCTTTCTTTTTGTTAATAATATTGGAACAAGAGACAATGACATAAATAAAGATATCAGTATAAAAGGTTGAAAGTTTTCTGGTTTACTAAAGTTTATAAAAAACATTCCAATTGCCATAGAAGCATACATAACAATCATGTAGATTGATAAAACACTACCTCTGTTTTTATTTGTAGATCTATCGTTTAACCAGCTTTCAGCAATTGTATAAAGACAAACCATGCTAAAACCAGAAATCATTCTAAGCACAAACCAGGAAAAAGGATTTACGAAAATAGAGTGTAATAAGACCACAATTGAAGTTACAGAAGCAAAAGCTGCGAATACTCTAATATGCCCAACTCTATGAATTAATGATTGTATAATTTTTGCTCCAATAAAATATCCAACAAAATATCCAGAAAATAAAAAACCTGTCGATGATAGACCAAAATTTTCTTTTACTGCTCTAACACCCAAAAGAGTACCTTGAAAACCATGAGCTAGCATTATAAATGCCATACCCATAAAGAGAGCCCAAGAGTTTTTTATAATTTTGTTCATAAAATTAGCGGTGTTTATGGGCGATCTAATTTTAAATCAAGACAAATTTGTGACAAAAAGAAAAATAATTTATTTAGAAGAAGATTTTAATTTTAGATATGAGTGAACAGCTATAGTGAATATAATTACCAGTCCACCAACTATTGTCTCAATACTTGGCTGCTCTTTGATAACTAACCATACCCAAATGGGTCCTAAAATGGTCTCTAGAAGAAAAAACAGATTAACTTCCTCGGCAGGTATAAATCTTGGAGCAATCGTCACTAAAACGAATGGAATTGCTACACACAAAATACACATTAAAGGTATATAAATCAGGTCTTTTTCAACTAACTCATAACTTTCAACGAAAAAGAGAGCAAATAGAGCTACTGTAAGCTTACCGACAACTGCTGAAGGTAGCAAATCTCTATCTTTTGCCGACCTAATTATTACTGCGTTGGTGGCAAGTCCAAAAGCTGTTGTTATACCCATAAGATCACCAAATAAGTTACCCATCTCAAGAGAGTCGTAGAATATATATATTACAGCTACTAAAGTAATAGCTATAGCTATCCAAGTCTTCTTATCGGGAACCTCTTTTAAAAATATTGCACCAAGGATTGCCGAAAGCATGGGTGCCATTGCAATCATTATTAATGTATTTGCTACATTTGTATTTTGGATTGAAATTATAAATGTGATGTTACAAATCGAAAAACTTATAATATAAAAAATACCAGCATAACCAACATTCAAAAATGCTTTAATAAAGTTTTTTTTATAAAATATAAGAAGTCCAATTAATACAGCTAAAAATGGTATCGCACCCCTATAAAACAATAATCCCCAAGTATCTATCGAAGATAATCTTATAAAAAGTGAATCTGGTGTGATGAACATCACAGCTATAAATGCAAGAGATGATCCTTTTTGCTGATTTGATAAGTTTTTCAACTATAAACCTTTCCAAAAAGTCTTAGCCAAGTTTATCTGAGATAAATCAAAGTATGTTTTTATACCCGTTGGTGATGTTACATTTATATCTCCATTTAACTTTCCATCAATAAAGTCTATTCCTGCAAAGTAAATTCCGTCTTTCTTAATTTTTTTTGCAATTATATTTGAAACTTTTAGCTCTTTATTACTTAAAAATGCGATTTTAGGTTTTGCACCTTTGCTCATATTGCTCAATATTGATCCTGATTTTGGAACTCTAGATATAGCTCCGCAAACCTTACCATTTATAATAAAAACTCTTTTATCTCCAAACCTAATTTTATTCAAAAATTTTTGACACATAATGTGACCGTGCTTTTTCAATATTTGTTTTATTTTAAGTAAATTAAGCTTCCCTGAAATAAGATTTATATCATTGCCACCATAGCTATGAATAGGTTTAATTATTATCTTTTTATGTTTTTTGAAAAATTTTTTAATTTCAATCAAATCTTTAGTAAATATTGTATCTGCCATATAATTTTTAAAATTTAAAGAATAAAATTTTTCTGAAATATTTCTAACTGAGGTAGGATCATTAATAATTTTTGTTTTATCTTTGATTCTATCTAGCATTAATGTTGTAGAAATATATTCCAAGTTAAAAGGTGGATCTTGTCTGATTAAAATATATTTTGCAAAGGATAAGTCTAATTTTGATTTTTTTAGAATTTTATAAAATTTCTTTTTTGAATAATCAATTTTAATAAAATATCCTTCACTTACAGTTTTTCCTCTTATATTCGATAAGTTTTCTGGATAATAATAAAATAATTTATAACCCTTGTTTTGAGCTTCATTAGCTAAAAAAATAGTAGTATCTGTTTTGATATTTATTTTTTTTAAATTATCACCTTGTATAGCAACAATTTTATTGGTCATATAAATCATTCAAATTTTCGGAATTTGAATACTTACTTATTATATTATCAGCATTTGTTTTTTTATTTTTTACAATTTTTTCTAAGTGATCTAAAAATTTTGCTTCACTTAATTTTTTTCTATTTAAAAAGTCTCTTTTTTTTAATCCTGATTTTGATATGTCTAACAGTCTCTCTGCCCAATACGAAATATCCTTGCCCATCAAATTAGTTTTTAAGCCATTTTTAGGGGCATTTTTATAAGCTGAAAGCACTTCATTAGCTTCCCAATTTTTAATTAAATCTAAAGCTTCTTCCAGGTTTCCATAAAGTAATCCAGTGAATAGGGCAGGACCAGCACATAAACACTCCCATCCGCACGCATCCATTGATCTTAATTCGATATATTGTTTTAATCTGTTCTCTGTAAATATTGTTCCTAAATGTGTATCAAGATCATTAGTACTTGGAATTTTATTTCCAATTTCTTTAATTTCTCCATTCATAAAGTTTTTAAATAAATATTTTTTTCCAGATATATAATTACCTTCACTTTGTAAAAATAAGATTGGATAATTCATAATATAATCTGCATATTTTTCAAAATTTACATCTTTTAAAAAAAACTCAGGTAATCCACCTCTAGATGTTTCTTGCCAAACTTTAGATCTGTAAGATAAGTATCCACTATTACTTTTTTCAACTATAGAGGAATTTGCAAAAAGTCCGATAGATATTGGAACTAAATTATTTGCCAACTTAAATTTTTTTATAAAATCTTCTTCTGAGGTATAATCTAAATTTAATTGCGTACCTGCAGTTTTATACATCATATCCAAACTTAGTTTTCCTCCAACAGGCATATCTTTGGTCATAACCTCATACCTTTTTTTTGGATTATTAGGTATATCTTCAAGTTTAGATATAGGATCATATCCAGCGCTTACTATTTTAAAATCTAATTTTTCAATTACCTGATTTAACTCAAATAAATATTCATGAGATTCAGCACAAGCTTCGTGAATATTATTTAATTTTGCTCCAGATAGCTCTATTTGATTACCAGGCTCTAAAGTAATACTTTTACCATTCTTAGTTAACGCTATTGGAATTTTTTCTTCAAAAATAGGTTTCCAGCCAAACTCATATAAATTTTCAAACATTTTTTTGATTTTGGAATAATCAATTCTAGTATTTGTTTTTTTATCAAAAACAAATTTTTCATGCTCAACCCCAATCTTTAAATTAGATTTATCCTTTGAGCCTGACTTAAAATGTTCTATTATTTGTTCCTTTGTTTCTATCATTAGTTTATATTGTTTCTTTCTAAATAGTCTTCGATTTCCTTTATATTACTTAATTTGTTTGAGCAAGTTTGATTTTTACATATAACAATTTTCGCATCTTTTTCCTCATTATCTAGATATTTAAATGTGGCCCTGGTAAAAAATTTTTTTTGTAAATACTTTTTTATATCAGTATCTAAATTTTGTTTTCCATAAATTGTAAAAGATATGCTTTCATTACAAATATCTAATGATTTAACAAAACTAAACATTTGTGCAAAGTTTGAGTTTAAAACTTGATGAAAACTTTTCTTTAAAATATCAATTTTTTCAAACCATATTTTGTCACTAGTTATTATATATAATTTGTTACATAAGTTTAAATATACACTATTTCCGTTTGGTATATTATTATCGTTTAAATCTACTGGTTGTACAAAAAGGTCATTATCTAAGATTTTATTTTTTTGCATTAATCCTGATTTTTTATCAAAGAAGTATTCCCAGGTATTTATTAAAATATCTTTTGCTTTTTTGATATATTTATCGTCACCATCTAATTCGTAAATTGTTAGTAAAAGACTTGCGTAGTATACGTAATCTTCCAAAAATGCGTCAATCTCTGTATCTTGATAGCAATGGAAAATTTTATCTGACAAATATTTTTCCAATATTTTTATACTATCAAGAGTATTTTGTTTTAGTTCTTCATTATCAGTTACTAAAGATGAAAAAAGGAGAGTTTCTAACAAAAAACAATTTTGATCAGTTTGAGATTTATCATCAAATAATGGTTTAGCACGTTTGTTTCTTTGATCTAACAATATTTTTTCTGTAATTGAGATTTCTTTAGTCTCCTCATCGGAAAGTTTATTATGATTCTCTATTAAAATGTTATTACCCTCAAAGTTTCCCTCTTCTTTTATGATATATTTTTTTGTAAATGAATTAAATTTAGAACCTAGGGCATTCTCAAGTTCTGCATAATTCCAAACATAATATTTTCCCTCAACACCGTCGCTATCAGCATCATATGCAGACCCATAAAGATCAAATTCATTTTTAAATTCTGAATTAATAAAATTTATAGTTTGCTCTAACTTTTTCTTATAATAAAGATTACCAGTCTTTTGAAAGAACTTATTTAACAATCCGATATATTGAATATTATCATAAAGCATTTTTTCAAAGTGGGGGACAATCCAATTTTCATCGACTGTATATCTTGCTATACCACCAGCTAAATGATCATACATTCCTTTTGAAGAAATATTATAGAGTAAAGTATCAACAGGCTTGAAGTATTCTTCTTTTCCTGTTTTTAAATAAAAATAAAACATTGCATCAAACAAATAAAATTGAGGAAATTTAGGAGCTCCTTTGAAACTTCCATTTTGTTTATCAAGGTGCTGTATAATTTTTTCTAAAAACGGTTCTAATGGTTGATTTAATACTGCTGATCTTTGATTAATTTTACCAAATATTTCTTGCATTTGGGGTGCTTGATCAAGAATTTTCTCTCTATTCTTATTATATACGTCAGAAACATTATTTAGAACTTTTTGAAAATCTGGTCTTCCATGCATTTCTTTTGGTGGGAAATAAGTTCCACCAGTGAAAGGAACTCCATTTTCATCAAGAAACATCGATAAAGGCCAGCCTCCCTGGGTTCCTGTTAAAATAGATAAACTTCTTTGAAAAACATAATCTAAATCAGGTCTTTCTTCTCTATCAACTTTAATATTTATAAATTTTTCATTCATTATTTTAGCTGTTTGATCATCTTCAAAACTTTCATGAGCCATCACATGACACCAATGACAGCTCGCATATCCAACGCTAAGAAATATTGGTTTTTTTTCTTTTTTTGCTTGTTCTAAACTTTCTTTATTCCAAGCAAACCAGTTAACTGGATTATCTTTATGTTGTTTTAAATACGGACTTTTCTCTTCCTTAAGTTTATTAGTCATGTTTTCTTTTAAAAATTAGTGATGATAAAAAGGTTTTCTATCGAATATTTTTTTCACCATTGGTTCAAACTCTTTTAGAGACATAGATTTGTAATTAGGATCAAAAGAAGATTGATCGTATTTTTCACAAAAATCAACTGTATCTTGATAATATTTGTGATCTTTGAATTTATCCCTAGCGTTTCTGTCACCTCCTAAATGATGAGCACTGTAATAAGTTTGAAAAAGTCCATGGTGAAGTATTATCCAATATGTTTTTTCTGTAACATATGGTCTGATTATTGACGCTGCGTATTGAGAATGATTCATAGGTGCCAAGTCATCTCCTATGTCATGAAGTAAAGTTGCTACAACCATCTCTTCACTTTCTCCATTCTTGTAAGCTCTTGTGGCTGCTTGCAAGGAATGTTCTAATCTAGTTATTTGATAACCTTCAAGAGTTGTAGTTTGACTTGCAAGATATTTGAGTAATCTATCAGCAGTTTTGCGTTCGAAATTTTTTTCATACTTTTCTAATAATTCATAATCTTCTTTTGAACCATTTTTCATTTCAGTAAAATTTACTTTTTTCATCAATTGCTCGATCCTGTACTTAATAATGATAATTGTGTAACTTTATCCTCTCCAAGTTCATCAATTATTTTTACTGGATAATCACCAGTAAAATGATGATCAGTTAATTGTGGATAAGCATCATTTCTCTTATCAAAACCCATTCCTCTATACAAACCATCTAAAGTTAAAAATTTAAGTGATTTTGCTTTTATAAATTCTTTTATTTCATCTACTGATTTGTTTGCTGCTAGTAGTTCTTTTTTTGTCGGTGTATCAACTCCATAAAAATCTGGATATTTTATTTCTGGACTAGCTATCCTAACGTGTATTTCTTTAGCACCATTGTCATATAACATTTTTACAATCTTTGATGATGTAGTTCCTCTAACTAAAGAGTCATCAACTAAAATAATTTTTTTATTTTTTATAACTGAAACATTTGCATTTAATTTTAATTTAACTCCCAAACTTCTAATCTGCTGCGAGGGCTCAATAAAAGTTCGGCCAACATAGTGATTTCTTATTAAACCTAAATCGAAATTTATTCTTTTTTCCTCTGCGTAACCTAATGCAGCTGCATTACCAGAATCTGGCACTGGCACAACTAAGTCAGCATCCAAATTATCCTCTTTTGCTAATTCTGCTCCAAATCTTTTACGATATTCATAGGCAGTTTTACCATTTAAAATACTATCTGGTCTTGAAAAATAAATATATTCAAATACACATGGTCTCACTTTTTTTTGAGGAAATGGTTTAATGCTTTTTAATTCATCATTTTCAACATAAACAATTTCACCATTTTCAACTTCTCTAACAAACTTTGCACCTATAATATCAAAAGCACATGTTTCAGATGCGAAAACATATGAATTTTTTAGTTTGCCTATTACTAAAGGTCTAATTCCATAAGGGTCTCTTACACCAATAAGAGTATTTTGTGTCATCATAACTAAAGCATATCCTCCTTGAATTTGAAACAGAGCATCAATAACTTTATCAATTGTCTTTGGTCTTTTCGATTTAGCTATGAGTTTTACTATTGTTTCAGTGTCTGATGTTGTGTAAAAAATCGAGCCTTCTTCAACCATTTTATTTCTTAGTGTTATGGCATTAGTTAGATTGCCGTTATGTGCTACACCAATTCCACCTGAATTAGTATCAGCAAAGAATGGTTGCACATTTCTTAAAGCAGTTCCTCCAGTTGTAGAATATCTATTGTGACCTATCGCATAATTTCCAGGCAAGTTTTTTAAAACTTTTTCATCATTAAAGTTGTCGCCAACTAGACCAAATCTTTTTTCAGAGTGATATTTTTCACCGTCAAATGATACAATTCCACAACCTTCTTGTCCTCTATGTTGTAACGCATGGAGACCTAGAGCTGTTAAGGTCGACGCTTCTGGTGTATTACTTATACCAAATACGGCACATTCCTCTTTTAATTTAGGGTTATACATCTTGAACTTTTTCTTTAGCGTCTTCATATTGTTTTTGATTTGGAAATACCTTTATAAGATAGATACTACCTTTTTCAACCCAAGGAAATGTTAACGAATCTTTTAAATTTAGCGGCCATTTTTTGCTATCGTAAACAACGTCAATAGCTGTGAATAAACAAACAATTAGAATATAGCTCTTAGCGATTCCAAAGAAAAAGCCGAAAACTTTATCAACTGAACCTAATCCCGTGTAAGTAATAACTTTGCTTATTGCTTTATTTGCTAAAAGAATAAGAAATATTATTAAAATAAATAATATTACACCTACAACTATATCAAGTATGTATTCACTATCTAAAATACCATCAAAGTAAGGTTTTACTTTTGGAAATGAATAAATTGTTAAAATATATGCCAATACCCATTTAGCAGCAGATAACAAACTTAAAACAAAACCTTTCCTAGATCCTTGAATTAGAAAATAAACAGTTAATACAAAAAAAATATAATCAAATAATGTTACTTGAGATAAAAAATCCTGAACTGTTTCAATCATTAATTAAATGGTTTAATTTTAAGCAGCAGAGAGGGCAAAAGTGTTAAAACTGAGACCATTGCAAGCAACATAGCAATTCCTGTGAATACACCAAAGTAAATTGTAGGTATAAAATTAGACATTACCAAAATTGAAAATCCAAAAACTATTGTAATAGATGTATTTAAAATAGCTTTACCAACAGTTGAGTGACATAATTTTAATGTTTTATTATAATTTTTTAACTTTTCATACTCCTCTTTAAATCTGTAAATATAATGAATACTATTATCTACAGCTATACCTATTGTTATAGCAGCTATTGTAATTGTCATCATATCAAGTGGAATTCCCAATAGACCTATTAAACCTAATATAAAAAAAGCTGCTATAAAATTTGGCACAACACCTATTAAAGCTAATTTTAAATTTTTGAAAAGAATTATAAACATTATTAAAATCCCAAGCATAACAAATCCAAGGGTCAAAATTTGAGACTTAAATAAACTTTGTAATAGATTATTAAAAAGAATTAATACCCCTCCCAACTTGAATTCATCTTTCTTTAAATCTAATTTATTTTCAAGATCAGAATTTATTTTAATCAATAAATCATTTCTTCTTAAATTATCTAAAGAGTCTTTTATTCTTAAACTTATTCTAGCTTCAGAATCTTTTATGGAAATATATGGATCTACAATCTCTTTTTTTATATTGTCTGGTATTTTCGTGTACAATACCCCCATTTCTAGAGAGCCTAGTTCTTTATTGTTATTTAGTTGAGTGGCGACGTCAATAATTGAGGAAAAAGAAAGAACTTTTCCAACAGGCTCCAAAGAGTCTAAGTAATTATGAACCTTTTTTATTTTATTTATTTTATCTTTGGTAAACCAATATTTATCTTCATTTTCGTCTTCATCTCCCCAATCATCTTCTTCATCATCTGATTTTTGATCACTCTCATCTGGTTTTGGGAATTTTAAAATTATTTCAAGGGGTGTCGTGCCTCCCAATTTTTCATCAATAAGCTTCATACCTTTATATATTTCTGTATTTTTATCAAAATAATTTATAAAACTATTTTCTACCTCAAGCTTTGAAATTCCAAATATACTTAGAAATATAATTATTATTGTTGTGCCAAAGATAGTGTTTTGATTTGAAATTGAAATTTTACCCAAAATATTAGTTATAAAAAATCCCTTTTCTTCCTTAAGTGAAATCTTATTAAACTTCAGTAAATTAATTAACGTTGGTAACAAACTAAAAGTAATAAGAAAGGAAATGATTAAACCAAAAGTCATCATGAAACCAAAGTCTATTATTGGTTTTATCTCACTGAATATTAAAGATAAAAAAGCAAATATAGTTGTCAAGGCTGTATACAAAATAGGCCAGAACATCTTACTTGTCGTTAATGAAATAATTTTAAATTTATTTAATTTTGGAAATTGTTTTGAAAGCTGAAGATATCTTGTACTAATATGAATATTCATTGCCATAGTTAATATCAACATTAAAGCAATAAAGTTTGATGAAATAACTGTAACTTTCCATCCTAAGAGACCTAAAAGACCTGTCATTATTACTACTGAAAAAAAACAACTACTTATAGGAACAATTACCCATATCAATCTTCTAAATACATACCATAAAGTTGCAATAATAAAGACAAAAACGCCAAGTCCAAAAACTATTATATCATTCTTTATAAAGGTCATCATATCATCGGCAATCATAGGAATGCCTCCTAAATGAATTTTACTAGTTGAGTCAAAATTTTTTATTATTTGTCTTATTTCCAAAATATTTTGATGATTTTGTTTTTTTAAATTATCTTTATATATCTCTCCATCTTCTTTACTTTTAAACTCTGTAACTTTATCTTTCGATTTTATATAAACTATAATACCTGATGTTTTACCATCCTCGCTGATAACAAAATTTCTGAAAACAGGACTATTCAATATTTCATTAAATCCTCTTTCTTTATCAATGTTCGGTGATGTAAGTGTTGAGTAGTTTTGTAGTCTTTTAATAAGAGGCTCATCAGAGCTGCTTAATAATGGAATATCTAATAGTGTGATTACATTATGTACCCATTTAAGTTGTTGAATTTGGTTTTTAAGCTTTAATAGATTTTTAATAGAAGACTCGTCTATCATTCTCTTTTTTGGTGTGTAAGTAAGAACCAAAAATTCTTTTGCACCATATCTATCGTTTATTTCATTTAGGTATTTTAAATCTGGATCACCTTCTATTAATAATGTTTCTGAGGATGCATCAAGTCTAAAGTTTTTTGAATGATATCCAAAAAAACATAAGCAAATTAATAATAAAATTAAAATTAAGCTGGGTTTTTTTAAAACAATATTTCGATAAAATTTTGCTAACATCAACTATTAGCTTTTATAATTTAATTTAATTATTTTGGATATCTCTAAATTTAGTAAACATTGCCTCAAATTCAAGCATAACATTACCAGTGGGTCCATGTCTTTGTTTTTGAATAATGAGCTCTGCTAAATGAGAAACTTCATTCATTTTTGCTTGCCATTCAGCATGTTCGACGGTTGCTGGTCTTGGTTCTTTTCCTTGTAAATAGTATGCCTCTCTATATACAAACATTACTACATCAGCATCTTGTTCTATTGAACCTGACTCTCTTAAGTCTGATAATTGAGGTTTTTTATCATCTCTTTGTTCAACAGCTCTCGATAATTGAGAAAGTGCCAGCACTGGCACAGCCAATTCCTTAGCTAATGCTTTTAATCCTTGAGTTATTTCCGAAATCTCTTGGACTCTTCCATTGTTTGAATTTGCTGCTCTCATTAATTGAATGTAATCAATTACAACCATATCTAAACCATGTAATCTTTTAATTCTTCTTGCTCGATTGCTTAAAGCTGCGATAGTTATTGCTGGAGTTTCATCAATATATAAAGGAAGTTCTGATATATCTTTTGAAGTCTCAATAAATTTATCAAATTGTTCTTCAGAAATTTTACCTCTTCTGATATCATTAGATTTAATTCTAGATTGCTCTGCGAGAATTCTTGTGGATAACTGTTCTGATGACATTTCAAGTGAAAAAAAAGCTATAGAGCTTTTTTCACCACTTTCTTGTATTTTTTTTGCTGCATTGAAAGCTATGTTAGTTGCTAAAGCTGTTTTACCCATGGACGGTCTACCTGCAATAATTATTAGATCTGATTTATGTAAACCGCCCAATCTATCATCAAGATCTTTTAGACCTGTAGGAACCCCAACAATTCCCTCTTCATTTTTGTATGCATTAGATGCCATTTGAATAGTTTGTCTCATTGCTTCATCAAATTTAACTAATGATGAGCTAAATGATCCTTTTTCAGCTAGATCAAATAGTGACTTTTCGTAATTTTCAATTATTTTTTTGCCATCATTATTAAGATCATTTAGTTTTGCTTGATCAATTACTTCACCTGAAATTTTAATTAATTCTCTTTTAACATATAAATCAAAAATCAATTTGGAGTATTCAATAGCCTGCCTTGACGATGTAGAAAATTTTGTAATTTTAACTAAATATTCTGGAATATTAAGTTCATCTTTCTCTTTTTCAAAATAATTCTTTAATGTAATAGGATTAGCTAAAAGTCCTCCAAAAATCAATTTTTCTAAAGCTTCAAATATTTTTTTATGAATTGGATCGTAAAAGTTTTTTCCTGACAATATCAAATTTACTTCATCAAATATTTCATTTGTTAAAAGTATGGATCCAATTACTGATTGCTCTGCTTCTATATTATTTGGAAGTTCATCTGATTTATCTTTAAGTAAATTTAGAGATTGTACCATTACTAATGATATAAATTATTTTTTTAAAAACAAAATAATTTATTGATTGGGGAAAAAATTGTATAAATTAAGTTTCTTCTTTGGTCTCAACTATAATTGTTATTTTACTTTGTATTTCAGAATGAAGATTAAGGATAACAGTATATTCCCCTAAGGATTTTATTTCTTTAGTAGGTTGTACCATCGATGGATTTATTTCAACATTATCTTCAGATTTTAACATCTTGGAAATCTCAGTAGGTTTTACTGATCCATATAACTCTTTGTTTTCTGTACTTAACTTTTTAATTGTATATTTTTTATTCCTAATTTTTTCGTCAATATTTTTAGCCTCATTCTTTTTATCCTGATCTCGTTTACTTAATTCACTTTTGATTTTTTCAACTTCTTTAATATTTTCCTTAGATGCAAAAAGAGCTTTTTTTTGAGATATTAAAAAATTTCTTGCAAAACCTCTTTTCACGTCGATAATTTCACCGATCGAGCCTAATTTTCTGACATTCTCTAATAATATAACTTTCATTTTACATTAAAGCGAGGTTTCTTGCTCTTTTTATAGAAAGAGATAGTTCTCTTTGTTTTTTTTGGCTTACAGATGTTATTCTAGACGGTAGAATCTTGCCGTTTTCAGAAACATATCTTTTTAATAGCTTAATATTTTTATAGTCAATTACCGGAGCACCCTTACCCGATAAAGGACATTTTTTTTTAAATTTATATTTTTGATTTTGAAATACGCTAAGCTTCGAAAAGTTATTCTGTGAGCCTTTTTTCTTTATATTTTTTTTCTTCATAATTATTATTTTTTTTCAAATTCTTCTTTTTTTTTAAAATAATCAGTTTCTATATCTAGTTTATTTACTTTAACGGTTAAATATCTTAACAAATTTTTGTCGATTTTTTCATTTTTTTCCAATTCTTTAATTGTGTTTCCTTTTCCTTCAATCTTGAAATGTAAATAATTTCCTTTTTTGTTTTTCTTTATTATATAAGATAAATGCATTAAACCCCAACTTTCAAATTTTACAATTTTACCATTATTATTTTCAATTATTTTAATATATTTATCTTGTAACTGTTTTATTTGATTAGAGGAAGTATCTTGCCTCGCTATAATTGTATGCTCGTAAAAGTTCATAATAATTCTATAGAAAAATTGAGGATATACTATTATAAGTTTTTAATTACAATATAAAAAAACACTTAATTTTTAAACGTTTTTATGTTTTCTTTATTATTTCCAGGACAAGGTTCACAAATTGTAGGTATGGCTCATGATTTTTATAATAATTTAGATTATGTTAAAGAATACTTTTCTGAAGCCGATGATATTTTAAAAAAAAAATTAAGTAAAATTATTTTAGAAGGTCCCAAGGAAGAATTAGAAAAAACTGAGAATACTCAGCCTGCAATTTTTTTAGTAAGTTATTCAATTTTTAACGTTATAAAAAAAGAGACCAATTTTAATTTAAGTAAAGCAAAATGCTATGCTGGACATTCTTTAGGAGAGTACTCTGCATTGTGTTGTGCAGAATCACTAACATTTGAACAAACTATTAATTTACTAAAGTATAGAGGACGCGCTATGCAAAATGCAGTTCCTAATGGTGAAGGAGGTATGGTTGCTATACTCGGAGTAGATTTAAATGAAATAAATGAAATTTTAAGTGCAAATAAAAATAAATTTATTTGTTACATTGCAAACGATAATTCTATTGGCCAGATTGTAGTAAGTGGAAAAATGGAGTATCTTGAATTATTTTGTTTAGAATTAAAAAAGAAAAACTTTAAATATATAAAATTACCGGTAAGTTCTCCATTTCATTGTCCACTGATGAATAGTGCAACTAGTGAAATGCATCAAAAAATTAAAGATACTAATTTTAAAGATCCAAGAGTAAGTATTATATCAAATGTAACAGCAAGCCCCACAAACAATTCAGTTGAAATAAAAAAACTTCTAGTCGATCAAATAGAAAAACCAGTAAGATGGAGAGAAAGTGTGAATAATATGATCAAATTAGATATAAATCATTTTATTGAAATAGGACCAGGTAAAGTATTGTCTGGTTTGGTAAAAAGAATCGATAGAAATGTTAAATTAAATCAGATAAACACTTTTAATGATATCAAAAGTTTAACAAATGATTAATTTAAATAATTTAAATATAATTTTAACTGGTTCAACAGGGGTTATAGGTAAATCAATTTTAGAAAAACTCTATGAAGCAAATGCAAATATAATTGCTACAGGAACAAATTTAAACAAATTAAACGAAATAAAAGGAAAATATCCTAATTGTATAACTAAGCAATTTGATATTTCCAAACACTCAGAAATAGAAAAATTTATAGAAAATTGTAATAATGATTTTCAGAATAAAATAGATGTTTTAATTAACAATGCTGGCATAACCCTTGATAATTTGACTATCAGAATGAAAGATGAAGAATGGAACAGAGTGTTAAACCTTAATTTAACCTCATCTTTTTTGTTAAGCAAATATTCAATTAAAAATATGATAAAAAATAAAAAAGGTAAAATAATAAATATTACATCAATTGTTGGTCACACTGGTAATGTTGGTCAAGCAAATTATGCAGCTTCAAAAGCTGGATTAATAGGTATGTCAAAAAGTCTTGCTGTAGAATATGGAAAAAAAAATATTAATGTGAATTGTATATCCCCCGGCTTCATTCAATCCGAAATGACAGATAAAATTAATGATAAATTTAAACAAACATTACAAGAAAAAATTTCTTTGAATAGATTTGGGTTACCTGTAGATGTAGCTAATGCTGTTACTTTTTTGTGTTCAGACCTATCAGATTACATTACTGGCGAAACAATTCATGTAAATGGAGGTATGTATTTTAGTTGACATTGCAATATAAATATTTATTAAGAATTTTTAACTAATAAGGAAAATATGTCAGAAGATATTTCAAGCAAAGTAAAAAAAATTGTAGCAGATCATTTAGGTATTGATGAAGCTAAAGTAACTGAAGAATCAAGTTTCATAGACGACCTGGGAGCTGATAGCTTAGATACAGTCGAACTAGTTATGGCTTTTGAAGAAGAATTTGGTTCTGAAATTTCAGATAGTGATGCGGAAAAAATTCTCACTGTAGGTGATGCTGTTAAATTTATAGAAAATAAAGCAAACTAATTTTTAAATTAAATGTCCAGCTTTAAAAAAGGTGGAATATTTATTCTTTCATCCCCATCTGGTGCAGGAAAAACCACGTTAGTAAAGAAAATAATAAGTAATAAAAATTTTTTAGTTTCCATATCACATACAACAAGGTCACCAAGGCCAAACGAGAAAAATGGTAAAGATTATTTTTTTACTTCAAAAAAAAATTTCAAAAAACTAATTAAAAATAAAAAATTTTTAGAGCACGCAAAAGTTTTTGATAATTATTATGGTTCATCAAAGGATTTTGTTTATAAAAAACTAAAAAAAGGAAATAACATTGTATTCGATATTGATTGGCAAGGTACTAGACAAATAAGAAATAAAAATTTGCAATTTAATCTTTTAACAATATTCATATTACCCCCATCAAAAAAAGAGCTATTAAATAGACTTCTTAAGCGAGAAAAAAAAAATATGATAACAGTTCAAAAGAGAATGAAAGGATTTAAAAAAGATCTATCAAGATGGATTGAATATGATTTGGTTGTAATAAATGATGATTTAAATAAATGTTATAAAAGAATTATGTTAGCCATAAAAAATAAAAAAAAAAGAGTTTTTGATAAAAATATTATTAGAAGACACGTAAAAAAGTTATTAAGATAAATCCTCATAACATCTACAAATTTCAATATATTTTTTTACTGTTAAGTTTTGCGGTCTTAATTTCAAATCGATACCTAGTTGATTAGAAATATCTATATAATTATCAAATAATTGTTTCATAGGTTTTTTTATCATTTTTCTTTTTTGGTTAAAAAAAATATTTGTAATACGTTCTAAGTTCTCTGATTTATTGATTATCTCAATTTTATCTTTTGGATCAAATAGAACTAACGAACTCCAGACCTTTGGCTTTGGAAAAAAACATTTGGGAGAAATATCAAATAATTTATGAGTGTTCATTTTCCATGAGGATAAAATTGACAATCTCCCATATTGCTTTGTATTATAATTTGCAACAATTCTATCAGCTACTTCTTTTTGAAAAACAAAAAGAAATTGAAAAAAAAATTTACTTAAATTATCTATTTTTATAAATGAGGTTAAAATTTTTGTTGAAATATTATAAGGTAAGTTACCAAATACCTTAATAGGTCTATCAAACCTAAATTTATTAAAACAATTTAAAATATCATCATTTATCACAATTAAGTTTTCATCAAATTTATCTTTTAATCTTTTTGATAATTCTTTATCCTTTTCAATAACTATTAATTTAGATGGGTTTTTTTTAATTATTTTTTCAGTTAAATTTCCAGTTCCAGGACCAATTTCTAAAATTATATCATCACTTTTTATATTTCCACTATCTACAATTAAATTCAAAATTTTTTCATCAATTAAAAAGTTTTGACTTAAACTTTTTTTTGGTCTCATTTTTATTTCAATTTTTCTATAAATTTCATTGCATACATAAATGATGATGGATCGGATTTATTTTTACCTAACATTATTGAATTTGGACCATGATCTGGAGAAATCCTTATAAAAGGTAGACCAATTGTTAAATTAATTGCATTAAAATTAAAAATAGTCTTGATTGGCGTTAATACTTGATCGTGATACATGCCAACAACAACATCATATTTGTCGATATTCTTTTTTAAAAAAAAAGTGTCAGCAGGAAAAGGTCCCTCAATGTTAATTTTTTTTTTTCTTAAAAGTTTTATAGAAGGTTTAATGATTTTATTTTCTTCATTATGTTTATCAATAGTTTCACAATGTGGGTTTAAGCCTAAAACTGCAAATGAAGTCTTTCTTTTTAAAATATTCTTATAAAAATAATTTATTTTCAAAATATTATTAATAATTTTTTTTTGAGTTATTTGTTTTGCTACATACTTTAATGGTATATGTGTAGTAATTGGATTTACTGCAATTTTTTCATTATAAATTAGCATTACTTCATTTTTTGATTTTGTTTTTTCTGACAAATATTCGGTTACACCCAAATATTTCTTTTTTAAAAAAGTTTTTTTTGAAACAGGGCCATTTATAAGAATGCATTCTTTTTTATAAAATCTCATTATTTCTAATGATTTTGCAAAACAATTTTTTATATAAAGATTAGATTTTGGTGAGATCTTAGAAAAAACATTTTTAAAACTAAAATTAATATTTATGATATTGATTACATTCTGTTTAGCATTATTTATATCTGTTATTTCATTTAACAATAAGAAATAATTTAACTTTCTTAATTGTTTTCTTATTAGTTCTATATTTCCAATTATGATTATTTTTTTTTTAAATCTCTTAATTTTAGAAAAGTATTTACCTAAAATTTCAGAAAAGGTACTAAACGGTTCTCCATGTACTATTATTATAAATTTAATATGCATCAATAACTGTATTTTTTTTTAACTTTTTAAAATATAAGAGAGAAAACTGGTTCAGTTGTTTATTTTTTTCAAAATTTACTAAATCTTTAAATTCTTTATTTATATTTATACTTTCTTTCATTTCTCTTTTATTATTAATTTTTAGTAACAAATATCCATTTGGGTATTTTATAGGTTTTGATATTTCATTTATATTCATCTTATTTAAAATTTTAACTAAATTTTCTGATAATAGAGTTTCTTTAATCCAACCAATTTCTCCACCTTTATTTGCACTGTT
>CACJQT010000011.1 GCA_902595635.1 uncultured Pelagibacteraceae bacterium | reverse complement strand
TTAATAAAAGCTGGAATTATTTTTCAGGTATGAGCGACGAACAAGTAATCAACTTTTTAAAGTCTGACATGACATGGCATAAGCCAACGCAGAGTTTCAGCTCTTCAGACAATTTTTTCAAAATATTGTGGAATAATACTTTAAAAGATGAAAATGGAAAATTTAAAGATTTTAGTAATTTGAATCACATGAATAAGTTTAATTTTAATAGTAATGATCTTAAAGCCTTTGAAATTTTAGGTGTTGGAGTTGGTTTAAAATGGGCCAAAATACAAGAAAAATTCAAAAGACTTGTGAAAAAATTTCACCCTGATATGAATGCTGGCAATAAAAAATTTGAAGATAAGCTTAAAGTGATAACTTTAGCTTATACCCAATTAAAAAATACTTATAAGGATAAAATTGACAACAAATATTGAACAGACCCCTGATATTAAATTATCGATTAAACAAACATTCGGTATAGATTCTGATATGGAAGTGGACGCATTTTCAAAAAAAACTGATTATGTGCCAGATATAGATAAAACTTATAAATTTGATAAAGATACAACTTTAGCAATCCTCTCTGGATTTTCATTTAATAAAAGAGTCTTAGTGCAAGGTTATCATGGAACAGGTAAATCCACACATATAGAACAAATTGCAGCCAGATTGAATTGGCCATGTATCAGAATTAACTTAGATAGTCATGTTAGTAGAATAGATTTAATTGGTAAAGACTCAATTGTAATCAAAGATGGAAAACAAGTGACAGAATTCAAGGAGGGAATTCTCCCTTGGTCGATACAAAATCCAGTAGCTTTAGTATTTGATGAATATGATGCCGGTAGACCAGATGTGATGTTTGTAATTCAAAGAGTTTTGGAAGCTGAAGGAAATTTTACTTTATTAGATAAGAATAAGGTCATTAAGCAAAATAAATATTTCAGATTATTTGCAACCTCAAATACTGTTGGTTTAGGAGACACAACTGGACTCTATCATGGAACACAACAAATAAACCAGGGACAAATGGATAGATGGAATATCGTAACAACATTAAATTATTTAGCTTTGGAAAAAGAAATGGAAATTATTTTAGGAAAAAATAAATCTTTAGATAATAATAAAGGTAAAGAGAAAGTTGCAAACATGATAAAAGTTGCGACACTTACTAGAAAAGGATTTATAGCTGGGGATATTTCAACTGTTATGAGTCCTAGGACGGTACTACATTGGGCAGAAAATTCAGAAATATTTAAAGATGTGGGCTATGCGTTCAGAGTAACTTTTTTAAATAAATGTGATGAGGTAGAAAAGAATACAATCGCTGAATATTATCAAAGATGTTTTGGAGAAGAACTGCCAGAGTCGATGATAAATATTCAAGTTTAATGAACAAAGATGATCTTATAAAAGAGCAATTTAAACAAGCTTTAAACTCAACGATTAAAGCCATTTCAGGCGAAACATATCCATTAAAAGATAAAAAAAATTTAAAAGAATTTAATATTTCAAAATTTGATAATTTAAAAGATAAAGAAAACTTTATCAAATTAAGAGCTGAGGCAGATTCGGAGGCATTAAAAAGAAAATTTTCTGATAATTCTACATTGGAACAAAATATTCCAAAAACACCTACTTGCCATACGCTGTATAAAATTTCTGAAAAAATAAGATATGAACTTTTAGGATCACAAATGATGAGAGGAATTTCTAAAAATTTAATGGCCAAATATAACAATAAGATTGGTATGGCAAAATCTGAAAATATAAAAAAGAAAGAGGAATCTAATGTTTCTGAAGCTTTCGAATATTACATGCTTAATAAAATAATGAACATAAATTTAACTGAAAGCGCTGAAAAAATTTTATCATACTGGAAAGATGATTTTGAAAAATCTTTAGATAAACACATAGACTTTTTAAAAGAAAATGCAGAGAATCAGGACATATACAATTCTAAAATATCAGAAATTCTTCAGAATATGGAAATCTTCGAATCCGAAGAAGAAAACAAAAAGGAAGAACAGAAAGAGGATGAGCAAGATAACAATAATTCAAAAGATGATCAAAAAACAGATAGTGGAGAATCCCAGGAAAGAGAAGAGGAAGACAGTATTAATGAAGGAGTTGATAGTTCTGATGAAATGAATGAATTTAGACTTGATGAACAACTAGGAAATGATGATGCTGAAAATAATGAAATAGAAAATATTGTTCAGAAAAAAAATTTAGGAATAAGTAATAAAGAATATAAAATATATACTTCAGAATTTGATGAGACAGCAAAAGCAGAAACATTGGAAAATTCTGAAGAAATTTCAAAATTAAGAAAAAATTTAGATCAACAGCTAACTAGTTTCCAAGATATAATTACCAAACTTGCAAATAAATTACAAAGACAGTTACTTGCAAAACAAAATAGGTCCTGGGAATTTGACCTTGAAGAAGGTTTATTAGATAGTTCAAAATTACCAAGAATAATAATTGATCCATATAATTCCCTTTCTTTTAAAAAAGAGAAAGATTTAGAGTTTAAAGATACAGTTGTGACTTTACTAATAGATAATTCTGGATCTATGAGAGGGAGACCAATTACTATTGCCGCTCTTTGTGCTGATATATTGTCTAGAACATTAGAAAGATGCTCGGTTAAAGTTGAAATTCTTGGTTTCACAACAAAAAATTGGAAGGGTGGTAAGAGCAGAGAAAAGTGGAATAAACTTGGAAAATTAAAAAATCCAGGACGTTTAAATGACCTAAGACATATAATTTATAAATCTGCTGATACTCACTGGAGACAATCAAAAAAAAATTTAGGCTTAATGCTAAAAGAGGGTTTGCTTAAAGAAAATATTGATGGTGAAGCTATTACTTGGGCTTTCAACAGAATTAAGAAAAGAAAAGAAGAAAGAAAAATTCTTATGGTTATTTCAGATGGAGCTCCGGTTGATGACTCAACATTATCTGTTAATTCGGGTGATTTTTTAGAAAAACATCTAAAGCAAACTGTAAAATCAATTGAAAACAAAAGTGATATTGAAATTCTTGCCATAGGTATAGGCCACGACGTTTCGAGATATTACAAAAAAGCGATAAAAATAGCTGATGTTCAAGAGTTAGGGGATGTGATGATTGGTCAGCTTAGTGGTTTGTTTGAAAATAATAAAAAATTACACTAATTTTTTTAAATTTTTATTTTCCCACTCTATTTTTACTTCAGCTCCACCTCTAGTTTCTGAATTTCTAATTGTTATTTTGGCAGAATTTTTTTCTAACAAAGTTTTGCCTATAAAAATTCCTAGGCCTAATCCAGTTTTTTTATTATCCTTAGGTTTAAGTGTCTTAATATAAGGCTCTCCAATCTTGTTAAGTATATCTTTTGGTATACCAGGACCATCATCCTCTATTGTTATCTCAGTTTTTTGACTGTCGCTTTTGATGGCAATATAGATATTTTCATTTGAAAATTTGTTAGCGTTTCCGATGAAATTCCTCAAACCATAAACAATTTCAACAGATTTTAATATTTCAAATGAGTTGGAATCTTGCTCTTTATCAATATTGAAATCCTTATTTGAAATTTCCTTAAATGAGTTAACTATCTCACTAATATAATCGTAAAGCGTTTTATTTTTGTCAATAAAATCATCTTCTATTGTAGGATTCAATGTTAGTTTTTTTAAAATGTCATTACACCTGTTAACTTGACTGATTAATAGTTCGAGATCTTTTTTTACATCAACATTTTCTTTAAATTGATCAAAGAGATCATGAGAAATAATTTTAATGGTAGACAAAGGTGTGCCAAATGAATGAGCTGCAGCTGCAGCTTGTCCCCCAAGTGAAACAAGTTCGTGCTCTTTTGAAATTACTTCTTGGATTTTATCCAAAGCATCTTTTCTAAGGTTTGTTTCTTGTCCAAAAATAAATGCGAAATAGTTCAAAAAAAATAATGCAATTATTAATGCTAGAGGAATTGCATAGTAATAATACAAGCTAATACTATATTCATCTAATGGTTTAGGTAGTTCATAGTGATAGAAAGTTAAAAATATAATCGCTGCTAGAGTAATTAAAATTAAAGCAATATTTGTTCTGATATTTAAATTGGATGCAGCAAATACGCTCGGTATCAAAAGAAATATTGAAAAAGGGTTTAAAATACCTCCAGATAAGTAAAGTAAAGCACTCAATTGAAGTATATCTAAAGATAAAAAATTAAAAGAAGTTACATTTGAAAGTATTGGTTTTTTATAAAAAAACATTAAGTAGAAGTTACTTAAAGCTCCAATAAAAATTATTATATTAGATAAAATAAAGTCGAATTCAAAACCAAAAATAAACTTTACTGTGTTAATAGTTATAAACTGACCTAAAATTCCAATCCATCTTAAATTTATATAAGTAGACTTATTCAATGATGCTGCTTTGACAGATTGTTTTAAATCCATCTAAATATCTAAGTTTGAAACATTTATTGCATTTTCAACAATAAAATCTTTTCTTGAAGAAACATCGTTACCCATTAAGGTTTGTATCAAATCTTGATCTTTTTTACTATTCTTTGAATATTGAACTTGTAACAAATTTCTTGTTTCAGGATTTAAAGTTGTATTCCATAATTCATCAGGGTTCATTTCACCAAGTCCTTTAAATCTTTGAATGTTAAGTTTAGACTTTTCAATTTGGAGAATATTATTAAATTCTTTAGAATTCTTTTTATATTTTTTAATTTCCTTTGAATTTTTTATTAAATAACTTTCGAGCTCATTTTCATCTTTGATATATATGCTTTTAGTTCCTTTATTAATTTTAAATAAAGGTGGCTGAGCAAGATAAACATGTCCAAACTCAATTAATTTATCAAATGGTTTATTATTAAAAAACGTTAATAATAATGCTCTTATATGCGAACCATCAACATCGGCATCTGTCATTATTATTATTTTTCCATATCTTAAATCTTTGAGATCTATATCTTCATTTTTTGGATCAAGACCGAGTGCATTTATCAATGTAACTATTTCATTTGATGAGATCATCTTTGATAGGCTTTTAGTTCTTAAATCATTAGCATTTCCATTCTTTTTCGATCCATTTAAATCTGTAAAAGTATTTAATATTTTTCCTCTAAGCGGCAAAACTGCCTGATTTTCACGGTTTCTGCCTTGTTTGGCTGAACCACCAGCTGAGTCACCCTCTACAATAAATAGTTCGGTTCCATCTTGCTTTGAGTTTTGACAATCGGCTAACTTTCCAGGCAATCCCGTTAATTCTAAGGCTCCTTTTCTTCGTACATTTTCTCTTGCCTTTCTAGCTACATCTCTTGCTACTGCTGCCTGGATAATTTTAGTTAATATAATTTTTGAAATTGATGGATTTTGATCAAACCAAGTAGACAACTTCTCGTTAATTATAGTTTCCACAATATTTCTAACTTCTGACGAGACTAATTTATCTTTTGTTTGAGATGAAAATTTAGGGTCAGGAATTTTGATAGAAAGAACTGAAGTTAATCCTTCTTTAACATCATCTCCTGATAAAGAAACTTTATTTTTTTTTAATAAGTTTTGTTCATTTGCATATTTATTTACTACTCTTGTTAATGCACTTCGAAATCCAAGAAGATGTGTTCCTCCATCTTTTTGATAAATATTATTAGTATATGGTAATACATCTTCACTATACCCTGCATTCCATTTAAGGGAACATTGAACATCAATATTATTTTTTAAACCCTCTATATATATAGGTTTTTTAAAAAGGTCGTTTTCATTTTTGTTTTTTAAGCTTTCTTTTTTTTCATCAATGAATTGTACAAATTCCGTAATACCTCCATCAAATTTAAACTCTAATGTTTTTGGTTTTTTTTGTCTTAAATCACTTAAAACTATTTTTATGCCCTTATTTAAAAATGCCAATTCTCTCATTCTTTTTTCTAGTATAGAAAAACTAAATTTTATAGATGAAAATATATCTTTCGATGGGACAAAATTAATTTCGGTTCCGCTAGTTTTTGATTTGCCAACTTGTTTTAATGAAGTTTTTGCGTCTCCGTTTTTAAATTCTATATAATATTTTTTATTATCTCTATTAATTGTAAGTTTTAATCTCTCTGAAAGAGCATTAACAACTGATACACCCACTCCGTGTAGTCCTCCAGAAACTTTATAAGAATTATGATCAAATTTACCACCAGCATGAAGTTGGGTCATTATAACTTCGGCAGCTGATTTTTTTTCACCCTTATGAATATCAACAGGGATTCCTCTGCCGTCATCAATCACTGTTACAGAGTTATCGTTATTTATACTTATTTCAATTTTTTTACAAAAACCTGCTAAAGCTTCATCAATAGAATTATCTACAACTTCGTAAACCATATGATGTAATCCGGTCCCATCATCAGTGTCACCGATATACATACCAGGTCTTTTTCTAACAGCTTCTAAACCTTTTAGGACCTTTATGGAGTCAGCTTGGTAATTATTTGAATTATTTTTTATCATTAATTTTTAATATGGAGAAAATTTTTATAACATTTTTACAAAAAATTTAAAAATGGTAGAAGTGCAAATGCTTAAATTAATGTTGAATATCAACATTTATTTGATGTTTTTTAGTTTTTTTTTCTATTTCAGCAAAACCTGTAAAAAAGATCAATTTTCTAACAAAAATATGGCGGAGAGAATGGGATTCGAACCCATGATAGAGTTTCCACTATACACGCTTTCCAAGCGTGCGCCTTCAACCACTCGGCCACCTCTCCTTTAATCACTATTTCTAAATACACATAATGATGTATTTCTGATATTTAAAATGTTTTTCTCTTTGGAAATTTCATTTAGGTAATTTACAACATTTTTAGCAGACTGTTTACCAGGAACGTAATCATGCCATAAAATTATTCCATTATTGTTGAGCATTTTAAATGATTTCTCCGTATCATTTTTTACAACGGAATAGGTATGACCTCCATCTATAAATATTAAATCAAATTTATTTATATATTTACTCTCATCAAACTTTGTTGAGTCTTCAAAAATAATGTTAATTTTATTCTCAACATCAGTACCTGAAAATAGAAATTTTTCATATATACTCTCATTTATTATATTTCTAAATGAGATCTTATTATCTATATTTTTTTTATTTAAATTTTTTACTTGGTCTGGTCCAAGTGTTAAGGATGTAATTTTAGCATCTTTATTTGAATTAAGCGCCATTAAATAAGTAGTTTTTCCACTACAAGTACCGAATTCAAATATATTATTACTTTTTTTACTTAATACAGATATTATCCACGCTTCATAATCAGAGGTCATTCCTACAATTTTATTTTGTGGAGAAATAATAAAACTTTTAATTATAGTGTCTTCTTTTGGACCTTTTAAATTTTTACTTATAAATTTTTCTTCAAAAATTATATCTAACTCAGATATATCTATTTGTTTTATCTTACTTTTATAAAATAGATTTCTAACTTTTTTTTTATTTGTTTTAAATGTTAGAAACAAAATTATTAAAAATAAAATTAAGATTATGATGTCTTTTGTCATTCTTTATTAATTCTTAAAACACCTATAAAAGCTTCTTGAGGAATCTCAACTTTTCCAAATTGCTTTGCTCTAGCTTTACCTTTTTTCTGTTTTTCAAGCAGTTTTCTTTTTCTATCTGTCGCTCCACCTCCATGGATTTTGGTTAAAACATCTTTTTTAAAACCTTTTATAGTTTCTCTAGCGATAATTTTACCACCAATAGCCGCTTGGACCGGTATCATAAAGTTGTGTCTTGGAATTAAGTCTTTCAATTTTTCACAGACCTCTCTACCTGTAGTTTGAGCAAAATCTTTATGTATCATCATTGCAAGAGCATCAACAGGTTCTGAGTTTACAAGTATATTCATTTTTACTAGATCTCCTTCTTTGTGATCAATTATTTCATAATCAAAACTAGCATATCCGCTTGTCATAGATTTAAGACGATCATTAAAATCGAATACAACCTCATTTAAAGGTATCTCATAATTAATTACTGCACGATTGCCTGAATAACTTAAATTAGTTTGAATACCTCTTTTATTTTGACATAACTTAATAATTGATCCCAAGTATTGGTCTGGAGTGATAATTGTGGCTTTAATCCATGGTTCTTCGATAAATTTTATATAAGTAGGATCTGGTAAATTTGATGGATTTTGAAGTTCGATAATTTCACCATTACTTAAGTGAACTTTATAAACAACACCAGGTGTTGTGGTTAATAAATTAATATCAAATTCTCTTTCAAGCCTTTCTGTGATTATTTCAAGATGTAAGAGACCTAAAAATCCACATCTAAAACCAAGTCCTAAGGCAGATGATGATTCTGCTTCATAAGAAAAACTTGCGTCATTTAATTGTAATTTTGCAAGTCCATCTTTTAACTTTTGATATTCTGAGCTATCTACAGGAAATAAACCACAAAAAACCACTGGCTTACTTGGTTTAAAACCTGGTAAAGCATCTTGGAGAGGATTTTCTGAATCACATATTGTATCTCCAACTTTAGTTTCTGATAAAATTTTAATACCAGTTGTAATAAAACCTATTTCTCCAGCATTAAGTTCGCTCACATCTTTTGCCTTAGGTGTAAAAACACCAACTTTTTCTACAATATATTCTTGATTTGTGGACATCATTTTTATTTTCATGTTTTTTTTTAGTTTTCCGTCTATAATTCTAACCAAAATAACTACTCCAAGGTAAGTGTCATACCAGCTATCAACTAATAAACATTTTAATTTGCTATTTTTTTCACCTTTAGGTCCAGGCAAAGAGTTAATAATTTGCTCAAGAATTTCATCTATTCCTTGTCCAGTTTTTCCAGAGCAAGGAACAGAATTAGATGTATCTATGCCAATAACATCTTCAATTTGATTATTTGTTCTCTCAAGATCAGATGCTGGCAGATCAATTTTATTTAATACTGGAATAATCTCATGATTTATATCAAGTGCTTGATATACATTTGCAAGTGTTTGAGCTTCTACTCCTTGAGTACTATCTACAATTAATATTGAGCCCTCACACGCATAAAGGCTTCTACTAACTTCATAACTAAAATCTACATGTCCTGGAGTGTCTATAATATTTAAAATATAATTTTTGCCATTTTTAGCTTTATAATTTAATTTAACTGTTTGTGCTTTAATTGTTATCCCTCTCTCTCTTTCTATATCCATAGAGTCAAGCACTTGAGATTTCATTTCTCTATCGCTCAAACCTCCACATTTATGAATTATTCTGTCAGCTATAGTTGATTTACCATGATCTATATGAGCTATAATTGCAAAATTCCTAATGTTGTCTATTGTATTGCTCATTTTTAGGATCTAATTTTTGCGCCAGACTTTGACTCAACTGAAGAGATAATTTGTTTATTAATGTTGTCCAGGTCATTTTCATTTAATGTTTTTTCTTCTGACTGAATAGTTACATTAACAGCTATAGATTTTTTTCCCTCTGGGATATTTTCTCCCTCAAATACATCAAATACTCTTACTGACTTAATTAATTTGTTATCAACAGATTTAATTATATTAACTAATTCTTGAGATTTAAAATTTTTATTAATAATAAATGCAAAATCTCTCTCTGATTTTTGATAATCAGAAAATTTATATTCAGATTTTGAATCTTTTATTTTTTGTTTTGACTCTCTTATGTAATCAAGACAAATTTCAAATATTACTAAACCTTCAGTTTTTATATCTAATTTTTTTATTATGTTTGGATGTATTTCACCAAAATATGCTATAGCATTTTTTTCTTTTTTATTTTGGTATACTCCTCCAGATTTTCCTGGGTGATAGTAAGAAGGAGTTCTATCATCTATAATAATATCATCTTTATTAATCCCTGCTTCATAAAGACTTTGTATTACAACTTTTTTTACATCGAATGTATCTACAATTCTTTCTTTATCATTCCAAGATAGTCTTGAAACCTTTCCTGCTCTTACACCACCTATCACAGTCAGTTGATCTCCAGGATTTTTTCCTTTAAAAGACGGACCAATTTCAAATAAAGAAATATCCTTAAATCCTCTATCTAAGTTTTTCTTTAAATAGAATATCAAATTTGGGAAAATAGAATTTCTTAGAACATTTAGATCTGAACTAATCGGATTTACGATTGGTATTTCTTCATCATTTTCTTTAAATAATTGATTAATTTTAGAGTCAGTAAATGACCAAGTCACAGTTTCTAAATAACCTTTAGAGGCGACAGATCTTTGTAAAAAATGAAATAATTTCTGATAATAATTAAGTGTTGGCTTTAATCTTGTCTTAATAGGTTCTGAAATATTAATATGTTCATAACCTTTTATTCTCACTATTTCTTCAACAATATCAATTGGCTGAGTTATATCAGGTCTCCAAGAGGGTACTACTAACTTTAAAATTTTTTTATTCTTAGATACATTAAAACCTAACTTTTCTAGTATTTTGATTAATTCTTTATTTTCAACATTAAATCCAGTCGTTTTTTCAAAAAGAAATGGATCAAAATTTATTATTGTTTTTTTATAATTTTCGATTTTTTTTACGTCTAAATTGCTTATTTCACCTCCGCAAATTTGTTTTATTAGTTCAGAAGCTTTTATTAATCCTTCTTCAATTGAAAGGGGATCTATGCCTCTTTCGAATCTGAATTTTGCATCTGTATCTATATTTAATTGTTTAGAGGTTTTTCTTATTGAACGTGGTAAAAAATAAGCAGATTCTAATAATATATTTTTAGTCGAATATTCTGTTCCAGATCTTGTCCCACCAATTATGCCACCAAGACCAAGGACTCCAGATCTGTCAGAAATAACGCACATATCATTTTCTAAAATATATTTTTTGTTATCTAAGGCTTCGAAGCTTTCTCCTTTAGAAGAACTTCTAACAATAATTTCATTATCTATTTTATCTGCATCATAAGCGTGTAATGGTCTATTTAAATCAAACATTATATAATTAGTAATATCGACTATCGCAGATATTGGTTTTTGGCCTAAAGACAGAATTTTATCTTTTAGCCATTTTGGACTTTCTTTATTTGTAACACCTTTTATTAAACAACTTCCAAATATTGTGCATCCTTGAGCTTTTTCTTTTTTTATTGTTACGTTTATATTTTGATTACCTCTATATTTTAAATTGGATTTTTTATTAATTTTTAATTTACCAGCACCAGCAGCAGATAAATCTCTAGCAATTCCTCTTACTCCTAAACAGTCTGGTCTATTGGGCGTAATTGATAAATCTATTACTTTTTCAGAAGTGTTTTTAAAATATTTTTCTCCAATATTATTTGCATATTTTTTGTTTTTTAATTCTATAATTCCTTCACTTTCATTGGATAATAGTAACTCTGACTCAGAACAGAGCATTCCATGTGATGTTACACCTCTTATTTTACTTACAGATAATTTCATCTGATTTTTAGGAATAATCGATCCTGGAGGTGCATAAACAGTCAAAAGACCATTTTTTGCATTTGGGGCTCCACATACTACTTCAATTGTTTTGTCGCTACCTATATCAACATCACATAACTTCAATCTGTCAGCATTTGGATGAGTTTTGGCATTTATAATTTTTGCAACAATAAATGTATCTAATTCAGATGTAGAACTCTCAAAACTTTCTACTTCTAGACCAATATTAGTTAATTTATCTATTATTTGATTATTGTTAAATTTTGTATCAAGATGGTTTTTTAACCAGTCAACTGTGAACTTCATCTACTTAGTCCTCTATAATTTGAAGGGACATCCAATGGATCAAAGCCAAAGTGACTTAACCATCTATAATCAGTCTCAAAAAAGGCTCTTAAATCATTAATTCCATATTTTAACATTCCAAGTCTGTCTATGCCAATTCCAAAGGCATATCCTTGATATTTACTTGGATTAACATTTACATTTTTTAAAACATTTGGATGAACCATTCCACAGCCTAGAATTTCTAACCATTTATTACCTTCACCAATTACAATCTTTCCATTGTTAATTTCATATCCTATATCTACTTCTGCTGAAGGTTCCGTAAATGGAAAGTGACTTGGTCTGAATCTCATTTTAATTTTATCAACTTCAAAAAACTCCTTGATAAAATAATTTAAACATCCTTTTAAATGTCCCATATTTATATTCTTATCTATATGAAGTCCCTCAACTTGATGAAACATCGGAGCATGGGTTTGATCACTATCTGATCTGTAAGTTCGTCCTGGAGCAATAATTTTAAAAGGAGGTTTACCTTTTAGCATTGTTCTTACTTGAACTGGAGATGTGTGAGTTCTCAAAAGTAATTCCTTATTATTATCAAGGTAAAAAGTATCATGCATATCTCTAGCTGGATGGTTATCCGGTGTATTTAATGCTGTAAAATTATTGTATTCATTTTCTACATCTGGGCCTTCCTCAACACTAAATCCTATTTCAGAAAATATAGATGAAATTTCATCTATTACCTGGGAGACTGGATGAATTTTACCAATTTCAATATTTCTTTCTGGAAGAGTTACATCAATTTTTTCTTTCTCAAGCTTTAAATTAATTTCTTTAGTTTCAATTTCTTGAATTTTGATTGATATTTTATTTTGAAGTTCATCTTTTATATTATTTAAATCTGAGGCTAATTTTTTTCTTTCCTCTACAGAAATCGAACCTAATTTTTTAAATTCGTTCGATATAATTCCGTTTTTTCCAAATAGTTCGGATTTGATGTAATTTACTTTTTCAATATTATTTTCTGTGCTAAGCTTATCGATATAATCATCTTTTATTTTTTTAATATCAGACATTTTAATAGAATATTTGTTAAAGGAAGAAAAACAATAGTCTTGATTAATTTAATGCTGCTTGAGCCCTTTTAACTATAGTTTTGAATGCTTCGGGGTTGTCGTAAGCAATTTCTGCAAGAATTTTTCTATCTAATTTAATTCCTGATTTGCTTAAACCATTAATAAACTTTGAATATGTTATGCCTTCGGATCTGACACCGGCATTAATTCTTTGTATCCACAGTGATTTGAAATCTCTTTTTTTATTTCTTCTATCTCTATAAGCATACTGCATGGCTTTTTCCATTGCTTGTCTTGCAACTCTTATTGTATTTTTTCTTCTTCCCCACTGACCTTTAACAGCTTTTAAAACTTTTTTATGTTTAGCTCTGCTTGTAACTCCTCTTTTAACTCTTGCCATTTTATCCTCTTAAGCTGTAAGGCATATAAGATTTTACTATCTTACCATCTTGTTTGGATAAAACAGTTGTGCCTCTTTGTTTTCTAATCTGTGAATTCGTTCTTTTAATCATGCCGTGTCTTTTTCCAGCCTGTGGGGTAATAACTTTACCCTTAGCTGAGATTTTGAATCTTTTTTTAGCAGAACTTTTTGTTTTTAACTTAGGCATAATTTTTCGGGGTTATACAAATATTAAATTAAATTTACAACTAGAAATATGGCTTATAAAGGCTGGATTACCATAATCATTTGCTTTCCATCAAATTTTGGCTGAAGCTCTACTCTTCCAATAGTCTCCATGTCTGCCTTAATTTTATCCATCAATTCATTGCCAAGGTTCGAATGTTGTAACTCTCTCCCTTTAAACCTTATTGTAAATTTGACTTTATCGCCCTTCGCTAAAAATTTTTGAGCATTTTTAATTTTGAAAGTGTAGTCATGAACTTCTGTAACTGGCCTTAATTTTATTTCTTTTAATTCAATTTTCTTTTGTTTTTTTTTCGCCTTGTTAGCTTTTTTTTGAGCGTCGTATTTATACTTGCCCATGTCCATAATTTTACAGACAGGCGGTTTTGCGTTTGGAGCAATTTCAATTAAATCTAAGCCTTCATTTTTTGCTTTATTTATAGCTTCTGTTAAATTTAATATTCCAAGATTCTCACCATCACTTGCTATAACTTGGACTTCGTTTGATGTAATTCTGTTGTTAGACCTTGGGCCTCTTGCTTTAGTTCTTTTTTGAAAATAATTTTGTTTAAAATCTGCCACTTAGATTGAAGGAGCTTTATTTAGATCTGAGTATTTTTTTATAAATTTTTTCAAAGCTATATTTTCTTGTTTATTAGAGTCCAATCTTCTAATAGTTACACTGTTGGAGTCAACTTCTTTTTTTCCACAAATCAATAACATTGGTACTTTTGCTAAAGAATGATCTCTTATTTTATAATTTAAATTATGATTTTTAAGATCCACTTCGACAATCAAACCACTCAGTTTTAATTCCTTAGCTACACTTTTAGCATATTCGTCAAAATCACTAGAGATTGGAATAACTACTGCCTGTAAGGGTGATATCCAAAATGGGAGCTTACCTGCATAATTTTCTATAAGGATACCTATGAACCTTTCTAAAGATCCAAATAATGCTCTGTGTAACATTACAGGTACTTTTTTTGTTCCATCTTTATCAACAAAAGAAGCTCCTAATCTACCTGGTAAATTTAAATCTACTTGCAAGGTTCCACACTGCCAATCTCTACCAATTGCATCTCTTAAAACAAATTCAATTTTTGGTCCATAAAATGCGCCCTCACCTTTATTAATTGAGTACTCTAGCTTTGTCGCTTTGATTGCCTCTAACAACGCAGCCTCTGATTTATCCCAAACTTTATCGTCACCAACTCTTAAATCTGGTCTATCTGAATATTTTAAAATAACATCTTCAAAACCAAGATCTTTATAAATTTCTAAAATTAAATTTGTAACACTCAAACATTCTTCAGTAATTTGTTCTTCTGTACAAAAAATATGTGCATCATCTTGGGTGAAGGCTCTTACACGTAATAATCCATGCAATGCACCTGAAGGTTCATATCTATGAACTTTTCCAAATTCTGACATCTTTAAAGGTAAGTCTCTATAACTTTTAAGTCCTTGATTAAATACTTGAACACATCCAGGACAATTCATGGGTTTAATTGCAAATACTTTTTCATCTGGTGTAGTTGAAGTATACATATTAGCTCCAAATTTTTCCCAGTGGCCAGATTTTTCCCACAAAGATCTATCAAGTATTTCTGGCGTATTTATCTCTTTGTAACCATCGTGATCTTGTTTCATTCTCATATATGAAACTAATTTTTGGAACAAATTCCATCCTTTCTGGTGCCAAAACACAGATCCAGGACTTTCTTCTCTAAAATGAAATAAATCCATCTCTTTTCCAATTTTTCTATGATCTCTTTTTTCTGCTTCCTCAATTCTCTGAAGATAAAGGTCTAACTCTTTTTGAGTTGCCCAACCAGTACCATATATTCTTTGAAGCATTTCATTATTAGAGTCACCACGCCAATAAGCTCCAGATACTTTTGTCAGTTTAAAAGCCTTACCTATTTTACCAGAGGATACTAAATGAGGACCTCTACATAAATCATGCCACGTTTCGCCATGATGATAAACCGTAAGTTCTTCGTTTTTAGGAATGCTCTCAATTATCTCAGCTTTGTATTTTTCTCCAATTTTTTTAAAATGACTTATTGCTTTATCTCTCTCCCAAACTTCTTTTCTTGTTTTTACATCTTTATCTATTATCTCTGACATTTTTTTTTCAATCTTTTTTAAATCATCGCTAGTAAAAGGCTCTTTTCTTGCAAAATCATAGTAAAATCCATTTTCTATAACTGGCCCAATTGTTACCTGTGTGCCTGGGTATAGTTCTTGAACAGCCATAGCCATTATATGTGCAGTGTCATGTCTAATGACTTCTAAACCCTCAGGATCTTTAGCTGTAAATATTTCAATAGAACAATCTTGATCAATAACAGTATATAAATCTTTAAGTTCACCGTTTATGCTCATCACCAAAGCTTGCTTACCTAAAGACTTGCTAATTTTTTCAGCAACCTCTGTGCCTGTTATACTTTTTTCAAAGTTTAATTTTTTTCCATCAGGTAATGTAATATTTGGCATTAGTTTATTAATTTTTTATACTCTGAATAAGTAGAAAAACACATTTTTTCAACATTAAATTTTGAAACGACATTTTTTCTACCTTCTATGCCCATTTGATTGATAGTCTGTTCATCTAAATTCATAATTTCTATTAATTTTTTTGATAGATCGTCGGAGTTATTTGCTTCAAATAAAAATCCTGTTTTATTTTCATTTATAGTCTCTTTTGATCCCCCAATATTACTTGCAACAATTGGTTTTTTCATTGCCTGAGCCTCAACAGATATTCTTCCAAAGGCTTCTGGTTCTACAGATGAAGAAACTATGATGTCTGAAATTTTGTAAGCTAGAGGCATATTTTTACAATGATCTATAAATTTTACTTGGTTAGTTAATCTGTACTGTTCAACTAACCTAATAAGTTTCTTTTTGTAAAGTTCTCTTCCTTGATCGCTCCCAAGAATAATTACATTAAATACCTCGTGTCCTATATTAATATTTACTTTATTAATAGCATCTAAAAACATTTCTTGGCCTTTCCATTCTGTTAATCTTCCGGGCAAGAGAACAGTTTTTCTCTCAATTTTAAGACCCCATGATTTAAATAATTCATCTTCTTCTGTTTCTATAGTGGTTGATGGATCAAAATAGTCAGTGTTAATGCCTCTAAATATCACCAAGAATTTTTTTTTATCATCAAGATATTCAGAGTAGTTTTCTTTAATATGTGAAAATATAAAATTAGACCCAGCAATAATTAAATCTGATCTCAACATTACAGAATTATATAATTTTTTTAATTTACTTTTAAAATTATATGTTCCATGAAATGTAGTTACAAATTTACGTCGTGTGATTTTGGTAGCTAGCAAACAAGACCATGCAGGTGCTCTACTTCTCGCGTGTACAATATTAATTCCATAAAATAAAATTATTAAAGAAATAATTATTGAATTAAAAAAAATTAAAATTGGGTTTTTGGAATTAACAGGTAATCTTATATATGTAACTTTTTTTTTATCTATAAACTTTGTTAATTCACCACCGTTGCAAATTAAAAAAGATTTACAATCATTTTCGTGTAGATAGTGTGCGATATCATAACAACCTGTTTCTGCGCCACCGTATCCAAGTTTTGGTATAACTTGCAGAACTTTCAATTTTGGATGCATATGGTAGAGTTATAATATTTCAAATCAATTTTAATACTTTATATGAAAAAATTTAAATTTCTAAAAATTTCTAAAACAAAAAAACTAAGATATATAAGCAATTATTATAAGGAAAATCTTTATATTATATTTTTACCAGGTTTTGCATCCGATATAGAAGGAGATAAACCTAAAAGATTTTTAAACTATGCTAAAAAAAATAAATTTGGTTTTTTGGCACTAGAATATTCTGGATATGGAAAATCTTCAGGTGAATTTACAAAAGGGAATATTTCGACTTGGGCAAATGATGCAAAACAGACTATTAAGAATATAGTAAAAAAAAACGATATAATTTTAATAGGTTCTAGTATGGGTGCTTGGATTTCTTTATTATTATTTAAATCGATTAAGAAACAGATTAAAGGCTTTTTGGGAATTGGCTCTGCTCCAGAATTTTTAACAAGAATAATGTGGAAAAAATTTTCAAAAAAGACAAAGAGTGAAATTATCAAAAGAGGTATTAGCAAAATTAAAAATGGTGGCTATGAGTATCTCATAACTAATCAATTAATTAAAGATGGAAGAAAAAAACAAAATAAAGTTTTGAATGTTAAAATTCCAATGAAAATACCTGTTACTATGGTCCATGGTCAAAAAGATGAAGTTGTACCAATTAAATACTCAAGAGAAGTTTTAAAAATCTTCAGCAAAGCAAAAAAAAAATTAAATATAATTAAGAAGGGTGACCATAGTCTCTCGTCAAAAAAAAATCTAAATATTATTTGTAAAGAGTTAGATAATATTATTAAAAATACTAACTAGCTTGACCGACTAATTTTTTGTTTGATATAGGATTTTCTAACTTATCTAACATTTCTTTTGGACAAACTTGGACGAAATTATTTATTTCATTTTCAAAATTCTCAACAATTTTTTTTGAGATTGTTGAATTTGTTTCTATCGCATGCTCTTGAATTAATTTCCTTAGATGCTCAATCCAAAATTTAGTTTCTGGAGTTTGCCAAACTACACTTTCAGGGTTTACTTTTTTATCAAATTGATTTTCAGGGTCATAAATAAAAGCCATACCTCCTGTCATGCCAGCTCCAAAATTATCACCGATATCTCCTAGTATAATAATGTTTCCGCCTGTCATGTATTCACAACCATTTGAATCACAACCTTCTACTACTGCAGTTGCACCTGAATTTCTAACAGCAAATCTCTCTCCTGCTTGTCCTGCAGCTAATAATTTTCCTGAAGTAGCTCCATACAAAACAGTATTTCCAATAATAGTATTTTCATTTGAAACAAGGTTGCTTTCATCTTGTAATTTAATCACAATAGTTCCACCTGATAATCCTTTGGCAACATAATCATTTGCATCCCCTTTTAAAATTAGTTTTAATCCTTTAATAGCAAAAGCACCAAAGGATTGGCCTGCCGAACCTTTAAAATTTAATTCGATCGAATTTTCATCAAGATTGTTATTTCCAAATTTTTTGTACAAATGATAAGAAATTCTAGTACCAACTGCTCTATCGGTATTTTGAATTTCAAATTCTTGATTTATTTTTTCTTTTTTATCTATTTTGTCTTCTATTTCTGGCCATAATTTTTGATCTAAAGTGTCTGGAACAGAATTAATTTCAGGTTTCTCACAATATCTTTTATTTTTTCCAGGATCTGCCTGAACAAAAAGAGGATTTAAGTCTAGATCATCCAAGTTTGGCGATCCTTTGCTTATTTGCCTTAGTAAGTCAGTTCTTCCAATTACTTCATTTAAAGATTTGAAACCAAGATCAGCAAGTATTTCTCTTACTTCTTCTGCTATAAATGTAAAAAGGTTTACTACTTTTTCAGGAGTTCCTGTAAATTTCTCTCTTAATTTATCATCTTGAGTGCAAACACCCACTGGACATGTATTTGAATGACATTGTCTGACCATTATACATCCCATTGCGACTAAAGCAGTTGTTGCTACGCCAAATTCTTCTGCTCCCATCATGGCTGCAATTACAACATCTCTTCCTGTTTTTATTCCGCCGTCGGTTCTAAGCGTCACTTGATGTCTCAAGTTATTTAAAGTCAATACCTGATTTGCTTCTGTTAATCCCATCTCCCAAGGAACTCCAACATATTTAACGCTTGTCTGTGGAGTGGCTCCTGTACCTCCTGAGTGCCCTGAGATTAAAATTATGTCTGCTTTAGCTTTTGCAACTCCAGCAGCTATCGTTCCAATTCCTGATGAGGCAACTAATTTAACTCCAACCCTAGCCTTAGGATTTATTTGTTTTAAATCATAAATTAATTGAGCTAAATCTTCTATTGAATAAATATCATGATGTGGTGGAGGTGATATTAAAGTAACTCCTGGCGTTGAGTGTCTCAATCTCGCAATTTCATCCGTAACTTTAAAACCTGGTAATTGTCCACCTTCACCTGGTTTAGCGCCCTGTGCAATTTTGATTTCAATCTCATTACAATTATTTAAGTAATTAATGGTAACTCCAAATCTAGCTGATGCAATTTGTTTAACCCTTGAATTTGCACTATCTCCATTCTCCATAATCTTAAATCTTTTTTCATCTTCTCCACCTTCACCACTACAAGATGCGCCTTTAATTCTGTTCATACCAACAGCAAGTGTTTCATGTGCTTCTTTAGATAAAGCTCCATGAGACATACTTCCACTTCCAAATCTTTTTAATATATTAGATGCAGGCTCAACATTAGATATATTGATGGGATTTTTAGATTTAAAATCTACTAAATCTCTTAAACTTATTGGATTTAGATTATAAATACCTTTTGTATATTTTTTATATATTTCATAAGATCTTTGTCCAACCGCAGTTTGCAGTAAATGAATTAGTTTGCCTTGATACTGATGTGTTTCACCATTTTTTCTATATCTGTAAATACCTCCAATAGGTAAAATATTTGAATTATTGAAAAAAGCTTCTTTGTGTATAGTTCTGATTTTCTTTTCTATTCCTTTTAAACCAATTCCAGAAATCTTTGATAACATCCCAGGAAAGTAATCTTTCACAATTGTTCTGCTTAGTCCCACAGTTTCAAAATTACATCCACCTCTGTAAGAACTTAAAACAGAGATTCCCATTTTAGACATTATTTTAAGAAGACCGAGATTGACTGATTTAATATATCTTGAAACACATTCATCAAAAGTGAAATTTCCAAATAATTTCTTAGAATGTCTTTGATATAAGCTGTCAAATGCTAAATAAGGGTTTACTGTAGTAGCACCAACACCAATTAATGTTGCAAAAGAGTGTGTATCTAAAGCATCTCCAGTTTGAACATTAATAGAGACATAACCTCTTAGACCTAATTTAACTAAGTGCGTATTTATTGCCCCAATACATAAAAGCATTGGCATTGGCATTCTATTTTCTGAAATATTTTTATCTGATAATATTATTTGTTTAATTCCTTCTCTAACAGCTTGTTCTGATTTAACTTTGAGTAAATTTATTGATGTCTCTAAATCATCATCTTTACTGAATGTACAATCTAAAACTTTATTATTATTTCCAAAGAATTTTAAAAATTTTTCAAATTGTGCATTTGATAATATCGGGCTATTTAAGACATAAATATTGTCTTTTGTTAATTTACTAAAATCTAAAATATTGCCAAGATTTCCAAATCTTGTCTTTAAACTCATAACTTTATTTTCTCTTAGAGAGTCAATCGGTGGATTTGTAACCTGACTAAAATTTTGTCTAAAGTAATGATATAGTGGCCTATATTTATCAGATAAAACTGCTAAAGGCGTGTCATCACCCATTGAGCCTGTTGCTTCTTTAGCATCTTCCGCCATTGGATGAAGAATTAATTCTAAATCTTCGATGCTGTATCCAAAACAATGCTGGAAATTTCTCAAATTTCCGCCTTCTAGCTCTACTTTTTCAGTTTCTGCCTCTAACTTTTTATCAAGATCAATAATTTGATTGTTGTAATGCTTATATTCTTTTGAAAGGTAGTTTTTTATTTCATCGTTTGAATATACTTTGCCTTTTTCTATTCTTAATCCTAATATTTCTCCAGGTCCCAATCTTCCTTTAGATACAATTTTTTTCTCATTTAAATCTATCATTCCTGTTTCACTTCCTGCAAAAAGAAGTTTGTCTCTTGTCACTGTATATCTAAGTGGTCTTAATCCATTTCTGTCGGTTGCAACAATTACCCATTCATTATCTGTTGCAGCTATAGCAGCTGGCCCATCCCAAGGCTCCATAGTACTATTTAAAAAATTGAATAGTTGTTGATGATCTTTTTTTAATACCTTATTTTTTTTTGACCAAGCGTCTGGTATTAACATTAATTTTGCTAGAGGAGCAGGCTGTCCAGAAATATTTAATAACTCAAAAACATTATCTAATGAGGCAGAGTCTGAATTTCCAGCTGGTATTACAGGCTTAAGATTCTCTATATCTTCGAAAACTGGACTAAACATCTCTTCTTCGTGAACCTTCATCCAATTAACATTTCCTTTAAGAGTATTTATTTCACCATTGTGCGCTATAGATCTAAACGGTTGAGCTAAGTCCCAACTAGGCGCAGTATTGGTTGAAAATCTTTGGTGAAATATTGCATACCTAGATATAAATCTTTCATCTTTTAAGTCAGTATAAAAATCTGACAAAGCTTCTGCTAAAAACATTCCTTTATAAATGATAGATTTAGAACTAAATGAACATATATAAAAGTTATTTAATTGATTATTGAGAGCTTCTCTTTCAATTACTCTTCTAGTTTCATACAATTTTTGTTCCAGAGATTTATTGACAACTTTTTTGTCATTGTATGTAAACAGTACTTGAGTAATTTCAGGTCTTGTTTGTTCAGCTTTTTCTCCTAAAACAGAGGGATCAACGGGAACTTGTCTCCAGCCATAGATACTAAAATTTCTCTTTGTTAGTTCACTTTCAACAATAGTTCTACATTGCTCTTGAGCGCTATAATCATTTCTTGGTAAGAAAATCATACCCACACATAGTTCAGAATTATCATGTTTATGACCAGTGACTTCAATTTTTTCCTCAAAGAAATCTTTAGGAATTTCTATATGGATTCCAGCACCATCTCCTGTTTTTCCGTCTGCATCGATTGCACCCCTATGCCAAACAGCTTTTAGGGCATCAATCCCATATTCTACTACTTTTCTTGATTTTAGACCTTCTGTGGATGCAACTAAACCTACACCACATGCATCATGTTCCATCTCTTCTGAGTAAACATGATTACTCTTTAAAATTTTTAAATTTTTATTTCTTAACTTCATTAAGCAACTCTAAGTTTTTGTTTACTTTGTAAATAATTATCTATTGATGTTGCTGCATCTCTTCCATCTTTAATGCCCCAAACTACTAAAGATGCTCCTCGAACTATGTCTCCAGCTGCGAAAACTCCCTCTATACTAGTTTCCATCGTATCAAAATCTGCTTTTATTGTTCCCCATCTTGATACTTGTAATTTTTCTTCATTAAATAATTTTGGAAGATCTTCTGGATCAAATCCAAGTGCTTTGATTACAAGATCGGCTTTAATTTCAAAATCTGAATTTTCTTCCACAACTGGTTTTCTTCTACCGCTATCATCTGGCTCACCCAATTTCATTTTATTAACAACTACACTTTCGATTTTATTTGTTCCCTTAAACTCTTTAGGGCTTGTTAGCCAAATGAATTCAACACCTTCTTCTTCAGCATTGCCAACTTCTCTTGCTGATCCTGGCATATTTTCTCTATCTCTTCTATATAAACATTTTACAGATTTAGCATTCTGTCTTACCGAAGTTCTTAAGCAGTCCATTGCTGTATCACCGCCTCCAATTACTACAACATCTTTGCCTTCAGCATTTAAAGTTCCATTATCAAATAACTCAACTTTATCACCTAGCCCTTTTTTATTTGATGCTGTCAAAAATTCCATTGCAGGGAAAATATTACTCAAATCATTACCAGGCAGATTAACTTCTCTCGCTTTATAAACTCCTGTAGCTATTAAAATTGCATCATGTTTTTCCCTTAACTGTGTTAAGCTGGAATCTTTTCCAACTTCAAAGTTTAAGACAAATTTAATTCCGCTTTCTTCCAAAAGTTTTATTCTTCTTTGAACAACATGCTTTTCTAATTTAAATCCTGGGATACCATATATTAGTAATCCTCCAGCCCTGTCATAACGATCATATATGGTTACCTTGTATCCTTTTTTTCTGAGTTGTTCTCCACAAGCAAGTCCTGCAGGACCAGAACCTATAATTCCTACACTCTCATTTTTTTCACTATTTATTTCTATTGGTTTAACCCAACCATTTTCCCAAGCTTTCTCTGTAATATATTTTTCTATCGATCCAATAGTTACTGTTCCATGACCCGATTGCTCTATTACACAATTTCCTTCACACAGCCTATCCTGGGGGCAAATTCTTCCACAAACTTCTGGCATGTTGTTTGTGCTTTGTGACAATTGATAAGCTTCCTCATACCTTCCCTCTGCAGTTAATTTAAGCCAATCTGGTATATTGTTACTTAATGGACAATGAACTTGGCAAAATGGTACTCCACATTGGGAACATCTGCTTGACTGCTGAACAGCTCTATCTTTAAGAAATTCTTGATATATTTCACCAAAATCCTCTTTTCGGTCCGATATATCTCTTTTAGGTGGATTTTGTTGACCTATATCAACAAACTTTAGCATTTTTTCTGACATGGTGGACGCTGTATATACGATAAAAATTCAATAATAAACAATTACAAGGTCATAAATATTGACTAATGTTTCACAAAACTTAAGTAAATCAGAGGTTTTTTCTTATTATGCATAGATGATATGCAAATATGTAATTGCTTTAATTTGGTTACAATTTCATTATGAAGTACTGGATCTAATGATTTCAAAATATGTAGAGACGTTAATTTTATCAATTATCCAAGGTATATCTGAGTTTATTCCGGTTAGCTCATCTGCACATCTTTTAATTATATCAAAATTAAGTGACTTCAATGTTAGCAACCTACAATTAGATATTAGTCTGCATTTAGGTTCTTTATTAGCAATTATTTTATTTTTTAGAAAAGAGTTAATAAATATAATTAATAATAAAAATATATTTCTACTAATAATACTTGGGTCTATACCATTAGTTATTAGTGGTTATATTATTTACTCCACAAATTTAATTGATCAATTCAGAAACTTAAAAGTTGTCGCTTGGACAACTTTAATTTTTGGAGTTTTATTATACTTTTCAGATAAGTTTGAATTGAAAAATAAAATTTCTTCAGAATTAAATATTAAAAGTATTATTATAATAGGGTTATTTCAGATTTTAGCTATTATTCCAGGAGTCAGTAGATCAGGGATTGTAATTACAGCTTCAAGATTTTTAAAATTTGACAGGGTTGAGTCATCAAAGATAGCTTTTTATTTGTCTATTCCAGCTTTAGCAGGTGCAAGTGTTTTAGGATTTAAAGATGTTATTGATGATCAAATAAATTTTGATTCTATATTTATTTTTTCTACTTTGGCTTCATTTTTATTTTCTTATTTTACAATTAAATATTTTCTTATTTATGTTAAAATGTTTAGTTTGAGTTTTTTTGTTATTTATAGAATAGTTTTAAGTATTATTCTTTTTTCAATTATATACTTATAATTTTTTTGAAGTTGGAGCAACTTGAGAAAATATTACAGCAATAAGAATTAATACACATCCTATAATATTATTTATGTTAAGAACTTGACTCAAAATAATCCATCCAGCAATTGTTGCAAAGACACCTTCAAGAGAGTAAATTATTGCTGCAGGAGCTTCCTCAATATTTTTTTGTGCAAACATTTGTAAAGTAAAAGCAATTCCTCCAGATAAGACACCTGCATATAATATTGAACTATACTCAGTTAAAATTTTTGTAATAACCACTTCCTCTAAAATAAAAGCAAATATAAGAGATAAACCAAAAACAAGAGCTGCTTGTAATGCTGCATAAAAAATCGGTATATTAAATTTCTCCATAAATTTTCCAGCAAAAATTATATGTAATGCCCAAAATAGAGAGCATAGAATAACTAAAGCATCACCTATCATAATTTCTGAGTTTGAGAAATCACTTAATAGGTAAACACCTATTATACATAAACCTATTGAAGGCCAAAGACTCCAATGGACTTTGATGGAATAAATAAAAAATAATAAAATTGGAACTAATGGAACATAAAAAACTGTAAAAAAAGCTGCATTAGCTATATTTGTGTATTGTAATGCGGCTTGCTGTAAGTAGGTGCCCAAAAATAATGATATACCCATTAAAAATAAATATTTTAAAAATAATTTTTTATTAGAATTGATTTCATAATTAATTTTTTTTCTCTCTAAAATTAAAGCAATGGGTAGGACTGTAAGAAAACCAACAAAAAATCTAGATGCATTGAATGTTAAAGGACCAATATTGTCCATGCCCGTGTCTTGAGCAATAAAAGCAGTGCCCCAAATAAATGTTGTTATCAAAGCGCATATAAGCGAAGTAGTTTTGGACATTAATTTAATTAAATTTAGATAATATTATTCATTCTACAACAGCTATCAAAATCTTCTTTATTGATATAGCAACCAGCCATTTTTCTTATACCTGAAAATGCACCTCTACCATGCATTACTCTCCAATTATTAAAAATTAATAATTCACCAGGTTTTAAAATATGCCTCCACTGATATTGCTTTTGGTTTGCCATCGTATCAAATACTTTAATTGCTTTATAAAAATTAATTGTTTTCTGATTAGTTTCTCTAAAAGGCGCTCTATCGTAATTATTAAAACTAATTTGGTCAAAATTATTTTTTTCATTTAATTTTATTATTGGTCTTTTTGCTTCAAGGCGAACACCGTCTCCAATATAAGAACCTTTGACTTTTGTAGTTGTTAAAGTTTTAAAATGTTTTTTATATTTTTGTTTAATTTCATTGGCCAATTTAAATCCATCTACCATTATAGAATCTCCACCTTTAGCTTCATACTTACAACAAAGTAGTAATTGTAAACCGGGCGCATCATTACTATATGTAGAATCTGTATGTGGTCTCAGTTCTTGGTTTGAATATGCACTGTCTGCTTTTTTATTATTTGACTCAAAAGTCCACAATCCTCCAAAAATTGAATTTCTGACATAACCTATTTTTTTAGCTATATTTTCTACAGAGTTTAAATTCTTTGAACAATTTTTTACAACTGCAAAACCGTATATGTGGATTTTTTTTAATAAATTTTTAAATCCAACTTTAGTTTGTAATTGCTTATAGCTAATAAAAATTTGATTTTTTATGTCTTTATCTTTCCAAAATTGAGTATAAATTTTAGTTTCATCTTTTTTTAAGGAATTTTTTTTTAAAAATTCATATGAATATTTGGTTGGTTTATTTTCATCAGACCATAATATTTCAATGAATTTTCCTTTTTTTAATAATTTTGCTTTTTTAACTTTGATATTAATGTCTAAATTTGCGGTATAGGTTATTCTTTGATTAGTTTTAAAATCCCAGTTTTTTTTATTTTTAATATGATCCCTTAACCAAATATTAGGAAATGTTTCAAACTCATTGTCATGAAAGTAAAATACAGTTTTATTATTTAAAAGTTTAAAATTTTTAATCATTACTTAGCTAATTTATAAGCAAAGTTTTTACCAAGGTTATTTTTTAATTCATTATTAAATCTTGAACCTTCGGCCCCGTCAATAATTCTATGATCGTAAGAAAGAGATAAAGGCAACATTGTTCTAGGTTTAAATTGTCCATCAATAAAGACAGGTTTAATATAAGTCCTACCAATTCCTAAAATGGCAACCTCTGGATAATTTATAATAGGAGTAAAATAAGTTCCTCCAATACCACCTAGGCTTGTTATAGTTATAGATCCTCCATAAAATTCTTTTTTATCTATCTTTAAATTTCTACAATCATCACTTACTTTTTTTAGATCCTTGCTTATTTGATCTATATTCTTTTGGTTGGCATTTCTTATTTTAGGCACCATTAATCCGTTGGGTGTGTCAACTGCAATTCCTACATGAAAGTATTTTTTTAACGTTATTTTTCCATTTTCAATATTATCAATTGAACTATTAAATCTTGGAAAAACTTTCAAAGCTTCCACGACTGCTTTTATAATAAATGCCAATGGAGTAATTTTCTTTTTCTCTCCAGTAAAATTATCAGTCAAATTTTGTCTAAATTCTTCTAACTCTGTAATATCCGCCTCATCACAACTAGTAACATGCGGAATTGTTTGCCAAGAATTTGATAGATGTGGAGCAGCAATTCTTTTTATTCTTGGTATATCTTGAATTTCCACATCTCCAAAATCAGCATGATCATATTCTGAGGGTTTTGTAGATTGAGCCTTCTTTTCTTCTTGAGGTTTATTAAAATTAGAAGATACAAATTTTTTTATATCTTCATCTATAATTCTTCCTGATCTTTGTGATCCAGTAACATTATTAATATCAACACCAAGTTCTCTTGCAAATTTTCTAGTTTTTGGGCTAGCAAGTGCTTTACTTGATTTGAATACACTAACTCTATTATTTTGTAATGTTTCTTTTGGTTTTGAAATTACTGTTTCAGAAGGTTTTTGTATAATTTTTTCTTCTTTAATTTTTTTGACCTCTTCTTCAATTTGCTCATCTGGTTTTTCTTCTTCTGAACCAATTATTAGTATTGATGAACCCTCTGAAACCTTATCACCAACTTTTAAATTAACTTTTTTAACACTACCTGAGTATGGGCTTGGGATCTCAACACTTGATTTATCGCTTTCTATTGTAATTATCGGATCATCTTTATTAATATTTGATCCCGTCTCTATTAATACCTCAATTACTTCAACATCTTTAAAATCACCAATGTTGGGAACTAATACTTCTTTCTCGCTCATTATAATTTTGTAGGCATGGGCTTATCTTTATCAATTTTATATTTTTTAATTGCATCTATTGCATGTTTAGAAGCAATTAATTGTTCATTAGATAAAATACTTAAACCATATGCAACTATATGCTCTTTATCGACTTCAAAAAATTTTCTTAGATTTTTTCTAGTGTCACTTCTACCAAATCCATCTGTACCCAATGAATAAAAACTTTTATTTATGTAAGGTCTAATTTGGTCAGAATTCATTCTCATGTAATCTGAGGCTGCTAAAATAGGACCTTCTGTTTTTCCGAGGCATTTTTCAACGTAAGAGATTTTTTTCTCTTCTCCCGGATTAAGCAAGTTATACCTCTCCGTTTCAAGTCCATCTCTTCTTAATTCATTAAAGCTGGTAACACTCCACACTTCACTATCTACTTGATAATCATTTTGTAAAATTTCTGCTGCCTCCATCATCTCTCTTAAAATTGTTCCTGAACCTAATAATTGAATCTTATTCTTTTTATTCTTATTAAAATCTTTTATTTTATACATCCCTTTTAATATGCCTTCTTCACAATCTTTGGGAATCTCTGGATGAGAATAATTTTCATTCATTGTTGTAATGTAGTAAAAAATATTTTCATGCTTTTCATGCATTCTTCTTAAACCTTCTTTAAAAATTATAGCTAATTCATAATGGAAGGTTGGATCATAAGAAACACAATTTGGAATTGTTGATGCTAATAAATGACTGTGACCATCTTGGTGTTGAAGACCTTCTCCAGCCAAAGTTGTTCTTCCAGCTGTAGCTCCAATTAGAAATCCTCTTGTTTGACTATCTCCAGCTGCCCACGCAAAATCTCCAGTTCTTTGAAAACCAAACATAGAGTAAAAAAGATAAATTGGTATCATTTCAATATCATGGTTTGAATACGATGTTCCTGCAGCTATCCATGATGCCATGGATCCAGCCTCATTTATTCCTTCCTCTAAAACTTGACCACTTTTCTCTTCCTTGTAAGAGCTTAATTGAGCTGAGTCCTCTGGTTCATATTTTTGACCTTCATGCGCATATATACCTATTTTTTGGAAAAAACCTTCCATACCAAATGTTCTTGCTTCATCAGGGATTATTGGAACAAGTCTTGGAGCAACATTTTTATCTCTTAGCAAATTAGTCAACATCCTTACAAGAGCCATAGTAGTTGACATTTCTTTTTCACCGGTTGATTTTTTCATAAAGTCAAAAATATCATTACTTGGTGTTTTGATTGGTTTCGAAAAAGACGATCTCTCAGGGATATATCCTCCTAAAGCTAATCTTCTTTTTTTTAAGTATTTTATTTCTTCTGAATTTTCATCAGGTCTAAAATATTCTATATTTTTGACTTGTTCATCTGTTAATGGAACATCAAATCTATCTCTGTAATATAGTAAATCATCTACATCTAATTTTTTTTGTTGGTGGGTTGTATTTATACTTTCACCAGATTTTCCCATACCATATCCTTTAATTGTTTTAGCTAATATGACTGTTGGTCTGTCTTTTGTATTAACAGCTTTATGATAAGCAGCATAAACTTTATGGGGGTCGTGACCACCTCTATTTAATTTCCAAATATCACTATCCGTATAACTTGCAACTAGATTTTTGAGTTCAGGATATTTCCCAAAGAAGTTATCTCTAACGTATAAACCGCCTTTTGCTTTAAAGGCTTGGTATTCTCCATCAACTGCTTCGTTCATTCTTTTTACAAGTAAACCTGATTTATCATTTGCAAGTAAAGGATCCCAATATGATCCCCAAATGACTTTTATTACATTCCAGCCAGCTCCTCTAAAAATTCCCTCTAATTCTTGAATAATTTTACCATTACCTCTTACTGGACCATCTAATCTTTGAAGGTTGCAGTTCACAACATAAATCAAGTTATCTAACTTTTCTCTTGCTGCTAAACCAATAGATCCTAGAGCCTCTGGCTCATCAATTTCACCATCTCCTAAGAAAGACCAAACTTTCCTATTCTCATCTTTTATTAATTTTCTATTAATAAGATATTTCATAAATCTTGCTTGATAGGTTGCCATCATTGGTCCAAGACCCATAGAAACAGTTGGAAACTGCCAAAACTTAGGCATCAGCCATGGATGAGGATAAGATGATAAACCTCCTGGGTAAACTTCCTGTCTGAATCTATCTAATTGCTTTTCGTTAAGTCTTCCTTCCAAAAAAGCTCTAGCGTAAATACCTGGCGCTGAATGTCCTTGAAAATAAATTAAATCTCCACCAAATTTATTGCTTTTAGCCCTCCAAAAATGATTCATTCCTATATCATAAAGAGTTGCTGCTGAAGCAAATGTTCCGATGTGACCTCCTAATGAAGGATCTCTCATGTTTGCTCTCACTACCATCACAGCTGAATTCCATCGAATTAATGCTCTGATTTTTCTCTCTATATTTTGATCACCTGGAGATTTTATCTCTTCATCTGCTGGTATAGTGTTTATGTATGGTGTATTTTGTGTGTAGGGTATATTTGATCCCTCTTTATATGCTTGATCAATTAATTGTTTAATTAAAAAATGGGCTCTCTCAGGTCCTTCAGAATGTACTACAGCAGACAAAGATTCTAACCATTCTTTAGTCTCTTGAGGATCAATATCGTTATTATTTTCAACTATTTCTAATCTTTCATGATGTTCTTCTACTTGTGTATTTTCTACTTTGATCTTTTTATGTGCAAGAGCATCTAATTCAGAGTTATTATATACATTAGAATTTTCTGCTTCTGCAATTATTTTTTCCGTTGCGGGTGGTATCTTTTCAATAGTTTCTTGTTTTTGCCGAGTTGCATTCTCAGAGGATAATGTTAGTATCAAATCTCCTTTAGAAACTTTATCACCAATCTTTATTTTAATACTATCTACAACACCCTCAAAAGCAGATGGTACTTCAACACTTGATTTATCACTTTCTAAAGTTATTACAGGGTCATTTTTAGAGATTTTATCTCCTTCTTTTACAAGAATTTCTATTATTTCTACCTCTTCAAAATCTCCAATATCTGGAACTAGTAATTTTTCACTCATTTCGCTATTTGTATATATATATATTATTTACTTTTAATAGATGTATATTTTTGACCATTATTAAAATTTAGTAAAATTAATAATAAATGTTAAAAGAATAGATTATATTTAGCGCCTGTAGCTCAATTGGATAGAGCGCTTGGCTACGGACCAGGAGGTTCTGGGTTCGACTCCTAGCAGGCGCACCAAAAAGAAGGAAAAATGAAAATATCTTTGCAAAAATCTGTAATTTATTTTTTTGTAATAGTGTTAATAATATTATTTTTAATAACTTTAATAATTTAATGAAAAAATTTAAACAAATTAGCGTTAAAAAAGGTTTCATGAGACACAATGGTGGTTTGCTACTAAGAGATATCTCAAAAACCAAATATGAATTTAAAACTAAAATAAAAAAAAATCATCTTAACAGAGCTGGCATAACTCATGGTGGGTATATAGCATCGATTATAGATACTGGATGTGGATCTGGAGCCCACAGAATTTCAGGAAATCAACCTTGTGTTACTATAACACTTAATATTAATTTTATTGGACCTTCGTCTGTTGGTGATGAAATTTTTGGATATGTAAAAATTAAAAAAAAAACAAAAAGCATGGTTTTTTTAGAGTGCTATTTAAAATGTAAAGGTAAAATAATTGCATCTGCTACAGGTATTTGGAAAATACTTCAACGTAAGTTACCCCATGCAGGTCTAAGCTAAATTCTTCTTCTTATATTTGAATAACCAAAGATTGATAAAAGAATAAGAGCAATAGGATAAATTATTTCTTTTTTTGGTCTATTCTGATTTTCAATTTTAAATTCATTAATAATATCTCCCATATCTAAACCAGATTTTTTTGCAATTCCATTCCATTTTAAATTATCAATTATGGTTTTATTATCTTCCACTACTAAGCTCATTCCATAATCATCTAAACTGAAATTTGCATCAAAACTATTTTTTTCAATTACAAATAATTTATATCTTTCGCCATACTCAGTTAGTCTAGTAATTTTAATTCTTATCTCTTTATTGTAATCAAACTGTTTTTTGTTTATTTCTTCAACGCTTAAATAATTATATTTTGGGTAAAATTTATTAAGAATAAATTCTGGAGATAATAATGATATTGAAATTATTAAAAAAATAATAATCTCATACCATCTCAATTTATTTATAAACCATCCCTGAGTAGCAGATGTAAATACTAAAATCCCAATTAATGAGGTGGCTATGACCATTAAGCCATGCCATATGCTTTCAATACCAATTAATAATAACTCGCTATTAAATAAGAATACAATAGGAAGTATTCCTGTTCTCAGACTATACCAAAATGCCTGGGCTCCTGTTCTTAACGGGTCTCCGCCAGAAATAGCAGCTGCTGCGTAAGATGCTAAGCCAACTGGAGGTGTTACGTCTGCCATTAGGCCAAAATAGAATACGAATAAATGAACCGCAATTAAAGGAAAAATAAATCCTGATGCATTTCCAACATCCACAAGAACGGTTGCCATCAGAGACGCTACAACCACATAGTTTGCAGTAGTTGGTAAACCCATACCCAATAGTAAACACAAAATAATAGTTAAAAATAAAAGAATAATAACATTATCTTTTGCAATGGACTCGATTACAATTATTAAATTAGTACTCAAACCTGTAGATCCAACTGCACCAACTATAATACCCGCTGTTGCAATTGCTATTCCAACACTAACCATATTCAAGGCACCCTTTTCGAAGCCAACAACAGTTTGGTTGTACCAATATATTAAAGCAGTCTTAAACTTCTTTTCTTTAAAAATTTTATTTAAAAGGTTAACTATAATTAAAGTTATTGTTGCAAAAAAAATAGAGTAAGAAGCTGTAAGCCGCATGTAAACTAGTAGATATATAAGAACAAATATTGGAACTAAAAAATGTATTCCTTCAAAAAATGTTTTTTTCAATTTTGGAATGTCGTTTTCATCCATACCTTTTAAATTTAATTTAAGTGCTTCTAGGTGAGATATATAAAATAGAGCAATGTAGGAAATTATAGCTGGTAAAAAAGCATGTTTAACAACTTCAAAATATGTAACACCAATAAAACTTGCCATTACAAAGGCTGCTGCTCCCATAACAGGTGGCATTATTTGACCATTAACTGATGAAGATACTTCAATTGCACCCGCTTTTTCTTTTGAAAAACCTGTCTTTTTCATAATTGGAATTGTAAATGTTCCAGTTGTAACTGTATTAGCTATTGATGATCCAGAGATTAATCCTGTCATACCGGATCCTAGAATAGCTGCCTTAGCAGGACCACCTCGCATTTTTCCAACCATTGCAAAAGCTAAATCTAAAAAATATTTACCTCCTCCAGCAGTTTCTAAAAGTGCTCCAAAAAGTACAAAGAGAAATATGAAATCTACAGAAACACCTATCGGAATTCCAAAAATTGCTTCTTGATCAAACCATTGAAAACCAACTAACCTTTTTAATGATAATCCGCCATGAGAAATTATATCTGGAGCATATTGACCAAAATAAGAAAATAACAAAAAACAAACTGCTATAACAACTAATGGAATGCCTATTACTCTACGTGTGGCTTCAAGAAGAATTAATATTCCAATTATTCCAAGTATAAGTTCTACTGGAATAGTAAAATCATTGGAAAGATTTATTTTAAGTAATATTCCACCTCTATCAACTAATTGATCATAAAAAATATAAATATATAAACAACAAACTGCACCTATTATTGCAATGAATATATCTATAAAATTTACCTTTTTACCCCTTGCATATGGAAATATTAAAAAAGCTAGCAAAAGTGCAAAGCCAAGATGAATTGCTCTAGCAGGTAAACCTTTAAACATTCCAAAGTTTAACCAAAATGGAAATGGAGAAGCATACCAAAGCTGAAATAAAGACCAAGTTATTGCAATACCTGCAACTAACTTTAAATGAAAACCTGTTAAATTTCTTGTAGGAGAAAGATCCTCTTTAATCTTATTTTCAATTTTTTTATCTATGTCTGCTGACATTCAGCTTAATATATAAAAAAAAAGGCCCAATAGATATATTGGGCCTCAATTTTTTATATAGATTTAATTACATTAAACCAGCTTCTTTATAATATTTAATAGCTCCAGGATGAAGTGGTGCTGATAAACCATCAGCTATCATATTTTTTTTCTCTAAAGGAGCAAAAGCTGGATGTTGTTTTCTAAAATCATCAAAATTTTCAAAAACAGCTTTTGTGACCTGATAAACTAAATCTTCAGAAACATCCACACTTGTTACCACAGTAGCTTTAACACCAAATGTAGTTACATCTTTTTTCTGTTTAGTATAAGTTCCTTTTGGAATTGTTGCTGATGCATAATAATCAGCTCCACTAATAATTCCATTTATTACATCTCCTGTTAAATTGATTGGCATAGCTTTAGCTGCACATGTTGCTGCTTGTTCCATTGCTCCATTTGGAAAACCTACTGAATATCCGAACGCATCAATTTTTCCGTCACATAAAGCTTTTACTTGCTCTGAAGATGTTAGCTCGGTAACTGATTTAAAGAAACTGTTATCAACGCCCATAGCTTTCATTAATTCTTCCATTGTTCCTCTTTGACCAGAACCTGGATTTCCAATGTTTACTACTTTTCCTTTAAGACCCATAAAATCTTTAACTTTTGCTTTTTTTCTAGCCCAGATTTGAAATGGCTCGTTATGTACTGAGAAAACAGCTCTCAAATTTTTGAATTGTTTCCCTTCCCATTTGCTTGATCCATTGTAAGCATGAAATTGCCAGTCAGATTGTGCTACACCAAATTGAAACTCACCATCTTTTATTTGTCCGATGTTATAATTTGATCCTCCAGTTGAAGGAGCGGTACATCTGTAAGCTTTATCTTTCATACCTTTTTTTCTACCGTGTTCAGCACTAATTGCTGATTTATGTAACATTTTACAAATAGCGTTTCCTGTCTGAAAATAAACTCCAGTTGGTCCTCCTGTACCTATTGTAAAAAACTCTGCTGATTTTGCTATTGATCCAAATGAAAATATAGCAGCAAAAATAATCAGATAGCTTGATATTGTTGATAATATTTTTTTCATATACCCTCTCTTAAGTTTTAAAGTTAAATCTAACTATTTATTGCTTCGAGTGTCTAGTAAATTCATTAAATATAAGTGTTGCTAATTAAGGAATTTTTTATGTGATTATTATTTTTCAACCCAAGATTTTAATTTATTTACTCCTTCTACAACCTTTGGTGCGTACAATTTTATTAACTCGTCATTAATATCTGTTTTTTCATTAATATTTTTCATGAATGTATCTCCATCAAAGTCTGTAAAACTTAAACGAACTATCATCCTTTTTTGATCAAATCCAAAATCACTTCCTGGAAGTAAAGCAATATTTAAATCAGTTAAAATTTCATCACATAAAATAGAGGAACTATCAAATTTTTTATTTAAGAATTCTGGCAATAAATAAAAGCCTCCCATTGGTTTGTTCATAATAATATTATTAGATGATAAATTTCTATAAACGTATTCCCCAACAGCTTTAAGAATTTTTTTTGATTTTAAAATATAATCTTCGTGATTGGCATTAAAAGCAGATATTGCAGCAAATTGAATTGGTGAACTTACTGCAGAAAATGTTTCACTTGCTAAAACTTTCATAGATTTAAGTAATTCAATTTTTTTCTTTGGTATTACGAAATATCCAAGTCTCCATCCTCCAGCGCCACACCATTTACTAAGTCCGTTACTTATTATGACATTATCAGGGCAGTGTTCGAAAATAGAAATATAATTCTCATCAAATGTTAATTCAGAATAAATTTCATCTGATAAAACTAGAATATTATATTTTTTTATTATTAAGGAAATTTCTTTTAAATTTTTACATATTTGCCCTGATGGATTATTTGGAGAATTGAGAAATAATAGATATTTTTTATCTGATTTTTTTAAAATAATTTTTTCTATTTCTTGAGCTTTAGGAAACCAATTGTTTTCAGCAGATGTTTGAATCCAATGATATTTATTATTAGCTATAATTGATTGTGGTTTATAAGATACCCAACTTGGAGCTGGTAACAAAACTTCACCTTCAAATGCTATATGCATCAAGAACATTAACTCTTTAGTTCCAGGACCTACAATGACCTGATCTGATTTAAAATTGTAATTTTTCTTTTTTGACTCATATTTTGCGATTGAGTCTCTTAGTTTATCTAATCCTTGGATAGGTAAATAACTTTTTTGATGAGCATTTTTTTTTAATTCTTCAACAATGTTAATTGGTACTGGGAATGGTGATTGTCCAAATCCAAACTTAATAATATTTTTTCCTTCATTTTCAATAACTTTTGATTTTTCATTTATTTTTAGTGTTGCCGATAAACTTAAGTTTTTAATAGTATCTTTGATCATTACGATTTTAACTCAATAAGATTTTTATATTCATTCAAAGCAGATGGATTGGATAATGCCTCAATATTATTTATTCTGTTGCAATCTATGACATTTTTAACAGCTACTTCTACAATTTTACCATTCTTAGTTCTTGGAATATCATTTACCATAATTATTTTAGCAGGTACATGCCTAGGAGAAGCTTCATATCTAATTGTTGTTTTTAGTTTCGAAATTAATTTTTCATCTAATTTATTATTTTTTGATAAGACTACAAAAAGTATTATTCTTACATCGTTATCCCAAGATTGACCTACTACTATAGACTCTTTTATTTCTTTAAATTTTTCTACAACAGAATAAATTTCAGCTGTACCAAGTCGAACACCGCCTGGGTTTAATGTTGCATCTGATCTTCCATAAATAATATAAGACCCATTATTCTTTCTCTCAGCATAATCTCCATGATGCCAAATATTTTTAAATTTTGAAAAATAAGCTTTTTTATATTTAATTTTTCCAGGGTCATTCCAAAATTTTAAAGGCATTGAAGGAAAAGAGTTTCTACATACCAATTCTCCTTTTTTATTTAAAATTGATTTACCTTTTTCGGAAAATACTGCTGTATCCATACCAAGACCATTATTTTGTATTTCACCACTATTTACTGGAGAATAAATGTTTCCATTTACAAAACAGGAGACAATATCTGTTCCTCCAGAAATAGATGCTAAATGAATATTTTTTTTTATATTTCTGTAAACAAATTCAAAACCTTCTTTAGATAGCGGAGACCCTGTAGAGCAAATCGTTTTCAAAGATTTTAGTTTAATTTTTTCTTTTACATCAACATTTTGCTTTATAAGTTGATCAATATATTTTGCGCTTATGCCAAATAGAGTAACTTTTTCTTTATTTGCAATTTTTAACAGTAACTCTGGAGATTTATGCATAGGAAAGCCATCAAATAGCAATATTGATGCTTTAGATGCTAGAGCTGTAACAAGCCAATTCCACATCATCCATCCACAAGTTGTGAAGTAAAATACATTATCATTTGGTTTTATATTGCAATGTAATTGATGTTCTTTCAAATGTTGCAATAAAACTCCACCAGATCTATGACAAATACATTTTGGTTTACCTGTTGTGCCACTTGAGTATAAAATTGCTAATTCGTGGTCAAAATCAAATTTTTTTAATTTATTCCTGCTTATTTCAAGTTTTTTAATCTCAGTAAAATAATAAATTTTAATGTTTTTAATTTTTTTTGATTTTCTTAATTTTTTTCCAGGATAATTTAAAATTAATACTGATTTTATACTTTTTATTTTTTTTAATATTTTAGGCAATCTCTCAATAATATTTATCTCCTTTCCATTATAATAATATTTATCAGTAATAATTAATAATTTAGGTTTAATTTGGGAAAAACGTTCTATAACTCCAGGTATACCAAA
>CACJQT010000010.1 GCA_902595635.1 uncultured Pelagibacteraceae bacterium | reverse complement strand
TAAGCATGTCATCAATAAATGTAATTTCGTCAGGCGTTTTAACTTTAGGCAACATGATAGCTTTAACTTTTAGTTTATTCGAAGCAATAGCTTCTAAGTCTAGAAGTCCATGTTTGGTTCTTTGACAGTTTAATCTAACAACTAATTCAACATCATTTTTTACTTCTAGTGACTTTAATGCATCAATAGTATTTTTTCTTGCTTCATCTTTATCTTTCATGGCTATTCCATCTTCTAATTCAATACAAACCATATCAGCACCTGAAGCTAAGGCTTTTGGAAACATTTCTGGTTGAAGACCTGGGGTAAATATAAAACTACGTCTTACTCTTAGTTTATTTAAGTCCATTAATTTTATTTCCTATAATTATTAATGATATGATATTATATTTTTCTATAAATAAAAATGAACAATAAAGTCTTCATCTCATGCGCAGTTACAGGATCTGGTGATACAGCAAGCAAACATCCTGATTTGCCCAAAACTCCAGAACAAATTGCAAAAGCAGCAATAGAGTCTGCAAAAGCTGGTGCTGCTATTGCTCATATTCATGTTAGAGAGGAAGATGGAACTCCAAGTAGAAGACTCGAGCTTTATAAAGAAGTAGTTGATAGAGTAAGATCATCTGAAACTGATGTTATTCTTAATCTTACAACAGGAATGGGTGGTGATTTAGATATAGGCCAAGGCAAAAACCCTTTAGAATTTGGTCCGATGACAGACATGGCAAATGTAATGGAGAGAATTGCGAATGCTGAACAATTTCTTCCAGAAATATGTACACTTGATTGTGGTACATTAAATTTTGGAGACAGTTCTGTTATTACAGTTAATACACCTAACGATTTGAGAAAAGCTGCAAAAAAGCTAATGGAAATAAAAGTTAAACCTGAAATAGAAGCTTTTGATTTGGGAAATATGTGGTTTGGAGCTCAGTTATATAAAGAGGGATTGTTAAGTGATCCACCTCTTTTTCAAATGTGTTTAGGAATTCCGTGGGGAGCACCCGCAACACCATTGGCTATGCAAGCAATGAAAGATATAATGCCCAAAGAAGGCATATGGTCAGGTTTTGCAATATCTAAAAATGAAATGCCATATGTTGCACAAACTGTAGTAATGGGAGGTAACCCAAGAGTTGGATTAGAGGATAATTTATATTTATCTAGAGGTAAATTAGCAACAAATCCTCAATTAGTTGAGAAAGCTATAAGAATAGTTACAGATCTTGGTGTAGAGATTATGTCACCTTCAGAAACAAGAGAAAAATTAAAACTTGTAAAACACAAGTAATGTCAAAAATTAAAACTGTGGGAATTGTTGGAACCGGTGTAATAGGGACTGGATGGATAATAAGAAATTTAGCACACAATAAAATCGTTCATGCATATGATCAAAATAAAAATCTTAAAAGTTATGTTTTAAAAGAGATAAAAAGAACTTCAAAAAGTATAAAAAAACTTTTTGGAAAAAAGATTTTAATTAAAAATTTAAAATTTTTTAATTCACTTGAAAAAGCTCTTGTAAATGTCGATTTTGTTCAAGAAAGTGTATTAGAAAATTATAAAGTTAAAACCGATTTGATACACAAAATTTCAAAATATGTAAAATCGGATATAATTATTTCCTCAAGCTCCTCAGGACTTTTACCCTCTAAAATTTTTTCTAAGAGTGAAAATCCACAAAGAGGCATAATTGGGCATCCATTTAATCCAGCATATTTGTTGCCAGCAGTTGAAATAGTTCCTGGAAAAAAAACCACAAAAAAGTTTCTTTTAGATGCAAATAAATATTACAAATCAATCTCAATGAAGCCAATTATGCTTAAAAAAGAATTACCAGGTTATCTATCAGATAGACTCCAAGAAGCATTGTGGAGAGAAGGTTTGCATATAATTAACGAAAATTATGCAACAACTCAAGAATTAGATCGTGCAATAGAAGATGGACCAGGTCTTAGATACTCAATAATGGGTACCTTTTTAACCTTTCATCTTGCAGGAGGTAATGAAGGAATGAAACATATGTTAAAGCAATTTGGTCCAGCTTTAAAATTACCTTGGACAAAATTAAAAGCTCCAAAATTAACAAATAAATTATCTAATAAACTTATATCAGGCACAAAAAAACAAGCTAAGGGTAAACCAATAAATATGCTTTCAAATATTAGGGACCAATATTTAGTTGATGTCTTAAAAATTAGAAAAAAATACGAGAATAAAATTAGAAATTGATGAAAGAAAAAATTTTTATAAATAAAACTGGCGGATGTATCTGTGGAAATATAACTTTTAACGTCAAGCTTGATGAAGTTCCTTTAGTTTTCAATTGTCATTGCATTGATTGTAGAAAAAAAATAGGCGGAATGATGACAATAATACTGCTTAGAGACGGAGCAATAGATATAGATAAATCAAAATTGAAAATTTATGAACACGAAGGAGGCAGTGGTAATAAAATAAAAAAACATTTTTGTGAAAAGTGCGCAGCACCAATTTTGACTTATGTGGAAAAGTACAAGAAATACTATTTATATGCAGGTTTACTGGATGATATCAGTTTTTTAAAAAAAGCAGAAAATATACATTTTAAAGAGTCTCATTTCCCATTTATGGAAGTAAATGAAAAAAATATTAAAGTTTAGTTGTTAGTGCATTCTCAAAGTGTTGCCGTCTACTGCAATTACTTGCCCAGATATTCTTGGAGCATCATTAGAAATTAGAAAGCTACAAATTTTTCCAATGTCGTCTTCGTATACCCAAGTATTCATTGATGTCATTGAAACAAATTCTTTTTCTATTAATTTTTTTGAAACATTTAAAAATTTAGATTTATCTCTTATGACTCTTCCCATTCTATCTCCTTTAATTGTTCCTGGACAAATAGCATTTACTCTAATTTTAAATTTTCCTAGTTCCATTGCCAATGTTTTAGTTATACCAACAACTGCCCACTTACTTGCACAGTAAGGAGATCTTAATGGAAATCCAAATATACCTGCGGTTGATGATAAATTTATTATTGCTCCGCCTTTATTTTTTTTAAGCATTGGAATTGAATACTTTGAAAAATAAAAATGGCTTATAACATTCACCTTTAAAGTATTTTCCCAATCTTTACTTTTTAATTTTTCGAGTGTTCCAGTTGGCCCAGCAATTCCAACATTATTAATAAGAGCATCAATTTTTTTTGTTTTTTTTAATACTTTGGTAAAAAAATTCTTTACCTGGTTCTCGTCTGAGGCATCACATTGAAAAACAAATAATTTTTTATTATTTAGTTTGTGCTTTTTGCATTTGTTAAGAAAAGTGGCATTGATATCACAAAGATATACTGTTGCACCTTTCTCTAAAAATATTTTTGCCGAACTCCAGCCTATCCCTGAACCTCCAGCAGATATAACTATTCTTTTGTTTTTTAAATCTATGCTCATAATTTTAAGATTTGCTCAAAGAGTGTTGTAGCTCTTTATTAGTGATATATCCTTTAACATTTCCTTGTTTATCAACCACCTCGCAATTGGCATTATTACAAACAACTTGTGGCAAAAACTCCTCAATAAACTGGTCTTCATGTATTTTAATAAGATTATTTTTTTCTTCATTAGTTGTTTCATTTATTGATTTCATTATAATTTTAGCTTTAATCACTTTTGCTCTATTTACATCCTTAACAAAAGCTTCAACATAATCATCAGCTGGATTCATAATAATATCTACAGGGGTTCCAACTTGAACAAGCTTGCCAGCATTAAGAATTCCAATGTGATCACCAAGCTTTAATGACTCATCTAAGTCATGAGTAATAAATACAATAGTTTTTTTTAGTTCCGATTGAAGAGCTAGTAACTGTTTTTGCATATCACTTCTAATTAAAGGATCTAAAGCTGAAAAAGCTTCATCCATTAACATTATATCTGTATCAGTTGCCAATGCTCTTGCAAGTCCAACTCTTTGTTGCATACCTCCAGATAACTGATTTGGAAATTGATTTTCAAAACCTGTTAATCCAACAGATTCAATTTTTTCCATAGACACATTGTTTCTCTTTTCAAGTTCTACACCTTGCATTTCAAGTCCATACCCAACATTTTGCAATACTGTTTTGTGAGGAAACAAACCGAACCTTTGAAACACCATACTCATTTTATGTCGTCTAAAATCAATTAGCTCTTCTTTTTTAAGGCTCATTACATTAGTCCCTTCAATTAGGATTTCACCATCAGTTGGATCTATTAATCTATTTAAATGTCTTATGAGAGTTGATTTACCCGAACCCGATAAACCCATACAAACAAATGTTTCACCTTCATTAATTTTTAGAGTCACATTGTCTAGTCCAACTGTGTGACCTGTTTTTTCTAAAATTTCTTCTTTACTTGAACCATCTTTGACCATCTGCAAAACACTGGATGGTTTTGGACCAAATATTTTAAATACATTATTTATTTCAATTTTAGACATTCGAACAAACTTAGTTGTTATCTTAACAAATAACTTAACGCTAATAAATCTCTCAAAAAATATTAAGTCAACTATTAATTGAATTGAAATGTGAATTATTTTATATAATCATTATTTATGCACTCAATTTCAAAAATCTCAAAAAATGGGACTTATCTCCAAGTAATTTGGGATGACGGGAAAGAAAGTAAATTTAATTATATGTGGCTGAGAGATAATTGTCCAACTGCACACGATAAAGATTCTAGGCATCGAATGTTTAATATTTTAGATGTGTCAGAAAATATAAACCCAAAAAAATATAATCTTAATAGTGATGGTAAATTAGAAATAGAGTGGAGTGAGGGAAATCATATAAGCCATTATGATATTAATTGGCTTAGAGAAAATTGCTACACAATAAAAAATAACGAAGAATACAAATCACCTTATCAATTGTGGGATGGCAGTTTAGAAAAAAATATTGATAGTATATACATAGATCATAATGAAATAATATCTTCTGAACAGGGATTAATAAAATGGTTAGAACTTCTTCATTATAAAGGAATAGCTATAGTTTACAATGCTCCAGTAGAAAAAAATTCTGCGTTTCCTGTTTTAAATAGAATTAGTCACACAAGAGAGACATTTTTTAAAACACCCTTTGAAGTTATAAATATACCAAAACCGAATAACTCAGCTTATACAGCTCATGCACTTCAAAATCATATGGATTTACCATGGTTTGAAAATCCTCCCGGATATCAATTTTTGCATTGTTTAGTTAATTCAGCAAAAGGAGGTGACTCATCAGCAGTAGATGCATTCGCTGTTGCAGAATATTTAAAGAAAAACGACAAAGATACTTTTGAAACGCTAACAAAAATTCCTTTAAAGTTTAGAGACAAAGATTACACACAAGAAGCTCATAGAAGCTTTTATGGTACTGCAATAAGTCTAACAAAAGATGGTGACTATAATGATGTTAGATTTAGTACTGCAACCATGGACGCTTTAGATTGTCACCCAGATCAAATGGATAAAGTTTATAAATCTCATCATAAATTTGGAAAACTTTTACACGATGACAAATTTCAAATAAAATTTAGGCTAAGACCAGGAGATATATATACATTTAATAATAGAAGAGTACTTCACGGAAGAACAGAATTTGATCCAAATTCTGGACACAGACACCTGCAAGGTTATTACATGGATAGAGATGAAATTGTGGGTCGATTAAATTATCTTAAGAAATAAAAAAAAAGGGCTTTGAAAATCAAAGCCCTTTTTATTTAATTTATTTAAAAGTTATTATGGAAGCCAACTTTTCCATTTATCTGGATTATTGTCTAACCACTCATTAACAACTTCTTTTACATCTCTTTTCTTAATATCAACTTCAACTAACATTTTAGCTTGATCAATATTTTGTAAAGACATTTTTTCAAAGAACTTCTTAGCATCAGCATGTTCTGCACTTGCAAAAGTAGCTGGGTTTCCGTAGTTCATCGTGTAATCTTTAGCCCAACCAGTTGCTGGCCATGCAGCAGTTCCACAATCTTTCCAGTTATTTGCTTCTGTGAAGCTGTCACAAGTTTTGTGTTCTGGAAGTTGTACACCAACCATATCATACTCACCAAAGAACCAATGCGGTGACCATAGATAAAGTAGGAATGGCTCTTTTCGCATGTAAGCAGCTTTTGCTTCTGCGATAGCAGCAGCTTCTGTTCCAAGTTCATCAGCTTGGAAGTCTATTCCTAAAAGATCAAGTCTTTTTTGGTCATGACAGTTCCAACCTGCAACCGGACATCCAATAAGTCTACCTCTCTTACCACTTTCAATTGTTGCAAATTTTGCTTTATGTTTGTTTAAGTCTTTCCAAGTTTTAATACCTAGTTCTTCAGCAGCGTATCTTGGTATCCAGTAGTCTGACATACCGATTATTCCTGCTGTTCCAAGTAAATCTACACTTCCATCACCACTGTACGTTCCAACGACTTTACCTTCGTATATTAAGTCTTCTTTTAACATCACAGTGTCAGCTTCAGCGTAACTTGGCCAACTTTCACAAGCGAAGTCTAACTCACCTGCGGCGATTGCTTCCCATAAACCAGTTCCTGAAGGAAATACAGTTTGTTTAATTTTGTATCCCATTTCTCTTTCAAGAATTGCTACGGCAACTTCGCACGTAATTATCCCACCAGTCCAATCTGCTATAGCTGCGTGAAGTCTTTTAGCTGCATTGGCTTGACCAAAGCTTCCAATTAACAGAGCCACAGAAAGAATTAGTGCTGATATCTTTTTTGATAACTTCATTTATTTCCTCTCTTTTTAATTAATTAAAAACATATTTTAGATCAAAATGTATCAGTATGTAAACCACGCAAATAGTACTATTTGTCTTAGCTTATTAAGCCTAAAGCTTCTCTTTGTTTCTTAGTCCACGCAAGTGTAATTCTATCAATAATAATAGCCAGTAATACTATTCCAATACCAGCTGCTAATCCTCTTCCAGTATCTGATCTTGCAAGACCATTAAAGACTTCTAGACCTAAGCCCTTACCACCAATAAGCGGTGTAACTATTTGCATAGCAAAAGCCATAATTACAGTCTGATTAAATCCAATAACTAAACTTGGAATAGCTAACGGAAATTTAACTTTATTTAATGTTTGAATAAGTGTTCCACCAAATGATCTCGATACTTCAGAGTAAGTGCCAGAAACCTGTGTTAAACCTAGAGATGTTAATCGAATTATTGGCGGAATTGAATATATTACAGTTGCAAGAACAGCTGACACTGTTCCACCACCAAAAAACATTAGAACAGGAATTAAATAACAGAAATAAGGAAGTGTTTGCATTGCATCCAATACTACGTTCTGAATATTTCTAAATCTTTCATTGTAAGATGCAATTATTCCAAGAGGAACTCCTATAACAAAACACAGCACTACAGACACAAGTACTGAGGATAAAGTTATCATTGATTGTGTCCATATTCCACATGCACCAATGAATAGAAGAAGTACCGCAGTAATTATTGCAAATCTTATTCCAACAGTTACATAACCTAAAGCCGAAAATACTGCTAATGTATACCACCAAGGTATTTGAGTTAGAAAAACATCTAAAGGTCTTAACAAATTTAAATAAACAAATGCTCTTAAACCTTTTGCAAAAGAAATAAATCCTGGATTTACAGTCAGGCTTTCTACTGCATTTGTAATTGGTTGTCTTATTGATAATTTCCATTCTTTTGGAAATGTTCCTATTTCTAAAAAGTAATGATCTATAAATGCAATTAGAAGTAAAACTAAAAAATAAGGAATAACATAATATCTTTTGCTAATAAATTCACCGATATTTTCAGCTGTAGATTTATTAAAAATTGAAACTAAAACTCTAAATACTATTGCTATAGCAGATGTAACTGTTTGACATATGATTTTTAAAATCTTATTTCCAAAACTTAACGGCATTTCTAAAATTTTTGCGATTTGATATTTTTCCCAACTTTGTGGAAGTAAATAAAATCTTTGAACATCTGAAGGAAGTCTTTCTACATCTTTACTAAACGCTAAACTAAATCTATCAAACATTATCGCCATAAATAAAATACATAGCCCACCTTCCATTGCCCAACCAACATCCAATCTTCTTATTGCTTGCCAAACTTGGCCACCAATACCTTCGGCACCTATAAAACATGCAAGAACCACTAATGCCAATGCCATCATTATTACTTGGTTAATACCCATCATTATACTTGGTAAAGATAATGGAATTTTAATTTTAAATAACAATTGAAGTTTACTTGAACCAAAGGAAGTTGCAGACTCAATAGTTTGAGCTGGCACTTGTCTTATACCAGTGTTTGTCAATCTTATTATTGGAGGCATTGCATATATCATGGTAGCCAATATTGCTGGCGCGCCTCCTATCCCAAAAAAAAATAATGCTGGGAACAAATATACAAATGCTGGCATTACTTGCATAGTATCTAATACTGGCTTCATGAAATTTTCAAATCTATTACTCTGTGAACACAAGACACCCAGTATAAATCCAAAAAATACACATAATAAAACTGACAGACCCATCAACGCCACTGTTTGTAAGGATGGTTCCCACATTCCTGTAGCTCCCCAAAAATAAACTACAAAAGAAGAGTAAATTCCCAATCGCAAACCACCCGCAATTATGCAAGGTATTACAATTATTGCTGCTATTAAAATCCAAGGAGACTCTAGCAAAAAGTCTTCTAAAAAATAGTAAGTTTCTTTTATATAGCTTGCTATAATTTTAGTGACCCATCTGTAATTTTTTTTTAAATAATCTTCTCCATCGTTCACCCAAGCTGTAAATGTAAATTTATCAGTGACTTCTTTAGGAAATTTTGAAGGCCCTTCACTTTGAGTAGATAGCCAGAGTGCTACCAAAAAAACAACTCCAATAATTACATAAGTTATTATGTTTTTCGATTGATTTGATTTATTTATTAAATCAGTTCTAGTAGCCATGTTAGCAAATTAAAATAAATAATTTTACATTTAAAGTAAAATATTGTCTATTTTTGGGGTAATATTATTTATTAAAAATGTCTGTAGAACAAAAAATCACCTGTACAAATATATGGAAGTTATTTGGACCAGACGAAAAAAGAATTATTAAAAACCTTGATAAAAATTTAAGTATTAAGGAAGTTCAAGAAAAGACAGGACACGTTGTTGCTGTAAAAGATGTCAGTTTCTCAATTCAAAAAGGTGAAACATTTGTAGTAATGGGATTATCTGGTAGTGGAAAATCAACACTAGTTAGATGTATTTCGCGATTGATTGAACCAACAGCTGGCATAGTGAAAATGGATGATGTTGAAGTTACAAAAATGAGTGCAAGTGAATTATTAGAATTAAGAAGAAATAAAATGAGCATGGTTTTCCAACATTTTGGTTTATTTCCTCATAAAACAGTCCTAGAAAATATTGGTTATGGATTAGAAGTAAGGGGAACAAAAAAAGATATAAGAACAGAAAAGTCAATGGAAGTTTTAAAAATGGTTGGCTTAGATGGTTGGCATAATAATTATCCAAGAGAATTATCTGGAGGTATGCAGCAAAGGGTAGGACTTGCAAGAGCACTAGCTGTGGATCCTGAAATATTAATTTTTGATGAACCTTTTTCAGCACTGGATCCTTTGATTAGAAGAGAGATGCAAGATGAGCTTTTAAAGATCCAAGAAAAGCTTCAAAAAACTATGGTATTTATAACTCACGACTTTTTAGAGGCAATTAAAATGGGAGACCACATAGCAATTATGAAAGATGGAGAAGTTTCTCAAGTAGGTACACCTGAAGAAATTGTATCTAATCCGAAAGATCAATATGTTAAAGATTTTTGTGAAGATGTTCCTAAATATAAAGTATTAAGTGCAGGCAAAGTCATGAGAACTGAGTGCTGCAATGAAACAAAAAATTTATTTGAGAATGGAAAAGATAATATTTTAGATAATTCTAAAATTGAAAACTTAATAGATAGGCTAATTGATAATGATAAAACTTATCCAGTAGTTTGTAATGAAAGTGGAAAGCTATTAGGTGAGATAGATAGAGTAATAGTAATGAAATCTATGAGATCAAATCAATAAATTTGCTTATTACCTTCTATTGATTTCTTTTTAATATTATCTCTCCATATAATAATCATACCAGCAAAAATAATTACTATTACTCCAGGAAATAGTTGGCTCCATGGAGCTTCATTAAAGAAAATCCAACCAAGAATAAAAGATGACGGTATACCAAGATACTCAAATGAAGCTATTTTACTTGCTGAAATTAAACGGTAAGAATAAATAAACAATATTGCTGCTGTACCACCCAAAACTCCAGTCATTGTCATCAAAATAAAATCTTTAAAATTTTTAATTTCAACATGTCCTGTAGTTACAAAAAATAAAAGTAAACCACCAATGACATTAAATATTAATGTGTATAACTGAATTTTTGCAGTTGAATGATTGCCTTGAATGAATTTTAAAATTATGACAGTGAAAGCCCATGCTATAGCGGTTAGAATTGGAAAAATTGAGTACAAACTAAAAATTTCACTTGTTGGTTTCATTATCATAACCACACCAACAAAACCAATTATAACTGCTGACCATCTGTAAATACCAATTTTTTCACTCAATAAAATTATTGATAGTATTACTATGAAGAAAGGTGACGAAAAGGTTAGCGTCATTGCTGTTGCAAATTCCAGATTCACTACTGAGATAAAAATGAATACATTCATAGAAAGAAAACATATTCCTCTCAAGCAACTCAATATCAAAAACTTATTTCCTAAGTTTTTGAATATTGTTGAAAATTCATTTGTGAATAAGATCAATAATAACAAAGGTATAATTGCTGCTACATTTCTAAATAAAGTTAATTGAATTATTGAGTATTCATCACCTAAAAATTTAATAATAACCATGTAAAGATCTATACATAAAATTGCTAAGAGCATTGTAGCAATTGCTAAATATGTTTTTTTTAGATCTGTTTTTTCAGATGAAATTTTCATTTAATAATATTGAAATTAGTATAAGTTTTTAAAATATTATGCAAAATTTTAAGCTTAATGAAGAATTTTTATTAAATAATCAGGATTGGACATTCCCAACTTTTACAGCTTATGGACCTGGAAGATTTAAAGAAATTGGAAAGTTTTGTAAAAATTTTAAAATAAATAATGCATTAATCGTTACTGATAGTGGTAGTGTAAATTTACCATTTATAAGTGATTTACAAAATTTACTTAATGACTCAAAAATCAAATCAGATATTTATTCAAATATATCGCCAAATCCTAGAGATGATGAAATAGATTCTGGATGTAAAAAATTTCGTGAAGGCAATCATGATGCAATAATTGCAATAGGCGGTGGAAGTGCAATGGATGGAGGAAAAGCAATTTCTCTTACAGTTGATAGCGGTGTGCCTTTATGGGATTTTGAATTTGAAAAAGAGCCACCAAAACTAACTATGGAAAATCCTTTTCCAAAAATAATTACTATTCCAACTACAGCAGGAACAGGTGCTGAAACAGAAGTTACTGCCATGGTCACTCATCTTGAAAAAGGAATGAAATTTTGTTTATGGCATCCAGATGCCCGACCATGTTTAGCTTTAGTAGATCCAGAGCTAACTTTAAAATTACCGGCTAATCTTACTGCTTGGACCGGTATAGATGCAATGATACATGCAATTGAAGGTTATAGTGTTCCTATGTTTCATCCACTTTGCGATGGTTCTGCATTAGAAAGTTTAAATTTAATTTCAAAATCACTTTATGCAGCTGTCGAAGAACCTGATAATCTTTTAGCGAGAGGAGGAATGATTATAGGATCTTATTTGGGTGGAATAGCTTTCTTAAAAGGCCTAGGTTTAGTTCATGCAATTTCGCACATGGTTGGTGCTGAATATAATACTCATCATGGATTGACTAATGCAATTATACTTCCTGCAGTCATGAAATATAATTTACCTGGATTAGAAGAAAAAGTAAAAAGAATGTCAGAGGCCATGCAGTTTGAAAATCATTCAATTGAAAGTTTTCAAGACAACTTAAATATAATTCTAGATAGATTAAAAATCCCTAAAGGATTAAATGAATTAGGAGTGCCAGAAGATTGCCAAGAGAGAATAGCAAAGAAATCAATGTTAGACCAAGCTTATGGACAAAATCCTAAAAAGGCATCATTAGATGAGGTCAAGACTTTAGTTTTAGAGAGTATTAGACAAGCAAGATAGGTTTAATTAAGTGCTTGAGAATTTTTCTGTCCATCAAATAATTTCAAAAATAAAAAAAAGAGAAATTAAAATAGTAGAGGTACTAAATTTCTATTTAGATAGAATAAAAAAATTCAATCCAAAATTAAATGCTATTATTTCACATATAGATGAAACAAAAATTACTGAAGAAGCAAAATTAAAAGATGAAAATTTTAATAGTGATAATGATAAAGATGATATTTATGGACTTCCAATTGCTGTTAAAGAATTATTTGATATTAAAAATGAGGTAACATGCTATGGATATAAAGAGTTATTAAAAAATATACCAAAACAGGACTCTTTATTAGTAGATAATTATAGAAAAAACACAATTTTAATTGGTAAAACAAATCTCTCTGAATTTGCTGTTGGATGTCATACTACTAACAGAGTTTATGGAGCAACTTCAAATGTTTATGATCATAGTAAGTCAGCGGGAGGGTCTTCTGGTGGTGCAGCAGCAGCTGTTGCAGCAAATTTAATTCCTTTTGCAGATGGCACAGATATGATGGGATCTTGTAGAAACCCAGCAGCATTTGCAAATATTTATGGATTAAGACCAACACCTGGTGCGATTGCAGAAGATAGATTTGAAATTAAAAATTTAAAAGATTTTCCTTTAATATCTACAACTGGATGTTTTGCTAGGACTCCCAATGACATGGAATTTTTATTTAACTATATAAAAGGGAAGAATGTAAAGGATAAATTATCTTTCGATCTTGAAGATATAAATATTAAAAAACTTTCAGATTTAAAAATTGGATGGTGCATTGATCTAAACGAACAATATAAGTATGAAGATGGAATCATCGACTTATGTGAAAATATTTTAAAAAAATTACAGTCAAATAATTTAAATATTGAAGATTTAAAAACTGAAATTAATTCAGAAGAATTGTGGTATTCTTGGACAATATTAAGAGCCAAATTTTTGTATGAAAACTTTTTGTTATATAATTTAAAAAATTTAAATGAATTACCTTCTCAAGCATATTGGGAATATGAAAAAGGGAAAAGCATTGAAACAAACGATGTTTTAAAAGCAATAGAAATTAGAAATAAATATATTGATAAAATTCAAAACCTATTTAAACATTATGATTTTTTAGCATTACCTTCGGCTCAATTATTTCCGTTTGAAAAGAACCTAAATAATCCTGAATTTATCAATAATAATAAAATTGACACTTATCATAGATATATGGAAGTCTATACATTATCAAGTTTGCTTGGTTTGCCAACTATATCTATTCCAGTAGGTTTTAATAATAAAGGGCTACCAATGGGAATGCAGATTATAGCAAATGTTAAAGAAGATAATAAAGTAATTAACTTTGCCAATTCTTATGAAGAAATTTTTAACTTTTCAAAATTTAAACCAAAATTAATGCAATAATAATGACCAGACACCCTCATCATTTTAAAATTTCATTTGCATTAGCTATTGCCGCTGGTTCATGGGGAATTTATTGGTTACCTCAAAGAATACTAGAAGATGGAGGTTTGACTGGTGGCTGGGGAACAATATCTCAAATGGCAGTTGGAATATTAATATTATCACCAGTCGCAATTTGGAGAGTTATAAAAGGAAAGTCTATTGGATTGGAATTTCCTCTCACTGGTTTTTTTGTTGGAAGTGGATTTGTTTGTTATGCTCTTAGCTTTCTTCTTACTGATGTAGTTAAAGCATTAATCATGTTTTACATGATACCTGTTTGGACAACAATATTTGAAATTATATTTTTAAAAAAGAAATTTGGTTGGAAGAGGGTAATCACATTAGGTTTAGCATTAGGAGGTTTATGGATTGTATTCAGTCAAGAGAATATAATTCCGTTACCTCAAAATGCAGGGGATTGGTTGGCCCTTGCTGGAGGTGCACTATTTGGTGCTGGTTTAATTAGAATGGAAATAATTAAAACTGATGGCGTCTTTCCAATTATATTCACATTCTTTTTTTATGGAGGTTTAGCCAGTATACCTATTGGCTTATTCTTAGTAGATTATTTAGGACCAGTTCCATCAGTGGAGGTTATCATGTCAATGTCCACTTTTTTATTACTTATTTCGATATTTTATTTTATTCCTACAGGGGTAATAATCTTTTGGGCTCCAAGTAAATTAGGAGCAGGTTTATCATCTATTTTATTTTTAGCTGAAATAATTGTTGGTGTTATTAGTGCTAGTATTTTAACAAATGAACCTTTTGGTTGGAGAGAAACCCTGGGAAGTATTCTGATAATTCTTGGTGGTGTAATTGAAGTTGTATATGTTCCAAAGTCAGAGAAGAAATTAGCATAATGGATATTAATGAATTATTGAAATCAAAAAAAAAAGTCTTCTTAGATGGTGGAACAGGTTCAGAAATTCAGAGACTTGGTGGAAAAATGGGACCAGCTTTTTCTGGTTTAGCAAATGTTTTCTCACCAGAAATAGTAATCAAAGTACACGAAAGTCATATAAAGGCTGGATGTGATATGATAACAACCAATACTTTTGGAACTGCAAGACATTGTCTTGAGCCTTCAAATTTAGGAGATCAGACTATAAAAATTAACATTGATACAGTTAAGTTAGCAAGACAAGCAGTCAAAAATTCTGGAAAAAAAATTAAAATTGCTGGAAGTATGTCAACATATTTAGCTTTGGCTGAAAATGAATTTAGACCTGACACAAAATTTGTACCATCATTTGCAAAAGAAGAAAAAAATTATAAAGAACAAGCGAAGGTATTAAAAGAAGAGGGAGTCGAAGTGCTTATTCTTGAAATGCTTTTAGATATTGATCACGCTAAAATTTTGTTAAATTCCGCTTTAGAAACAGGTTTGCCTGTCTGGGTTGGATTAAGTTGCTGCATAAGTAAATTTGATGAAACCGTAGTAGGTAGAAATTTTAGAGCAGAAAAAGAGAGATCTATTATATATGACCCTTTAAAATATCCTGATGAGCCAAAATTCCTTCCTGAAGATAAAATTATTAATTTTGCTGAAATAATTAATTCACTCAAATCTATCGGTGGAGATGTTTATGGCATAATGCATAGTTGGTTTATTGATACAAAAGAGGGAATGAAAGTTTTAAAATCAAATTGGAATGGGCCAATTATGTTCTATCCAGAGATTCATAAATTTGACACTAGTACTATGCAGGCATTAATAACTGAAAATGAAATTGAATTTGTTGATAAGTGTTCTGAGTTAATAGACGATCAGGTAAAAATTATTGGGGGGTGTTGTGGCGTCACAGATAAACATTTAAAATCATTAATAACTAAATTTTCTTAATTTAGTAATCTTTACTAATTATTTGGTCTATCATATTTACCATATCTTTTTTATATTTTTCATTTGTTGCAGATTTAGTCTCTAAGACTGAAAAAAAAGCAGCAACGACTTTTGTTTTCAAATTTATTCCTAAAAATTGGCCCCCATACCCAGAGTGACCAATCCAGTTACCACATTTCATCAAAGAATTAACATAACAGACAAATTTATCTTTAGATAATTGAATGTATTTGGGTCCCTCACTATTAATAGTTTTACTCAAAAAAGTTTTAGAACCAATATTTTTTCCATTTATACCTTTTCCAAACCTAGAAAAAAGTAAACCCATTCTTAAAAAATCTCTTGTAATTAAACTTCCACCTCCAGACATCCACGGTGTTCCAAATCTATCAGTGCCTATATACAATCCTTCTTCAAATCCTGTTGCTTCAACTGTTTCCAACAACCATTGTCTTAAACTTTTTTTACTTACTTTTTCTACAATTAACCCAATAACATCGGTATTAGCTGATTTATAATGCGCCAGATCGGTATAATTTTTTAAATCTCTGCTTTTTAAAGATTTAATTGAATTTAAATATTGTTCCTGGCTTTGAATGTTTTTACCTTTAATAGGCAATCTCCATCCTCCCACAGGCTCATGTAAAAATGAAGACGAATAAGCTTTTGTATAATCTTCGCTATATAGATTTACAATGTTCATGTCTAAAACGTCTTTTACTTTTGCATTTGCATAACCACTGCCAATTTTTGGCAAGTAAAATGAAATTTTCTTATTTAAGTTTATTAGTTTTCTGTCTATCAGCTCTCCCACAAATAAATGTATAAACATTTTTGTAATTGACATAATTGTTTGTGGCTGATTTGTAGAAAAGTCCTTTGCATACTGCTCGAATAAAATATCCTGATCTTTACCAACTATTAAAGAGCAAAAAGCTTTATTTTTAGTAACCTTTTTTACAGAAGATAATTTACCAATTTTCTTATTAATTTTTTTTTTTAATTTTAAAACAAAATCTGATCTAAGGTATATTCCATATCTATTAATTTTATATAAATTTCTAAAACCCAACCTCCTTTTATTTGGGAGATTCCATTGAGCTTTATTATCTTTTCTTGTAACTAATTCTGGATTTTTTTCTGAAATAATTTTTTTCAAATTAGTATTTTTTATCCAAACTTAAGAGATTTATTTTTCTCGTAATTTTGATGATAGCCTTCTGCTTTACAATAGTTTTTTTCTTTGGAAATCTTTGTAGTAACTTTTCCATCTAATTTCTCATTCATTTCTTTTAAAATTTTCTCTGCTGTATTTTTTTCATTATCATTATTATAAAATATCTCAGACCGATATTGAATTCCTACATAAGTTCCTTGTCTATTTTTTTGAGTTGAGTCATGGAGTTTAAAAAATAATCTGACCATATCTTCATAGCTTAAAATATTTTCATCATATTGAACTTTAACTACTTCTATGTGACCTGTATCTCCACCACAAACTGCTTTGTAAGTAACATTAGGATCATCACCTCCGCAGTAACCACATTCTGTAGATAATATTCCTTTTATACCATCGTATTTAGTTTCGTCCCAAAAACAACCAATACCACCAATAAAAGTTTTCATAATTTTACAATATATTATTACTTCAAAATTGAAATAGCTTTTATCTCTTCAACTCCTATACCACAACAACCACCAACAATTTTTACACCTTTGCTAACCCATTTTTTTGCAACTTCCAAATAATCATTGGGTGAAAAATTATCTACAAACTTCCAATTTGGTTTTTCGTAATAGCCTTTATTAGGGTAAGCACCAATAACTCCATTATAATTTTTTAATGCAGTATCTAAAGCTGCACTCGTTGTTTTAATATCTGAGTGAGCAATTAAAATTGGCCCCTTATGTAATTTACTAAAATTTTTCAACGATACTTCTAAATCCTCGTAAATTTCAGTTTTATTCTTCACATCATCATAACCAAGTGTAATATTTTTTGTATTCTGATCTATTACACAGGAGATAGAAAGCCAAACAGGTAACTTTATATTTGAAGAACACTCAAGCATAGTCTCCACGATTTCTGCTTGAGATGTCATTGCTTCTAAAATTATTAAATCAACACCCTCATTTGATAAAATTTTAATATGTTCATTAAAACATGGCTTCATGTTCTTTGTTCCAAGTTTAAGAAAACTTCCATAACTCGAAACACTTCCTGCTAAACAGATGTTCTTTTTTGAATTATTAATTGCTTGTTTTGCAATTTGAACTGCTTGTTTATTAAATAATTCAATTGAGTCTTCATATCCGTGTTTTCTAAGAGAAATTGGAGTTGTAGCATAAGTATTTGTTGTAATAACATCAGCACCTGCATCAATATAATTTTCATGAACTTCTTTTAGAAATTCTGGGCTATCTACCGAACATTTTCCACACCAGAGGTTTTGATCCATTTTAGCTCCTTTTTTTTCAAGCTCAGCACCTATACCTCCATCAAGTAAAATAATTTTTCCTTCATTGATTTTTTCTTGAATTAAATTGTAAGACATTAATTGTTTGTGAAAGCACAAATTTTATTATTATCAAGATCTCGAATATAAGAATAGTAAACTCCAGAACCTTCTGGTCTTTCACCTCCAGCTCCTTCACTTTTTCCACCTGCCTTAAGTCCAATCTCATGAAACTTATCAACTATATCTCTAGATGATGTAATAAATGAAACTTGCGTTCCATTTCCATTAGTTGCCTCTTTCATATTGACAGGTTTGGTCACATAAAACTCTATAGTTCCATCGCCATTTTTTTCTGTGTAACCAGCGCAAACTTCATCTTTATAATTTCTTTCTAGATTTAAAACTTTTAAGACTTCATCATAAAAAATTATTGCTTTTTCTAAGTTATTGGTTCCTACCATTACATAACCAAGCATTTTAATTTTTCCATTCAGTAATAGTTTTTACCTCTAGATATTCATGCAATCCCCAGGTTCCACCTTCACGTCCATTTCCAGATTGTCTATACCCACCAAAAGGAGTCCCAGAGTCAGCTGCTTTATGATTTACATACACAATTCCGGACCTTAATTTTTTTGAGACTCTTTTTGCCTTTTCATTATCCTCTGTTTGTAAATAGTTTCCTAATCCATATTCTGTATCATTTGTAATTTGGATAGCTTCCTCTTCATTTTCAAAAGGAATAATCGACAATACTGGTCCAAATATTTCCTCTTTAGCAATTCTCATATTATTATTAACATCAGTGAATACTGTTGGTTTAATAAAATAACCTTTCTTTAGATCTTCAGGTTTGTCAGGACCACCTGCTACTAAAGTAGCACCTTCTTCAATTCCACTATTTATTAAACTTTGAATTTTATCAAATTGAGTTTTTGAAATTACAGGCCCAATATGGTCACCAGCTTTTGAAGCAAGATCAACTTTAATTTTATTTGCTTCATCTGCAGCTTCTTCAACAGCTCTTTTATAAATTGATTTTTCAACAAGCATTCTAGTTGGGGCATCACAGGATTGACCTGAATTACTCATTACGTTTCTAATACCATCTCTGACTGCATCAGGATATGCATCAGCAAAAACAATATTTCCACCTTTACCACCAAGTTCAAGACAAACTCTTTTTATAGTTTCAGCAGCATTCTTTGTAATTAATTTTCCAGCTCTAGTAGATCCTGTAAATGAGACCATATCAACATCAGGATGTCCTGACAGGTCAGTTCCAACACCAGGTCCATCACCATTTACCAAATTAAATACTCCAGCTGGAAATCCAGCCTCATCTATCATCTCTGCAAATAGCATTCCTGACAATGGTGCAATTTCAGATGGTTTAAGTACCATTGTACACCCAGTAGCAAAAGCTGGAATTACTTTTAAAGCAATTTGATTTATAGGCCAATTCCAAGGTGTAATTAATCCGCAAACTCCAATTGGCTCATATACAATATGATTAGTAGATCCTTTATCAAAACCTGGTTCGAATTCGAATTCTTTTAATCTTTTTATAAAGTCTTCGATATGACCTGCGCCAGAAGATGTTTGATTAGCTGAACACCAATCTTTAGGACAACCAAGCTCTGTAGTAATAGCATCAGTCATATCATCCCATCTAGAATTATAAATTTTTAATAATTTTTCTAATAAATTTAACCTTTCTTCTTTTGAAGTTTCTTTCCAAGTCTCAAATGCAGATTTTGCTGCTTTGACTGCAGCATTTGTATCATCAGAACTTCCAAGACTTATAATTGCACAAACTTCCTCTGTTGATGGATTGATAACTTCACATTCATTCTTGTTTACTGGCTCAACCCATTTGCCATTGATATAAAATTTTTTTTTATCGAGCATTTATATTTCAAAATTAATTTTTCTTATTATACGTTTATTTACTATAACCATTCAAGAAATTAGATACAGTTTTTAAATTTTAATGATTAATCAATATGTGGTGGTATATTGTATTTATGAAATCACAAAAAATAGAACCAAAGTTTGAAAATAACCAAAATCCACGTATTGGACTTATCGCTTTAGCAACCGATCTAGTGATTGAAAAAGATTTTATAAGTGTAATTAAAGATAAAAAAATAGATTTTTTTGTAAATAGAATAGAATGTTATAATCCCTTAACCAAAGAGAATTTGATCAAAATGTCAGAGAATATTACTCAAGTAACAAGAGATATCTTGCCAGAGCAAAAATTAGACTGTGTTGTATATGCTTGCACATCAGGAACTATTGCAGCAGGGTACGATAATATTAAAAATAAAATACAAGCAGCAAAACCTGAGGCAAAACTTTCAACACCAAGTACAGCAGCTTTGAAAGCATTGAAAAAATTAAATATTAAAAAACTTTCTATATTCACACCTTATAGTAAAAATGTTAACAATGATGTTGTTGATTATTTTAAATCATCTGGTTTTGAAATCACCTCAAATTCATACTTTGATATTCATTCTGACATGGAGATTGGTAAAGTAGATCAAAATTATCTGTTTGATGTGCTAATAAATTTAGATGTAAGTGAGGCAGATGCTTTATTTGTATCTTGCACCGCTTTACCAGTTCTTCCTCTAATACAAAAATTAGAAGATAAACTTGGAATACCAGTTCTTTCAAGCAATCAGGCTTTAATCTGGGAATCTTTAGAAAACATAGGTGAAAATAAATCTGTAAAAGGATTTGGAAGACTGTTTGATTAATTAATGTCCTTTTCAAAAGAAGAATACAAACAAAGACTATTAAAAGTTCAATCTCTGATGAGAGAGAAAAAAATTGATTTAATCATTTCTCACGACACAAATAATATGAATTATCTTACAGGCTACGATGCTTGGTCTTTTTATTATGCACAATGTGTATTAGTGCACGTTGATTCAAAAGAGCCAATTTGCTTTGTTAGAGATCAGGATGCAGGTGGGGCGTACATAAAGACCTATTTAAATAAAGACAATATTATTGTTTATGATGAGAGTTATATTCATACTTGGCCAAAACATCCCTATGATTACTTGACCAAAGTAATTAAAGAAAAAAAATGGGATAAACTGTCTATTGGAGTTGAAATGGATGCTCATTATTTTACAGCTTTTTGTTATGAAAAGATTAAACAGGGGTTACCAAATGCAAACATTATCGATTCTGATCGACTAGTTAATTGGGCTAGATTAATTAAATCTAATGCAGAGATAAATTATATGAAGTCTGCTGCTTTAATTTCTCAAAAAGGAATGCAAACTGCAATGGAAGTAATTAAACCTGGTACAAGACAATGCGATGCTGTTGGAGAAATTCAAAAGTCTTTATTTTATGGTACAGAAGAATTTGGAGGTGAATATTCTAGTATCGCAACGCTTCTTCCAACTGGAAAAGGTACATCTGCTTCACATTTAACAGCAACCCAAGATAAATTTATTGAAGGTGAAGCAACTATAATTGAACTTTCAGGTGTTTATAAAAGATATCACGCACCTATGGCTCGAACAATTTTATTAGGTAAACCTGATCAATTAAAAATAGATACAATGAATAAAACTATAGAAGCTTTACAAGCTGGAATTAATGCTACAAAACCCGGAAACACAGCAAATGATGTTGCCCAAGCCTTTTGGAAAATTTTAGATAAATATGGTATCGAGAAGAAATCAAGAACGGGTTACTCAATAGGTATTGGATATCCACCAGATTGGGGAGAGCATACTTTAAATATTTATAAAGGCGATATGACAGTACTTGAACCAAATGTTTGTTTTCATATGATTGCAGTAATGCAGTTTGGTGATTGGGGAGTAGAAGCATCTGAAGCAATCCGAGTTACCGACAAAGGTTGTGAATTATTCTGTAAATTTCCAAAAGAGCTACATATTAAGAACTATTAGCTATTGATAATTAACTTCTTAAATGTTTTAAACACTAGATGCCTAAAAATACAGAATTCGTTAAGTTCGATAAAGTTGACAAAAGTTACGATGGTAAAGTCTTAGTAGTAAAAGATTTAAATCTTAATATTTCAGAGGGCGAGTTCATTACTATGCTTGGTCCATCTGGTTCAGGAAAAACAACTTGTCTGATGATGTTGGCTGGATTTGAAACACCAACCAATGGTGAAATCTATTTAGATTCCAATCCTATTTCAAATATTCCACCGCACAAAAGAGGAATTGGAATGGTTTTTCAAAATTATGCATTGTTTCCTCATATGACAGTTTATGAAAATTTAGCATTTCCTTTAAGAGTTAGAAAAGTTCAAAAAGATGAGATTGATAAAAAAGTAGATAAAGCTTTATCAATGGTTTCTTTATCAGGATTTGAAAGTAGAATGCCAGCGCAATTATCTGGTGGTCAGCAACAAAGGGTAGCTGTTGCAAGAGCTCTAGTATTTGATCCAGCAGTAGTTCTAATGGATGAACCTCTTGGAGCTTTAGATAAAAACTTAAGAGAAAGTATGCAGTACGAAATTAAACATATTCATGAAAATATTGGTGTTACTGTAGTTTACGTTACACACGATCAAGGAGAAGCATTAACAATGTCAAATAGGATCGCAGTTTTTAATGATGGTAAAGTTCAACAATTATCAAGTCCTGATAAATTGTACGAAGAACCAGTTAATTCTTTCGTTGCAGAGTTTATAGGTGAAAATAATACATTTGGAGGAGAAGTAACTGACATTTCAAAAGATGTTTGTAAAGTTAAACTACAAAATGGAGAAATTTTAGCTAATCCAGTTTCAGTAACTTCCAAAGGTGATAAAACTACAGTTTCAATAAGACCTGAGAGGGCATTGATAAATCCAAAAGATAAAATGGATAATAATCAAACGGGAAAAATCGAAGAAGTTATTTACCATGGTGATCACACTAGAGTAAGATTAGATCTTTTAGGTAATAAAGAATTTATTTTAAAAGTTCCAAATAGTTCAAACGAGTTAGATTTAAAATTAGGTAATGAGATTAAAATAGGATGGAACAGTCAAGACGCAAGAGCTCTAGATCCTAAATGATTTCTTAAATATCCCAGTATTCCTATAACAAAATGGCCTGTTGACTCTGAATATCGTTTTTGTTGTACTTCGCTTATATAAATTAATTTATATTAAACGTTTAAACGGAGGATAAATGAAAAAATTAAGTAAATTATTACTTGCTCTTTCTTTTGCTCTTTCAATAACTTCATCTGCGTTTGCGGTTACAGTAGCATCTTGGGGTGGAGCTTATACAGAGTCTCAAAAGCTAGGGTATGGTGATCCAACTGCAAAAGCTCTTGGTGTTGATATCAACTGGGTAGACTATTCAGGTGGATTATCTGAGATTAAAGCTCAAAAAGAAGCAGGTGCAATTACTTGGGATATTATCGATGTATTCGCATTTGATACTATCAACGGATGTGACGAAGGAATTTTTGTCGAATTCGATTTTGACAAAGACTTCCCTGCAGCTCCAGATGGAACTCCTGCAAGTGAAGATTTCTTTGCTCCAATGCCGAGTAAATGTGCTGTAGGAAACATTTTATATTCTTGGAACTATGCTTACAACGTAAACAATGTTGACGGCACACCATCGACTATAAAAGATTTCTTTAACACTAAAAAATTTCCAGGAAAAAGAGCTATTTACAAATCTGCTCTAACAAACCTAGAAATAGCATTAGCTGGTGACGGTGTTTATATGGGTAAAGGTGGATCAGAGATCTACAAATTACTAGAAACTGAAGCTGGTGTTAATAGAGCTATGAATAAAATTAAAGAGCTTTGTACAGATCCAAATGGTGGATGTGTATTCTGGTCTGCAGGTGCTCAACCACCAGAATTATTAGTATCTGGTGAAGTTGTTATGGCAACTGGTTGGAATGGAAGATTCTTTAATGCTGAAATCGGTGAAGGTGCTCCAATTAAACAAGTATGGGATGGACAAGGTCTTGACTATGAATATTTCGCACTTGTTAAAGGTGGACCAGATGAAGCAAATGCTAAAAAAGCTTTAGCAATGATGACTAACACTGAAATGTTAGCTGGAAGTGCTAAATATATTGCATATGCTCCATACAGATTATCATCTTTAGAAATTATCAAAGCTAATGAGCCTTGGTACAAAGATGGTAAAACTGAAATGATGCCACAAATGCCAACTGCTCCTTCAAACACTAAAAAATACTTTTTAGTTGATCCATTTTTCTGGGCTGATAACGGTACAGAACTTGGTGAGAAGTGGGAAGCTATGAAAGCTGGTCTATAAAAGAGTATAAAAGACTAGAATAATATAATATATATAGGGCGACTTTTTTAAGTCGCCCTTTTTATTTATGAGCAACGAAACAAAACAAATACTTACAACTGACGGAATTCCTTTAGAGATAAGTTTAAAAAAAGCTGAAAGAAAAAACAAAATTAAAGCATTTTTACTTGTTGCGCCATTACTACTTTTTTTGATCATTACTTATATTTTTCCAATCGGAGAAATGTTTACAAGAAGTATTGACGATAAAATGATTACAAACATGCTTCCAAAAACATTTAAGTCTATGGAGACATGGGACGGTAAAGAACTTCCATCTGAAGAAGTATTTGCTTCATTTTTATCTGATTTTAAAATTCTTGTAGAAAAAAAAGAACATGGAAAACTAGCTCAAAGACTTAATAAAGAAAAAAATGGATTCAACACCATCACAAAAAAATTATTCAGACAGGTAAAAAGAAATAAAATTGACGAGACACAAAGTATTAAAGAACAAATAATGAAAGTTCATAAGAGATGGAGAAATGTAGAATATTGGCAAGCTATTAAAAGGACTGCACCTCCTTACACTTCAGCTAAATATTTAAAAGCTATGGATATGTATTTAAATGAAGATAACAAAATTACTCAAGTTAGTGAAGATAGAAGAATACATAGAATTTTATGGTTGAGAACTGTAGAGGTTGCTTTCTTTGTTACTGTATTCTGTTTCTTGATGGGTTACCCAATAGCCCATTTACTAGCAACACTTCCAATGAAGTATAGTAATTTATTAATGATTTGTGTTCTTCTTCCGTTTTGGACGTCGTTATTAGTTAGAACAGCTAGCTGGATGATTTTGCTTCAACAGCAAGGAGTAGTTAATGATTTCTTTGTATTGATTGGCCTTGTGTCAGACGATAATAGGCCAGAAATGATGTACAACAAAGTCGGAACTTATGTTGCTATGACACAAATTCTATTACCATTTATGGTTTTACCACTTTACAGTGTGATGAAAACTATCTCGCCAAGTTTAATGAGAGCAGGTAAATCTCTTGGCGGAACACCATTTGTGGCTTTTTGGAAGGTATATTTTCCATTAACCATACCAGGTATCGGGGCAGGGTGTCTTTTAGTTTTTATTTTAGCAATTGGATACTACATCACACCCGCTTTAGTTGGGGGAGCATCAGGAACCTTAATTAGTAACCAAATTGCATATCATATGAAAACTACTTTAGATTGGAGTTTTGCTTCAGCGATGGGGCTTATGTTGCTTGGAGGAGTTTTGGTTATCTATTGGCTTTATAATAAATTAGTTGGAGTTGATAATATTAAGTTAGGTTAGTATGGCATTACCAAAGTATACAGAAACTAGATATAGAATTTGGCACTACTTTTACATTGCCATATGTACTTTTGTTTTTATTTTTTTAATAGCACCTTTGTTTGTAATATTTCCATTATCATTTAATGCAGAAGAGTTTCTTGTTTTTTCAGAAGGAATGAAGAATTTAGACCCAGATGCTTTTTCATTAAGATGGTACAAAGATATGGTTTACGGTACAAAGAACCCATGGGGTCTTGCTGCAAAGAATAGTTTTATTATTGCTATATTTGCAACCTTAGGGTCAGTAATTTTAGGAACGGTTGCTGCATTAGGATTGAGCAGCAGACACATGCCCTTTAAAGGAATAATAATGGCAACTTTGATTTCACCAATGATAGTTCCACTTATTATATCAGGTGTTGCAATATTCTTTTTTATGGCAAAAGCAGGTTTAGCGGCAACTCATACAGGAATAGTTTTAGCTCATATAATTTTGGGAACACCTTTTGTTGTAATTACTGTTACTGCAACATTATCAGGTTTCGATCATAGTGTAACAAGAGCGGCAGCTAGTTTAGGTAGTAACCCAGTAAATACATTTATGAAAGTAACACTTCCGTTGATTTTACCTGGAGTAATATCAGGAGGTTTGTTTGCTTTTGTAACTTCTTTTGATGAAGTTGTAGTCGTTTTATTTTTAGCTGGTCTTGAAAATACAACTATTCCAATTCAAATGTGGACAGGTTTAAGAGAACAATTAAGTCCTACAATTCTAGCAGTTGCTACATGTTTAATTGTTTTATCGACCTTAATATTGATAAGTGCTGAATTATTAAGAAGAAGATCAGAACGTTTAAGAGGAATTAATAGATAATTAATTTACCGACTCGATTACAGTCGCAATACCCATACCTAAACCGATGCATTGAGTAGATAAAGCGTATTTCTTATTTTCACGTCTAAGCAAATCAGCAGCTTTGCCAGTAATTCTAGCTCCTGTTGCTCCTAGAGGGTGTCCTAGAGCTAACGCTCCACCATCCAAATTAGCTTTCTTTTGATCGATACCAAGATCTTTTAAGCATGCTATTGATTGAGAAGCAAAAGCTTCATTAATCTCTACAATATCGATATCATTAATTGATAAATTTGCTCTTTCTAATGCTTTCTTAGTTGCTCCTATAGGTCCAAGTCCCATTACATCTGGTTCACATCCTTTAACTCCAGTTGAAACAATTCTAGCTAAAATCTCTAAACCATTTTCTTTTGCATAGCTTTCTTCACATATCAATGTTGCTGCTGCTCCATCGGTAAAAGGTGAGGATGTTGCTGCAGTAACAGTTCCTTCTTGATCAAATGCAAGTTTTAAACCATCTAAAGTTTCTTGATTACTTTTTGGACGTATGTTTCCATCTTTTGTGCAACCAGCGATTTCAACGATTTCATTTTTAAATTTACCATTAACTTCAGCTTCATTGGCTTTTTGATGACTTTGAATTGCAAACTCTTGTTGCTCAGTTCTTGAAATTTTATATCTCTTGGCAACATTTTCAGCAGTAATTCCCATTGAAAAATAAACATTTGGATTTTCTTTATCTGTGTAAGGATAAGGTATTGGTTCAAAGCCAGTTGTAACTCTAGTCATACTTTCAACACCTCCACATACGAAAACTTTTCCTGCACCCATTGCTATTTTACCTGCTGCAACATGAATAGCTTCCATAGATGAACCACACCATCTATCGACAGTCATCCCAGACGTATGTATTTCCATTCCAGATAAAAATGTTGTGAGTTTCCCAATATTAAAACTCTGCTCTCCAACCTGGAAAGCACACCCAACAACAATATCTTCTATATCAGCAGGATTTACTTTAGTTTTAGATACAAGATTTTTAACAACTTCTGCAAACATATTTACAGGCTTAACATCAATTAATTCACCTTTTCTTGCCATTGTAAAAGGTGATCTTGAATATCCTGCTATAACTGCTCTTTTCATATAATACTTATACCTACTAATTATTATTTTGAAAATGGTAAAGAGGACACAATTCCTTTTCTTAATCTATTATCAGGAGTGTGAACTAAAACTTCTGATCCTGTTTTGCAAAATTCATTTAAAATCATAGATAAACCAATATTTTTTTTGAATTTTGGAGAATAAATCCCTGAAGTAATTTTACCAATTAATTTCTTATCTTTTGAATAAAGTGGAAAAGGAATTGAACATGGAGGACAATCTACACCATCAAATAATACCCCTTTTAATTTTTGTTTTACACCTTGTTTCTTAATATTATCTAAAGCATTTTTTCCAATGAAATCATGATCGCTTTTGTCACTACAATATTTTTCTAAGTTACATTCAATTGGATTATTTTCTTTTGTAAAATCATTTCCATATGACATTAATCCTGCTTCTATTCTGTCAATTAAATTTGGGCATCCTGGAGCAATGTTAAATTCTTTCCCCGCTTTCCATATTATATCCCAAATTTTTTCTCCCATTTCATTTTTGTCGAAGTAATCTTCAAAGCATTTAAAATAAATCTCAAATCCATCTTGTTTGCTATATCCTGATCTTGCAATAACTTGTTTAGTTCCTAAAAAATCAAATATTCTAAAATTAAAAAATTTTAATTTTCTAATATCTTCCCCGAATATTGATGCCATCAAATCTTCAGACTTTGGACCTTGTACTGCAAGAGGATATACATCTGGTTCTGTTATGCTCACATTTAGATTTAAACCAACTGCAATACCTTTTGCCCAAAGCAATACATCAGAATCCGCTATTGAAATCCAAAACATATCATCATCTAACTTTAACAACACTGGATCATTTATCATTCCAGCATTTTCATCTATCATAGGAATATAAAAACATTTTCCAGTCTCCATATTTTTTAAAGATCTTGGCGTCATTTTTTGTACCAATAAACTAGCGTCTGGACCTGATATCTGAACCTGTCTTTGACAAGAAACATCCCATAGCTGAACATGCTCATTTAAATGCCAATAATCATCCTCAACAGATTTCTGAAATCTTTTTGGTAAGAGCATATGATTTACAACAGTAAAATCAGTTACACCACATTCTTCAACTCTCTTGGTGTAAGGAGTTCTTCTTATTCTCCTAGACATATTTAGTTTTGTGCTAATTTTGCTTTGTATCAACGAAGCCATATATTATTTTGACCACCAAACTGTATAGCTGTTAGGAGAAATTATTATTGGCAAGTGATAATTTTTTTTATTATCAGTCATTTTAAATTTTACGACTATTTCACCCACAATTTTTTTCTTTTTAAAGTATCTTTTAATATCACAAATCATTTCATAATCGCATTTACAATCTTTTTTGCTAAGATTGAAATGCTGATTAATCCTACCATTTCCATCAGTCTTTGTATTCAAAAAAAGCTTTTTTAATTTTAAGGATTGTATTTGATAAATCTTTACTTTGACGTTACTTGCATGAGTTCCATCAGAACCATTCAATAAATGTGAGCTAAATTTTGCCATTTTACTCTATTGAAGATTTCTCTCTCTTGCTGGCCACAGCAGCAACAATTGGACTTAATACTGGTTTAGCTTTTACATTTACACAAGCAGTTTTACCGCTCGCAATAGCTCTTTTTAATGCTGGACCCAATTCTTCTCTTTTCGTTACTAATTCTCCATGACCCCCAAAACCTTCAAATATACTGTGGAAAGGTATATCTCTAAAATCTGTTGCAACTCTTTTTCCGCTTTCAAATAGCCTTTCTTGTTGTTGACCAATTGATGCTAAGCCACCATTATTGTCAATAACAACAACGATTGGTTTCTTTTCAAAAAATGCAGTTTCTATAGACATTCCTCCAGATAAAAAGGCGCCATCTCCACTAATTAAAATCACATTCGATTTAGGATTATTATTTTTTGCAGATAATGCAAATGATACACCAACACCCAGCATACTAAATGTACCAGGATGTAAAATTCCACCCAATTTTTTTCCTTGAGCTCCAGCTAAATTTATTGCGATCTCCGACCAGAAATGAGTATTTCCTCCATCAATTACAAGCCAATCTTTCTCATCCATTGCGTCTTGAACATCTAACGCTAATTGTAGTGGATGAATTTTTCCACCATTTTTTTTGGCTTTATCCGCTTCAATTTTTAAATCATTTAAAGATTTATCCACCCAATCTTTTTTTCTATTTTTATTATCTTGAAACCAACTATTTCCTAAATTCCATTTATTATTTTTCTTTAAATTACATAGAGTATCTAAAAATACTCCTGGATCACATAAAAGGTTATGATCAGCAGCTCTATTAAACTCAATTTCTTCATGGGAACCATTAATACAAACTAAAGTTGTTGTTTTTGGAATGAAAGGAGGGTTACCAAAATTCATTTGGTTATCTAATCTTGCACCAATCATCAAAACTAAGTCTGAATTATGTAATGCAAATTCCGAGGGTGGATATTGGTGAATATCTGCTAAACCCATATATGCATTTGCCTCTTCTCCCAAAAGTTTTTGATGGTATGGCACATTAAAAACTGGAATATTTAAACTTTCACCCGCAGTCTCTAAATTTTTTTCTGAGTTTGACCACCAAACACCATGTCCTCCAATTATGACAGGTTTTTTTGCATTACATGCTAGCTCCAGTATTTTTGATAGAGCATTTGGATCTGGCCATGCTTTAGCAACTGGCTTTGCTTTATGTGAAAATGGTCTTTCTTCCAGTCCAACATTTTCTTCAAATGAAGAAAACATTATATCTACTGGTAAACTTAGATGAACAGCTCCAGGATATCCATTCGTTGCAATTCTGTAAGCTTTATCAACAAATTCTCTAATTCTTGTTCCATCTGTAATGCTTGCACTATATTTTGTAAGAGGAGCAGCGATTGAAACATCATCAATTTCTTTAAAGCCACCAGAACCTTGTCTTTTTAAACTACTTGATCCAGTTATATAAATTATCGGTGTTCTTTCTCCCCATGCTTCCATCATGGATGGTACTGCATTTGCAAAACCTTCTGGCCCAACTAAACATACAGATGGTTTTCTTGTAATTCTTGTGTGTCCATCTGCTAAGTGTCCAGCTATTTGTTCATGAGGACAGTTAACTACATCAATTTGACATTCCATGAAACCTTCAATTGCGGGATTACAAAACCCACCAGATAGAGTAAAAACTTTATTAATACCTTTATCTTTTAATGCTCTTGCAATTAATGCTCCGCCTCTTATTTTTTTTTCCATATTAGTATGTTGTATTCATAAAAAGTTTCTGTTCAATTATATCAGAAGAAACTTCATTAATATCATTTAATCCAACCAAACCTAGTGTTGTGCTAGTTTCTTCTTTAATTATGTCTATAATTCTTCTTAGCCCACTGGCTCCGTCAGCACCCATCGCATACATTACAGGTCTTCCAATCATTGAAAAATCTGCTCCTAAAGCTAATGATCTTACAATATCGCTTCCACTTCTTATTCCACTATCAAAAATAATTGGAAAATTATTTCCTACTGCCTCTCTAATAAAAGGTAGAATATTTATTGCTGCTGAGGCACTATCTAATTGTCTACCTCCATGATTTGAAACTTGAATAGCATCAGCGCCAATTTCTTTAATTTTAACCGCATCATCAGATGACATGACACCTTTTACAATTAATTTACCTTTCCATTTATTTCTTATTCTTTTTAAAGTTTCCCAATCTGTTTTCCCTCTACTTTCTTTTCTTTTAAAAATACCTTTTCCACTTTTTGAAGTTTCGTAATTCATTGGCTTTGGTATTCCATTGAGCAATGTAGATATTGACCAAACAGGATGAGTTGCAAAATCAAAAAATTGTTTAGGTCCAATTTTAAATGGATATGAAAATCCATTTTTATCATCTCTAGTCCTCCTAGATAAAACCGGAACATCAACAGTAAGTATAGCAACTTCATAGCCAGTTTTTTCTGCTCTATCCAGTAATTCCATGACAAAAGCCTCATCTTGAAAAATATAAAGTTGAAGCCATGAATGACCTTCTGAAAGCTCATACATTTTTTCTAAGGTAGTTGTGGAAGCCATCGATACACAGGTTGGAATATTATTTCTTGCACTCTCTTTTGCCAGCATTGAGTCTGCGCCTGGCCATGAAAGATTTGTCATACCCATTGGAGCAAAACCAAAAGGATAGTCATAACTAAATCCAAGAATATTTTTTTTTAGTTTTCTTTCCTCTACATTTCTTAGAACTCTTGGCTCAAGTCGTATTTGATCTAAAGCAAAACTATTAATTTCTGATAGCTTTTCATCTCCAGATGCACCGTCAATAAAATCGTAAACTATCTTTGGTAATCTTTTCTTTGATAGTTTTTTTGCGTCTTCAATGCTAAAAATTTTGTTGCTGGCTTTAATGTTATCCATTTAAATTTTCTATATATGTTTTTAAACTTATCTTATCATGTCTAGTCACATAATAAGCGTCATGATTAATTCTTGAAGAATAAACCTCAGAAGGAACTCCGTCAATAAAAAGCACAGCTACACCATCATCAATTGCTATTCCATCTGGCAAATTTCCATCTTTAATCTCTGTAATAAATTGTTGAAGTCGATTATTATCTGAAGAATGCGGTGTGCAACTTCCATCTAAAAAATTTATTCCTTTTAATGGACTTAGCTCTTTATCGACTGAGTCTGATAATATCCAATCAAACCAACAGACGGCTCCTGCGCTTATTCCACTCAGAATTATTCCTTTTTCATATGCATCTTTAAATACTTTGATAAGATTATGTCTTTTCCAAATATTAATCATGTTAGAGGTATTACCACCTCCTACATAAATTATATCTTTGTTCATCAGCCATTCATTAAAACCTTCCACACTTGAACAGAGATTAAAATGAGATAATTTAAACTTTTTTGATTTAAATCTTTTATAAAAAAGATCGGTTTTTTCTTGATTATCATTGCTAGCTGTAGGTAAAAAACCGATATTGATTTTTGATTTATTAACTTGATTTATAACATATTCATCCAAGTCTTCATCAGACGAATGTGTAAATCCACCACCACCAATTGCTATTATTATTTTTTTATTCCTGACCACGGAGAAGGACCTGTTGGAATATCGATTTTTAAACCTCTTACAATTTCATTTTTAAAGTCATACATTGGTAAGGCACATATTTCACCTTTATGAATTTTATTATCATTGCAACTAACATCTACTATTAATCCTGGTTTATGTTTTGTAGAATTCATTAAAACTATTCCAACACCACATTTTTGAAAAGGAGACCAAGTACTTGATGTAATTTTTCCAATTACTTCATTATTAAATTTTATGTAAGTTCCTTTTAAACCTGTTCCATTTTCTACTCGTATTCCCCAACATCTTTTTTCTTTATCGGCAGTCATCAATGCTGATTTTCCAATAAAATATTTTTTTTTTAAATCAACATACTTACCTAACCCGACATCATATGGATTTGTTTCATGGTTAAAGTCTTGCCCAGCTGATAATAATCCAGATTCTATTCTTTTACATCTGAAACCAGGGGTCCCTGTGAGTATCATTCCCATTTTTTTTCCTTCCTCAAGTATGTAATCCCCAACTTTTTCAGTATTATTATTTTTTCTAAAATAAATTTCCCAACCAAGTTCATTACTAAAACCTGATCTACTTATGATTACCTTTTCATTTAGTATAGTTATTTCTTTCCAATCAAAATATTTCCAATTCTCAGGAAAAGTTTCTTTGCTTAAAACTTTTAAAAGATCCATAGATTTTGGTCCTTGAATTTGACTTACCCAAACGTCTGGGTCAGAAATTTTTACATTAAGATTATCAGTGTGCGCTTTATACCATGAAAAAAGATCACCATCAGCTTGAACAAACCAGAACTTATTTTCTTCAAGTTTTAATAAAACTCCATCTGTAAGCATGCCTCCATCATTGTAACAAGCAAATTGGTATGAACATCTTCCTACTTTTACTGTTGAGATATCTCTAGTAAATATTTTTTGTAAAAGTTTTTCTGCATCGGGACCAGATATTTCATATGGATGTTCGCCAGTATGACGAAAAATCACCTCTTGTCTTACTTTCCAATACATTTCATCAGCAGTAGCGTGTGAAAGCACTTCTGGATTTAATCTTCCAGCATAAAAAGAATACTCAGGATCGTAAGGAAGTTCTTGATACGCTAGAGGGTGTATTCCGACAGTTCGTGCAAGTTCAACAACTTTATCATTGGATTTTAAAGGTTTTACTGAAAATCTGACTTTGTTTAATTCGTTTTGCATTTATAATTTAGAAAAAGTGTATATTAATTAAAATATCTATTCAATTGGTAGATGAATCACTACATTTTGCATGTTGTTATCTAGTTCTGGAATTGTTATCTTTTTAATTATTTAAATAACTAAAGAAAAAGAGGGAACTTATGAAATACATACTTAAAGTTTTTTCAGCGACTTTTATGTCTCTGATATTATCTTTTTCTATTGCCAATGCATCAAGTGGAGTATTTAAAGTATCACATGATCTTGGATTTGGAAAAGATACTAACTTAGATGCCATAACAAAAGGGCGTTTATTTCAAGTTGTCATCAAAACACAAAATAGATTAGTAAGACCTGATATGAACGGTGTTCCATCACCTTCATTATCAACAGATTGGAGTGCTAATTCTGATGCAACTGAATGGACATTTAATTTAAGAAAAGGAATATATTTCCATGATGGGTCAGCTTTTGATGCTCCAGATGTAAAATATTCCCTAATGAGAGCTAAAGATCCTGATATCGGATCTCCGGTAAGAAAAAGCTTAAATGTAGTTGAAGATATTGAGGTAGTTGATCAGCATACTGTTAAAATGAAGTTATCAACTTCATTTGCTGACTTTCCGTTATTATTAACAGACTACAGATTAAGAATGATACCTGAAGGATCAGGAGATACTATTGGACAAACTGGAGTTGGTACCGGACCATTCATGGTTGATAAATTTGATCCAGAAGGAACTACAATTCTAAAAGCTAACCCAGATTATTGGGAAGGTGCACCAGGAGTTGCGGAAGTTCATGTCATTGCGATTCCAGATGCTCAAGCAAGAATTCAAGCGCTTTTAACAGGTCAAATTGATATGAACAGATATGTTCCTTTCAATCAAAAAAAGATATTTGATAGTAATTCTAAATTTACAACAACTGTAATTCCAACTGGAAACTGGAGAGGTGTGGTAATGAGAACCGATACTGCTCCGTTTGATAATCCTAAAGTGAGAAAAGCTTTTAGGTTAGCAGTTGATAGACAAGAACTTGTAGATCTAGTTATGGGCGGCGCAGCAACTGTTTCTTGTGATACTCCTGTAATGCCATCTGATCAATACCGTTTACAAATGGATTGTCCTCAAAATATTAGTAAAGCAAAAAATTTACTAAGAGAAGCGGGATTTCCAAATGGAATTGAATTGACTGTTTACCCAGCAACTTTAGAACCAACTTGGCCTACAATTGCAGAAGTCGTTCAGCAGCAAGTTGCAAAAGCTGGAATTAAAGTTAATATTGAAATGGTACCATCTAAAGGCTATTGGAATGAAGTATGGATGAAAAAACCAGTTTCAATGACACGTTGGAACCAAAGACCAGCAGATACAATCTTGCACGAAGCTTATCATAGTGGAGCTAAATGGAATGAGTCTTACTTCAAAAATGCTGACTTTGATAAAAATTTAGCTGATGCTAGAAGTGAGTTGGATTTCAATAAAAGAAAGAAAGCATATCAAAATGCTCAAATGACTTTATGGGAACAAAGTGGAACAATGATCCCATATCACGTATCTAGACTTGTAGTTACTTCATCAAAAGTTAAAAACCTTGATGCTGTAGATCACTTTTCTATACAGTGGCATAAAGTTAAAGTTGACTAAAAGTATTTAGATAAAGGCCGCATATAAGCGGCCTTTATTTTATTTCTATTTAATTTATTTTTGTTAAAAAGTTCTAGTTAATCTTATGCTTTTATTAATTTTAAAAAGAATTGGACTAGGGCTCATCACTTTATTTATAGTATCATTAATTACATTTGTAGGTGTTGAAGTTTTACCTGGTGATGCATGCACAACATATTTAGAAAGAGAAGCTTATGGAGCAGCTCTTGATGCTTGCATAAAAAGACTTGGTCTAGATGTTCCTGCTTATGAAAGATACTTGGACTGGGCATCAAATGTTGTACGAGGTGATTTTGGTTACTCTTTAAGTGGAGAAATGCCAATTAATGAAGTACTAGGTCCAAGAGTTAAAAACTCCTTAGTTTTAGCCTCTGTTTCAATACTTATAGGAATTCCTTTAGCAATTGTACTAGGAATAATAACTGCTCTTTGGAGAGACAAGCTTCCAGATATTATGATCTCAACTATCACAATATTTTCAATGACTATTCCTGAGTTTATTAGTGCTACTTTACTTATTTTAATTGTTGCAATTTGGCTTGGTTGGCTACCGGGCATCGTGATTATACCATCAGATGCAACTTTTTATGAATTACTCTCGAATATAATTTTACCTGTTGTTGCAATTTCAATGATTATGACCGCACACATGGCAAGAATGGTACGTTCAAGTGTAATTCAAGTAATGGCTAGTGATTATGTGCAAATGGCAATTTTAAAAGGTGTTCCATATTGGAAAATGGTATTTAGACATGTATTACCAAATGCATTATTACCAGCAATAAATGTAGTGGCGTTAACAATTGCTTGGTTGCTAGGTGGTGTTGTTGTTACAGAAGTTGTTTTTAATTATCCAGGTTTAGGCAGACTGGTAATTGAGTCTATATCAAATAGAGATTTACCTGTTGTTCAAGCATTAGCAATAATATTGGCATCAATCTATGTGGGAATAAATTTAATAGCAGATTTAATGACACTCATGCTAAATCCAAGATTAAAAAGTTTACAGATAAGAAAATAAAATGGAGAGTAATTTAATTACAGAAGATAAACAAAAAAATAAGCTAGAAAAGGCTTTTGAGATTTTAAAGACTATGGCCTCCAAGCCTTCTGGATTAATTGGTTTAACAATTGTTTTATTTCATGTAGTCTTAGCATTAATAAGCCCCTACATTGCACCATACGATTATAAAGCAATTAGCCCAAATACCATGTTACTTGCACCTTCGGCTGAACATTGGTTTGGAACAGATAGCTTGGGTAGAGATGTTTTTACAAGAACAATACTTGGAGGTCGAACAGCTCTTACGGTAACTTTCTTTGGATCACTTATAGCTCTTCTGTGGGGAGGTTTACTTGGAATTTTTTGTGGTTTAGTTGGAGGTAAAATTGACGATGTTGTAATGAGAGTTGTTGATGCTTTTCTTTCTATCCCTTGGATACTTGCAATGTTATTAATTGTTTCTCTTTTAGGAACATCAACAGAGGTTTTAATTCCTGCACTAGGTTTTTTTTATGGTAAAGGAATAGTAAGAGTTGCTAGAGCTGCTACTCACGATGTTATTGCTAAAGACTTTATAGTTTCAGCCAGAGCCAGAGGTCATAGCAACATGTCTATTATTTGGAATGAAATTATTCCAAATGTTAGAGATGCTATATTAGTAGAAGGAGCAATGAGATGGTCTTGGATGTTATTAGGATTTAGCTCATTGTCATTTTTAGGTTTTGGTGTAAGTCCACCAACACCTGATTGGGGTTTGATGATATCCAATGCTAGAGGATTGATGTCGTTTGCATACTGGTCTGTAATTGCTCCAATAGTAGGATTAAGTTCGTTAATTATTGGAATAAATTTAACTGCTGATGCATTTGCAAAAGCTTTAGGAATTGATCGTTCAACCAAGGCACCTGTTTAAATGAATGAAATAATTGAAAGTGTTAAAAATTTATCAATTGGATTTAACAGTCAGAAGGGCAAACAAATTTCAATACTTAGAAATGTTTCAACTAATATAAAAAAAGGAGAGACTGTAGGGATCGTAGGGGAGTCGGGTTCTGGAAAAAGCACATTAGCACTTGCTATGATGGGCTATATAAAACAAGGCTTATTTCCTCTTAAGGGTGAATGCCTCTTTAAATCTGAGGATTTATTGAAGATGAGCAGTAGACAGCTAGAAAAAATTAGAGGTAGAAAAATAGCCATGATACCTCAAAATGCAGGACAAGCATTAACACCGAATTTAAAAATTGGATACCAAATTGATGAAGCATTAAAATTACATACAGATCTAAACAAAACAGAGAGAGATAAAAAAATTTCAGAGTTACTAAATAAAGTTAGACTTCCTTCACCAGAAACTATGGCTTTTCGTTATCCACACGAGCTTTCTGGAGGGCAGCAACAAAGAGTGGCTGTTGCAATGGCATTAGCTGGCAAACCAGATTTACTTTTATTAGATGAGCCAACTACTGGATTAGATGTTACAACACAAGCGCATGTTTTAGAACTATTAAGATTTATAGCAAAAGATACTGGAACATCTATGATCTATGTTAGTCATGACCTTGGAGCCATAGCACAAGTTAGTGATAGAATAGTTGTAATGTATGCGGGAGAAATTGTTTTAGAAGGACCAGCAAGAAAAATATTAAAGGAACCTATTCATCCTTATACTTATGGATTGTTAAAATCGATACCTAAACTTTCACTAGCTGGACTTCCAGCTTCTATGCCAGGAAGCCAACCTCAGCCTGGAAGCATAAATGAAGGTTGCAGTTTTTATGATAGATGTAACTTAGCAACTGATAATTGTAAAAAAAATTCACCAGATCTGGAACATATTAAAGAATTAGATACCAATGTCAGATGTTTTAATTATAAAGAATTAATAAACCAAAATAATAATTTACAAACTTCAATAACAAAAAAATCAAATAATAGTGAAGCAAATGAAGTTTTAAAATTAAAGGATGTTTCAATTAGTTATGCAAAGCAGAAATTTTTTGATCAATTATTAAATAAAATTTCTGATCAAAACCCAACAGTTAAAGATATAAATATAAATATAAAAAAAGGAGAGACTATTGCCCTGGTTGGTGAGTCTGGAAGTGGCAAGTCTACTATCTTAAAATCAATTGCTGGCTTACTCAAAACAAAAGATGGTCAAATTAAATTTGAAAATGATCGTATTTTATCTTCTGATTTAAAAATGAGAAATCCAAACGATCTGCGAGCAATACAACTTATATTTCAAAATCCAGACGAGTCATTAAATCCAAACCACACAGTTGAGCAAATACTTTCTCAACCTCTAAAGTTGTATTTTAATTTATCAGGAGAAGAATTAAAAAAAAATATAATCGATCTACTAAAAAAAGTAAGGTTAGGAGAATTTTATATGTCAAGATATCCTAGACAATTATCAGGTGGTGAGAAACAAAGAGTTGCAGTTGCAAGAGCATTTGCTGCTAAGCCAGATATAATTTTGTGTGATGAGGTTACATCAGCTTTAGATGTTTCGGTTCAAGCAGCTGTTTTAAACTTATTACAACAACTAAAAGAAGATTTAGGAACAACCTACGTATTTGTTTCTCATGATCTTGCTGTTGTTAGAGCAATTAGTGATAGAGTTGCAGTTTTATATCAAGGAAGGTTATGTGAAATTGGTCCTTCTCAAAATGTTTACAAATTTCCATCACATCCTTATACTGAAGTATTATTAGGTGCTGTTTTGGAACCAGATCCAGATATAAAACCAAAATTAGTAGCTGAGGATATTGTAGAGGAAAAACCCCCTGAGAAAGGCTGTTCTTTTCAAGGAAGATGCCCTAGGAAAATTGGTGATATTTGTAATTCAGAGGTTCCACCATGGCAAATAGGTGAAAATGGTAACGCTATTAGATGTCATATTAATATTGAAGAATTAGCAAGTTTACAGCAGTAGTTATGACATTTATTTTATTTCCTACTCAGTCTCAATTTAATATAAGAAACCTTCTTTATGAAAATAAATAATGTAGTTGTAATTGGTTCTGGAACAATGGGGAGCGGTATAGCTGCACATTTGTGTAACGCAAATGTTCCTGTCACTTTGTTGGATTTAACTACAGAAATTAGTCAAAAGGCTAAAGAGAGAATAGGAAAATCTAGACCTCCTTTATTAATAGATAAATCAAAATTAGATAATATCCATGTAGGAAACATTGAAGAAAACTTCGATGTGGTTTCGAATGCAGATTGGATTGTAGAAGCTGTTGTAGAGAGGATAGACATAAAACATAATATTTATGAAAAAATTTTTAAACATAGAAAAAAAGGATCTGTTGTTTCATCTAATACTTCATCTATTCCAATAAGTGTTCTATCAGAAAAATTATCTGATCAAGACAAAAAGGATTTCTGCATAACTCACTTTTTTAATCCTGTTAGATACATGGATTTACTGGAAATAGTAAAAAGTAATGAAAGTGATTTAGATAAAGTTAAACTTTTAAAAGACTTTTGTGAAATAGACTTAGGTAAAGGTGCAATTATTTGTAATGACACTCCAGGATTTTTAGGTAATAGAATTGGAGTTTATGCAATGCAAATTGCAATGACAGAAGCATTTAAAATGAAACTCAGTGTAGAAGAGGCTGACGCTGTCTTTGGCAGACCAATGGGTATACCTAAAACTGGAGTATTTGGATTGTATGACCTAATTGGTATTGATTTAATGGCAGATGTATTAAAAAGTTTTATTAAAGAATTACCTCAAAGCGATCCATTTCAACCTGTAGCAAGAGAAATGCCACTTGTAAAAAAATTAATAGAAACTGGATATACTGGTAGAAAAGGAAAAGGTGGATTTTATAGAATGAATAAGGAGGGTGGTAAGAAAATTTTAGAGGCCATCAATCTTGAAACTGGGGAATATTCTCCCTCAAAAAAAATAGATATTAAATCTGAAAGAGTTGATTTAAAAAAATTAATTAATCGTGGAGATAAATATGGAGATTATGCTTGGTCAGTAATTTCTAAAATAATAAAATATTCCTCTTCATTAGTTCCAGGTATTACAGATAAGTTTAACGACATTGATGAAGCAATGAGACTTGGCTTCAATTGGTCTAGAGGGCCTTTTGAAATGTTAAAAGAAATTGGAGTAAATAATTTTTTTCAAAAAATTGATAATTTTGAAGGAAATAAATTTTTAGAAAATTTATCAAAATCCAAAGATGAAAATTTTTATGGTGAGAGACAACAATATACTGAAATTGAAACTTTAGGAAAAATTAAACCAAGAGCCCTTAAACTTGATAAAAATAATTCTGCTGAAATTTATAGATTTCCTGAATTTAACATTGTCGAATTTACAACTAAAGCAAACGCTTTGGATTACGACTCAATGGACTCTTTAAAAAACGCTACAGACAAACCATTGATAATTATTAATGAAAGTATGCAGTTTTCTGCTGGTGTTAATTTAACATATACTATGAATTTTGCAGATAAAGGTGACTTTAAATCAATAGAAAAATTTGTCGGTTATTTTCAAGAAACATGCAAACACTTAAAATACTCAAAATTTCCAGTAGTTTCAGCACCATCAGGTCTTACACTTGGAGGGGGTTTTGAAGTTTTAGTTCAAAGTAACTTTGTTGCTTCGCATACAAATATTGTTGTTGGATTAGTTGAAACATTGGTTGGTTTAGTTCCAGCCGGAGGAGGATGTAAAGAAATGTTATGGAGATGGTCTCAAACAGAAGAGGCAAAAAATGATCCAGATTTTGCGCCTTTAAAAGTTTTTGATATCATTGGTTATGCAAAAACTGCAACTTCTCCAGTCGAAGCTGAACCTCTAAAGTACTTAATCTCTGAAAATAAAAAAATAATGAGCAGAAATAGTCTATTAAATGAAGCAAGAAAAATTTTGGATCAAAATAAAGAATTTACTCCTCCTAAAGAATGTACATTTAATTTATCTGGTAAATCTTTAAAAGACAAAATGGTTGGCATGTTAGAAAAACTGTATAATGATAAAATTATATTAGATCATGGAATGATGGTTGGAACAGAGCTAGCAAATGTTTTAAGTGGTGGTGATACAACTATAGATAAAACTCTTACAGAAGATCAGTTGTTTAAATTAGAGTTAGATGCTTTCATGAAATTAATTGAGACAAGTAAAACCCAAGATAGAATTAAACATACATTATCTACTGGAAAACCTCTAGTTAACTAATAACTTTATATTTTTAATATAATCCGGCTTTAATACATAAGTTGATTTATTTCCCGCTTTAATTTTTTTTAAAGAGTCCATACCTGCAATTACTCTTCCAATTGGAGTATATTCACCTTGATATATTGGTATATCTATTAACGTGATAAAAAATTCACTATCTTCTGTGTCGAATTGATTTTTCCTAGCAAAAGCAACGGAGCCAGCATTAAATAAAAAATTACTACTAAGCTCAGATTTAATTGTTCCTAAACCAGACTTACCAGTTCCTACTTTAGAATAATTTAGATTAGATACATTTCCATATTCAATATCTCCAGCTTGTATTAAAGTATTTTCTATTACTCGATAAAAAGTTGAACCATTATAGGAACCTCTATTTATTAACATCTTAAATCGATTTACAGTTTTAGGTGCAATTTTAGGATCTAATTCTATTAGAACCTTACCGCATTCAACTTCCATAATTGCAATATTCTGCTTATCTTTAAATTCAATGTTATTTAAATCGATTTTTTTTACAAAAAGACATTTATTATTTAATATATAAAATGAACCTAAAGTTAAAATAATAAGCAGAATTAGAAAAATAAATAATATTTTTTCAGATAGCGATGGTTTAATTTTTTTTATCATTCAAAAAATAAACTTTTCATCTATTTCTTTAAGACCATTAATTAAGAAATTTTTCTTCTTAGTTAAAATATTATCTTTTTTAATTAATAAATCTATTTCTTTAAAGTTTGTTTTTAATAATGAATAAATTTCAGCCATATCTTCTTCAGCTGTACTCATTGAATATTCTGTTAAAAAGCCTTTCGTAATTTCTAAATCTAAACCTAATAAATCAGTACATGTAGAACATGATGCGTAAGAAAAATCTTTATTATTAAGTTTGCTCCACTTATTTTTTTTAAAAAGCTCAGGAAAACTGTTATCAATCATATGAAATATTTCATGATGGATCATTCTTTCAAAATAATTTCGGTTAAATGTTAAGTCTAAAATTAAAGTCCTGAATTTATTATCTGGTATACCTCCTGTATTAATGCCTGAAATTTCTAAGTTTTTGCAAAGAACCACAAATTTCAAATTTATTTTCCTTAAGAAATTTGAGTTATAATCTCTTAGATTATTTTGAATTGTATTAAATTCACGATCCAAATCACTGTTATTTATGCCGTTACACTTAATATTATTTGTATCACCAATTACAAAACCTCTTTTCGATACCAAATATTTGATACCATTAACATCATCAACTTTATGAACTTCTAAATTTGGGATTCTAATTAAATTATATATTGCATCTGCATTTACATAAGAAAAGTTAAAAAATAATATAAATATTAATATAATATATCTCATTTTAATAATTTTGATGATATTAGATATAATATGAATGTGATAGGATTTATTTAATGAATAAAAGAAAAAGAAAAAAAAATATTAATAGAGATCATGAGTCAGTGCCTAAGATGTTTGCAAAAAAATACATATATTTCTATTATCCTTTTTTCTGGATCATTCTAATAATATTCTTATTGCTAAAATGACAAAGTCTAAAAAACCTATACAGCCTGTTAGTGGCACAGAAGTGCCAAGATATGCGGGCCCTTCTACATTTGCAAGATTACCTGAGCTAAGAGATGTAGAAAGTTGTGATGTTGCTATTGTTGGAGTTCCATTTGATTCAGGAACAAGTTACAGACCAGGTGCAAGATTTGGCCCACAAAGTATTAGACAAGCATCTAGACATTTAAGGACTAATTATCATCCTAATTATGATGTAGAACCATTCAAAGTACAACAAGTTGCAGATGCAGGTGACATTACTTGTAATCCATTTAATATTGATGAAGCCATCAAACAAATTGAAGTAGGAGCAACCGATTTATTAAATAAAGTTGGAGGAATAATAAGCCTTGGAGGAGATCACACAATTGCTGTGCCTTTACTTAGAGCAGCCAATAAAAAGAATAATGGGCCTGTATCACTTGTTCATTTTGATGCCCATTTAGATACCTGGGATACCTACTTTGGAGCACCATATACGCATGGTACTCCATTTAGAAGAGCTCGTGAGGAAAATTTATTTTTAGATGACGCCTCTATGCATGTAGGTATAAGAGGTCCACTTTATAGCAGAGATGATATAAAAAATGATGAAAGCTTTGGATTTAAAATTATTCATTGCGATGAATTTCAAACAGAGGGAATTGGTAAAATTGTTGATAGAATAAAAAATAGAGTAGGTGATAATGCATTATATTTGTCCATTGATATTGATGTATTAGATCCAGCATTTGCACCAGGCACAGGAACACCTGAAATTGCAGGAATGACCACAAGAGAAATTGTAAACGTCCTCAGGGGTTTATCAGGTTTAAATTTGATTTCTGCAGATGTAGTTGAAGTTGCGCCTGCATATGACCATGCAGAAGTAACCTCTCTAGCTGCAGCAACAATTGTTTATGAATTAACTAATTTATTTGCAAAATCATGAAGAAAGGATAATTTGCGCGCATGATTGAAAAGAGAAATTTTTATATTAATGGTTCATGGGTTCCCCCAAAAAACCCAAAAGATATTGAGGTCATAAATCCAGCAACAGAAAAAAATTGTGCAGTAATTTCTTTAGGCAGTAAGGAGGATATTAATGATGCAGTTTTAGCAGCTAAAGAAGCTTTTAAAACTTGGGGATTTACCTCTAAAGATGAAAGATTGTCATTATTAGAAGTATTTTATTCATTATATAAAAAAAGATGGAATGATATTACAGATGCAATTATTCAAGAGATGGGAGCGCCAAAAGACTTTGCGTCAAAATTACAAACAGGAACTGGTGCGAGTCATACAAAATCATTTATTCGTTATCTAAAAGAATTTGAATTCGAAAAACCTTTGGGAGATCATGCAAAAAATCAAAGAATAATATACGAGCCTAAAGGTGTGTGTGCATTAATAACACCGTGGAACTGGCCAATAAATCAAGTTACTTTAAAAGTCATTCCTGCATTGGCCTCTGGTTGTACTATGATTTTAAAACCTTCAGAATTAGCACCTTTATCGGCAATGATCATAGCTGAGTTAATAGATGAAGCAAAATTTCCGAAAGGTGTTTTTAATTTAGTTAATGGAGATGGGGAAACAACTGGAGATGCATTAACAAGTCATCCAGATGTAAATATGATTTCATTCACCGGCTCTACAAGAGCAGGGGCATTAATTTCTCAAAATGCTGCAAAGGACTTTAAAAGAGTAAGTTTGGAGCTAGGAGGAAAAGGTGCAAATATTATATTTGAAGATGCTGATGCTGAAGCAATTGAGAGAGGTGCATTTAGATGTTTTAGAAATTCAGGACAATCATGTAATGCCCCTACAAGAATGCTTGTTGAGAAATCAATATATAATGAAGCAATAGAAAGACTGAGAAAATACGCAAATGAATTTAAAGTAGATGATCCAAATAAAAATGGAGAGCATATTGGTCCTGTAATTTCTGAAACTCAATTCAATAAAATTCAAGGTTTAATTCAAAAAGGAATAGATGAAGGAGCAAAATTAGTTGCAGGTGGAGTTGGAAAACCAAACGGATTAAATGATGGTTATTATGTAAAACCGACAGTTTTTGCAGATGTAAAAAATGAAATGGAAATTGCAAGAACAGAAATATTTGGTCCTGTTTTATCTGTTATTCCATTTGAAACTGAAGAAGAGGCAATTAAAATTGCAAATGATACTGATTATGGATTAACAAACTATATTCAAACTCAAGATAAGGAAAAGGTACAAAGAGTTGCCAGAAAACTTAGATCTGGAATGGTTGATGTAAATGGTGCTGGTATTGCAGTTGATGCACCTTTTGGAGGTTTCAAACATTCTGGAATTGGAAGGGAAGCAGGTAAAGAAGGATTGCTTGAATTTCTAGAAGTTAAATCTGTAGGTGGTTGGAATTAATTTATAGATTTATCTTTTACACCTTTTAAAAAGTCTAGACATTTCTTTAATTCACTAAGTTCTATATATTCATCAATTTTATGAGCCTGCTCAATCGAACCGGGCCCACAAACTACAGTGCTAATACCAACTTCTTGAAAGAGTCCCGCCTCTGTTCCAAATGAAACAGCTTCTCTTGAATTGTCACCAGTTATACTAGAAACAAATTCACAAGCTTCGGAATCGTTCAATCTATTAAATCCAACTACTTCGCCTATAATTTCTTTTTTAATATAAGCATCTGAAAAAACTTTTTTCATTTCTGGCAATAGTTCTTTATCAACATAATCGTCTATAATTTGATTTACAAAATCTCCGTCTTCTTTTACCACTGGTCTAGTTTCCCATTCAACTTTACATTTATCAGCGATAACATTATGAGCTATACCACCTGAAACTCCACCAACTGATAATGTAGAATATGGTGGATTAAATATACAATCCTCAGGAGCTCTATCTTTTAGTTTTGATCTAATTTCTAGTAATTTGTTTACATACCTCGATGCATATTCAACTGCATTAACACCTTGGCTTGGTTTAGAACTATGACCAGCTAAACCTCCAAAGTGAACTGTATATTCATTCATACCTTTATGGGCATCAATGATTTTCATATTGGTTGGTTCACCAATAATACAAATTCCATCTTTAATATCTCTTTTTTTTAATTCTTTTATTAATAATGGTGCGCCGATGCATGCAGTTTCTTCATCGAATGTAAATGAAAAGTGAATGTCTCTATCTAAATTATTTTCTTTAAATACAGGAGCATATGCTAAAGCACATGCAATAAAACCTTTCATATCACAAGAACCTCTCCCAAATAATTTGTCATTTTTTATAGTTGCAATAAATGGATCAGTAGACCAGCCTTTTGAAACCGGGACTACATCTGTATGACCTGAAAGGATAATAGGTTTTTTACCATTTCCTTTTTTAGATTTTAAAGAAGCAAAAAGATTAACTCTTTTTTTATCACCATCAAAAATTCTAAATGAAGTTGCTCCTAAATTTTTTAAAATATCATCACAATAATTAATGAGACCATTATTGTCGTTTCCAGAAATAGTTTTGAAAGCAATCAAATCTGTCAATATTCGTATCGAATTATTATAAATTTTATCAGGATTATTTTCTGTACTCATTTACAAATCATTATATATTAAATTTATGAAAGAACAAATTACGTATGAAGACTTTGATAAAGTCGATATTAGATTGGGAACAATTATTTCTGTAAGAAAAAATGAAAAAGCAAGAAAACCTTCATTAGTTGTAGAAGTTGATTTTGGAGAAAAGATAGGGATAAAACAATCGTCAGCTCAAATTACTCATTATTACAATGAAGAGAATCTTAAAGGAAAACAAGTAATTGGTGTTTGTAATTTTGCAGAAAAAAATATTGCAGGAGTTGTATCACAAGTATTAATTCTTGGAGCTATAGATGCAGAAGGTAGAGTAACTTTAGTTCATCCATCTCAAGAAGCAGAGAATGGATTACCAATTGCTTAAATGCATCCAGAACTATTATCATTAAGTTTATTTTTTTTTGTTACCAGTTGCTCACCTGGACCAAATAATATTGTTGCATCTCATTCAGGGTTTAATCATGGAGTAAAAAAAACTATACCTCTAATGTTAGGTGTTATATTTGGTTTTACCTCAATGCTATCTTTAGTCAATTTTGGGCTAATTAATATTTTTAAATTATATCCAATAATTCAAAAGATTTTAGTTTTTACAGGGTCTGCATTTTTAGTTTATTTGGCTTACAGAATTTCATTTTCTAAATCATCAAATCAAAAAGAAAAATTAGAACCTGTTAAATTTATAGAAACATTTCTTTTTCAATTCTTAAATCCTAAAGGAGTAATCGTTGCTATTATTGCAGTATCAACTTATATCGAATCTGGAGATAACTTTTTTACTTATTCTTTCTGGCTCCTAACTTCTGCCTTTTTCTTTGCTATATTTAGTATCTTATTCTGGACTTTAATTGGTAAATTTATGAGAAAATTCGCGACAAATGAGAAATTTATTAAATGGTTCAATTATGTTATGTCAGCGCTTTTATTAGGCTGCATAGCTACATTTTATTATTAAATATGAAACCAGGAGACAAAAACTCGTTCAATTCGTTAACTAAAATTTCAGTTAACGGCAAAAGTTATAATTTTTACTCACTGAAAGAGGCTGAGAAAAATGGTTTATCAGGTATATCAAAGCTTCCAAAATCATTGAAGGTCTTACTTGAGAATTTGTTAAGATTTGAAGACGATATAACGGTTAATAAAAATCAAATTGAAGCTATTAAAGATTGGTTAAAATCTAAAAGTTCTAATACAGAAATTGCATATAGGCCTGCGAGAGTTTTACTTCAAGATTATACTGGAATTCCTGCGGTTGCAGATTTAGCTGCAATGAGAGAGGCTGTAAAAGAAAAAAATAAAGATCCAAGCACTATCAATCCATTATCATCGGTTGATTTGGTAATTGATCACTCTGTACAAGTAGATAAATTTGCAAATAAAAATTCATTAAAAGAAAATGTTGATATTGAATTTAATCGGAATGCTGAAAGATATTCTTTTCTTAAATGGGGGCAACAAGCATTCAATAATTTTAGAATAGTTCCACCGGGAACTGGAATATGTCATCAAGTTAATCTGGAATACCTTTCAAAAGTTGTTTGGAATGAAAAATATAAAGGTGAAGAATATATATTTCCAGATACTTTAGTTGGAACAGATAGTCACACAACTATGGTAAACGGCCTATCGGTTTTGGGATGGGGCGTAGGAGGAATTGAAGCTGAAGCTGGAATGTTAGGTCAACCTATTTCGATGTTAATACCTGAAGTAATTGGGTTTGAAATGAAATCAAAAATGCCAGAAGGTACAACAGCAACTGATCTTGTTTTGACTGTAGTTAAAATGTTAAGAGACAAAGGAGTTGTGGGAAAGTTTGTCGAATTCTATGGTGAAGGACTAAAAAATCTGACTTTAGCAGATAGGGCTACCATAGCAAATATGGCACCTGAGTATGGTGCAACTTGTGGTTTTTTTCCAATTGATGACGAGACTTTAAAATATTTAAAATTCTCAGGAAGAGATGATCAAAATGTTGAAATTGTAAAACAGTATGCTCATGAACAAGGACTTTGGGCAAGTTTAGATGTAGAATTTACAGACACTCTATCTTTAGATATGTCAACTATAGTGCCGACTATTTCAGGACCAAAACGTCCCCAAGATAAAGTTTTGCTAACTAATGCATCATCAAATTTTAAAAAAGTGTTTTCAGAAGTTACTAAAAAAGAAGAACCAAATATTTATAATGTTGAAAAAGAAGAATTTAAAATAACTGATGGTGATGTTTTAATTGCTGCAATCACTTCTTGTACTAATACCTCTAATCCAAGTGTACTAATTGGAGCAGGTTTACTTGCAAAAAATGCAATTGAAAAAGGTTTAATGACTAAGCCCTGGGTGAAAACATCTTTAGCACCTGGATCTCAAGTAGTTACAGATTATTTAGAAAAAGCTGGGCTGAATATTTATTTAGATAAGTTAGGATTTAATTTAGTTGGTTATGGATGCACTACTTGTATTGGTAATTCAGGTCCATTAGCTGACAACATATCAGACTCCATAAAAAATAATAATATTTATGCTGTTTCAGTTTTATCTGGAAACAGAAACTTTGAAGGAAGAATTTCACCCCTAATAAAAGCAAACTACTTAGCATCTCCACCATTAGTTGTTGCTTATGCAATAGCAGGAACTATGAGATTTGATTTGTATAAGGATCCGTTAGGCAAAGATAAAGATGATAAAGATGTTTTTTTAAAAGATATATGGCCATCTAACAAAGAAATAGAAGAAACATTGAGAAATTCGTTAAATGCAGAAATGTTTATAAAAAGATACTCAAATGTTTCCCAAGGACCAGAACAATGGCAAAAAATTAAAACAGATGAAACCAATATTTATAATTGGGAAGATAATTCAACATATGTAAAAAAACCTCCATTTTTCGACAATCTTCCTGATAAACCAGAAGGATTTAAAAAAATTAAGGATGCAAGACCACTATTAATATTAGGTGATAGTATTACCACTGATCATATTTCACCTGCTGGATCAATTCAAAAAGATAGTCCGACTGGAGAATATTTTATGAAACATCAAATTCTTCCTAAAGACTATAATTCCTATGGAGCAAGAAGAGGTAATCATGAGGTTATGATGAGAGGGACTTTTGCTAATATAAGAATTAGAAATGAAATGGCTCCTGGTACTGAAGGTGGTTTTACAAAGTTGTACCCTGAAGAAAAAGTAATGCCAGTTTATGATGCGGTTGTTGAATATAAAAAAAGAGGTACAGATTTAGTTGTAATTGGTGGTAAAGAGTATGGAACTGGTTCTTCAAGAGATTGGGCGGCCAAAGGAACTAAACTTTTAGGTGTAAAAGCTGTTTTTGCAGAAAGTTTTGAGAGAATTCATAGATCAAATCTTATAGGAATGGGTATACTACCATTACAGTTTAAAGATGGAATAAATAGAACTAATCTAAAATTAGATGGCTCAGAACTATTTTCTATTATTGACTTAGAAAAAGGTATAGATCCTAGAGATGAAGTTGATGTTGAAATCAAATATGTTTCTGGAGACATCAAGAGAATTAAAATGTTAAGTAGAATAGATACCAAGAACGAATTAGAGTATTACAAAAATGGTGGAATTTTACAATATGTACTTAGGAACATGATTTAATGGATGAAGATATTGAAATAATAAATACCCAAACACGTAATGAAAAAATTAAAAACTTTTTCATAAATAATAAAAATTCTTTAATTTCGATATTAGTATTAATTATTTTGGCTTTAATCGGCTACTTTTCTTTTGAAGAATATCAATCTAGCAAAAGAGAAAAATTAGCTGATAAATACGACTTAGCTGTAATAAGGCATGAAGCAGATAATAAATATAATGTGATCCCAGATCTTAAAGAGGTGATTAATGCTAAAGACAAAACATATTCCCCTCTAGCTTTTTATTTTTTGCTAGATAACGATTTGATAAATTCAAAAGATGAAATTAACAACTATTTTGATATTTTAATTAATGATATTGGTTTGGATAAAAAGTTTAAAGAATTAACAATCTTTAAAAAAGGCCTATATAATTCAGATTTTTCAGATGAAAATCAATTGTTAGCTATTTTTAATCCTTTAATTAAAGCAGATAGTATATGGAAACCACACAGTCTTTATATTATGGCAGAATATTATTTATCAAAAAATCAAATGCAAAAATCAAAAGAATTTTTTGAGCAAATAGTTAGTCTTGAAAATAATAACTCTAAAATAAAAACCAAAGCTCAAAAAAGGCTAAGATCTAGTTTCAGTGAGTAGGATAGTATTATATTTCGTCTTTTTACTTTTATTATCAAGTTGTGGTCAAAGTGATAAATCTGTAGAAAATACTAATTCTAA
>CACJQT010000009.1 GCA_902595635.1 uncultured Pelagibacteraceae bacterium | reverse complement strand
TGCAAAAAATAATTCAACTCATGAAAAATTATCGCTTCAGTTTTCTGGACATACTATAACAAGAGTTTATCAAACTTTAATATGGGGGAAATTACGACCTCAAAAAGGAACTATTGAAACGTTCATAACCAGAAGTTCTAAAAACAGACAGATGATGGAGGTCTCATCTAGCAAAGGTAAAAAGGCAATTACACATTATGAAACATTAGAAGTTTTCGAGAATGATAAAGTTCCAACTTTTAGTTTTATACAATGTAAATTAGAAACTGGGAGAACTCATCAAATAAGAGTTCATATGTCATACAAAGGTAACAATATTCTTGGAGACAAAAAATATAAAAAGAAATTTAAGAAATTTAAAAACATTGATGAAGATCTTAATAATAAAATTTTAAATCTAGATAGACAATTTTTGCATGCAAAACAGTTAGGTTTTGACCATCCAAGGATAGGAGAAAGATTAGAATTTTCATCAAATATCCCAATCGAATTAAATGATATCTTAAAAAAACTAAGAAAATTGAGTAAATAAAACGATTGTAAAAAAAAATTTCTCTATTACATAAATACTTCCGATGAGTAATAATACATACAATTTGCCAACTCTTTCAAATGAAGGTGGCTTAGCAGCATATCTAGCTCAGATAAAAAAGTTTCCTATGCTAGATGCAGAAGAAGAATATATGCTTGCTAAAAATTGGCAAACTACAGGAAATGTTAAATCAGCTGAAAAACTTGTTACAAGTCATTTAAGATTAGTTGCTAAAATAGCGATGGGTTACAAAGGCTATGGTTTGCCTCTTAATGAAATGATTTCAGAAGGTAACGTAGGTTTAATGCAAGCTGTTAAAAAATTTGAACCAGAAAAAGGTTTTAGACTTGCAACTTATGCAATGTGGTGGATTAAAGCTTCTATTCAAGAATACATTCTAAGATCATGGAGCTTAGTAAAAATTGGAACTACAACAGCTCAAAAAAAGCTTTTTTTCAACTTGAAGAAGTTAAAAAATCAAATTGCACCTAGAACTGAGGGTGACTTACGTGATGAACATGTAAAAGATATAGCAAACAGATTAGATGTTAGTGAACAAGAGGTAGTATCTATGAATAGAAGGCTATCAGGAAAAGAACAGTCTTTAAATGCACCTATTGGAGAAGATGGTGATGAATGGCAAGATTGGGTTGTAGACAATGATATGGATCAAGAACTTAAATTTGCACAAAATGAAGAAATGGAACAAAGAAAAGATCTTCTTCAGGATTCTATTAAAATTTTAAATGAAAGAGAAAAAGAAATTCTTTACTCTAGAAGATTGACAGATGATCCTATAACTTTAGAGGACTTAAGTAAAAAATTCAAAATAAGCAGAGAAAGAATAAGACAAATTGAAAATAAAGCTTTTGAAAAACTTCAAAAACATATGCTGAACTCTGCTAAATCAAAAAATCTACTACCAGCTAATTAAGCTAATTAAAATTCTTTTCTAATATTTGCAGTTAAACTGGTATTAAATGCTTCGTTATCATTTCTATAATGATCGACCATGAAACTTATATTTAAACCATCTTCCAACGTAGCCCCTATTCCAAGGGTTAGCTTTGCATGTGATGTATTTTGATCAGATATTGCATTAGCATAAATAGTTGAAGAATCATTTACATAATAAGCTTCTGATAGTGAATTTATTGTTTTATTTTTACCAATTTCAAACTGTATCAAAGGTGTAATAAATCCTTGATCTATCTCTAATATATTTGAAAAATTAAATCCAAAAGATAATGACGAACTTTTTATATTTTGATCATTGTAATTAATTGAATCACCATCACCACTTTCAATGTAATCATCTAATTTCGTATAACCCAAATCTATCCTAGAATAGTAATTTAAGTTTTTATTTTCTTTTTGTTCTAATGGTTCGTACAAGTAAGTGAAGCTTCCAAATAATTGTTTTCCATCTCTAAGGCCTTTATTATTTCCTCCAGATACTTTTCTATTGATATCGATTTCTGTTTCTCCAAATCCAATGGCAGCCTCGAAATATCGATTTTCAAAAAATTGGTTGCTTCCATAGATTAATAAAGATTTTGCTGTTGCATCCATATGTGCATCATTACTTCCAATTTGAGTTTCTTGCTCAGATTGATTTAATGCTAAACCTATAGTTTTTAGATCTGTAATTTTTTTATCAAATCCTACTGTAAAACCTTTGGTGCTAAGATCTTGACCTAAGTCTTTACCTTTATTGTTTATTCTACCAAAAGAAAGATTACCTTCACTCCAAAAAGCAAATTTTCTCTGTTTTTTTTCGTATTTTATTAAGTTGGCGGTTAAAGCATCAACTAATTTGTTTGCATACGGGTCGTTAAAATTTAATGCTATTTTATTTTTTGAAGTGTTGCTATTTTGAATTGGTCTTATAAAATTTAATCGACTATTTACTCTATTTAATGACTGTGTCATTGATTGAATTGAAGCTGTTGTTTGATTTTTTACTAAAGTTTTTACAGTATCGTTAAAAATTTGTCCTTTTGCAGTAGTAAAATTTAAAGTTGTTGTGTTTGAAATACCAGCGTAAGAGTTTCCAACTGCATCATCAAATGCTGTTGAGTCTATTTTTACGTGATAGGATGTGTCATTTTCTAAGTCAGATGATGGATTAATAGTAATTTCAGTTGTTCCACTTCCAGATAATAAAGATCCTGTTACATCAATCTCTATCGCTTCGCCTGTTGATGTATTTATTATATCAATATTTCCACTTTCGGCATCTACAGCTTCATTAAATGTAAGAACTATATTTGATGATACACTAACATTAGATGTATCATCAGATGGCGAAGTAGATGTTAAAGTGGGATTATTATTATCTACTGTTTTAAAATTTAATTCTGTTTTACTTGAAATACCATCAAAATTATTAAATGCTGAACTATCTACTAGGATATAATATTCAGTATCCTCATCTAAATTTGATGATAAAGAAAATGTAGCTGTAACTGTTGCCGGAGCAGACAGACTCATAGCTAAAAACATTCCATTAGTTGAAAAAGTTTCAACAGTACTGTCATCTGATGTTTTTTTTAAAATTACATTTCCGTTATTTGCAGATACAGACCCTGATGCTAGCCACACGAGTTCTATTCCGGTATTCACTGCAATCTGTGTTGCATTATCTGCAGGTGTAGTTGATGATAAATCAACAGCGAATACGTGCTTAGGATTGATTAAAATAACAAAAAAAATAATAAATATGTGAATATATTTATTGATCATATTACTAGTATATGATGGATTTTATAGTTAATTAAATTAATTCTAATATTAATTAAATGGATCTATTAAAAGAATAGTATCTTTTCTCTCTGGGCTTGTTGAAATACTGGATATTTTCGTCTCAATAAACTCTTCAATAGCTTTTACATAAATTTTTGCATTATTAGGTAAATCATCAAATTTTTTAATACCTTGGGTTTTAGATTTCCAGCCTTTGAATGTTTTATATACTGGTTTGACATTTAATTGATCTTCAACGGCAGCAGGGAAATAATCTATTTCTTTTCCATTTAGTTCGTAAGCTACGCAAAGATTTATTTCATCAAGTTCGTCTAATACATCTAATTTTGTTAATGCTATACCATTAATGCCTGAAATCTTTATAGTTTGTCTCACTAGAACTCCATCAAACCAGCCACATCTTCTTTTTCTACTAGTTACAGTTCCAAATTCATATCCCTTTTCACCTAAATGATTACCAATATCATCTGTTAATTCTGTTGGGAAAGGTCCTTCACCTACCCTTGTTGTATATGCTTTTGTAATTCCTAACACATAATTTATTGAATTTGGACCGCATCCAGATCCTGTTGCTGCTGAAGCTGCTACTGTATTAGATGAAGTTACATATGGATATGTCCCATGATCCACATCAAGTAATATTCCTTGAGCTCCTTCAAATAATATTTTTTTATTTTCTGATTTAAATTGATCTATCTTTCTCCAAACAGGAGCTGAATATTTTAATATATTTGGGGCTATTTTTAATAAGTCCTCAACTAGTTTATCTTTTTCATATATTGGCTTACCCAATCCCTTTCTGATAGCATTATGATGTTCTAAAACCACAGCTAATCTATTTTCAAGATTTTTTTTGGATACAAGGTCCATTACTCTTATAGATCTTCGTCCAACTTTATCTTCATAAGCTGGACCAATTCCTCTTCTTGTAGTTCCAATTTTTGATTTACCAGCAGTATCTTCCCTTATTTCATCCATCTCTCTGTGAAATGGTAAAATTAGTGTGGCAGCCTCAGATAAAATCAGATTATTTTCATTGATTTCTACAGCTTTAGATTTAGCTTCCTCGATTTCATCTAGCAACGCCCATGGATCTACTACAACTCCATTTCCTATAATAGAAATTTTATTTTTTCTGACAATCCCAGATGGTAACAATCTCAGTTTATAAGTAACACCATCTATGACTAAGGTATGACCAGCATTATGTCCTCCTTGGAATCTTACAACTACGTCTGCTTGGCTTGATAACCAATCAACTATCTTACCTTTTCCTTCATCTCCCCACTGCGATCCAACAACAACTACATTATTCATCTAAATTTCTTATCTATAGTAAAACTATTTAAATGGTTAATTGGTCCATTTCCTTTTCCAAAGTTTGGTCTTGTCTTAATGGCATTGTTTACATATCTAATACCTAACTCACAAGATTTCTTTAGAGTTTTTCCACATCCATAATATGTTGCAATTGCACTTGATAATGTACAACCAGTTCCGTGAGTATTTTTTGTGTAAATTTTTTTATTAACAAATATTGCAGTTTCTTTTTTATTTACAAAAATATCTTTTAAGTTTTTAGAGCTTAAATGACCACCTTTAATTAAAACATTCTTAGCACCTAAATCTAATAATATTTTAGCAGCATTTTTCATATCCTTTATAGATTTAATTTTTATTTTTGTTAGTATTTCTGCTTCAGGAATATTTGGTGTTATTAAATCAACTTTTTTTATTAGTTTTTTTTTCAATACTAAAATTGCTTTATTGTCTATAAGCTTGGTTCCACCTTTAGCCACCATGACAGGATCTAATATTATTTTTTTTAATTTTGATTTTTTTATTGATTTTAATACTGAATTTATAACCTCAGTAGAATGCAGCATTCCTATCTTTACTGAATCTGGCCTGATATCTTTTGAGGTAAATTCAATTTGATTAGAAATTTCTTTACCACGCATTGGTATTATAGACATTACACCAGTAGTATTCTGAGCTGTAACTGCTGTTATTGCTGTCATAGCGAAAGAGCCAAGGGAAGTAACTGATTTAATATCTGCTTGGATGCCCGCTCCTCCAGAGGAGTCTGATCCTGCAATAATTAATATTTTAGATTTGATTTTCAATTTACTGAATAGATTTTTTAATTATGTTAACACACATTTTATTTAAATTTGAATTCTCTGACTCGCTCATAATTCTTATTTTTGGTTCAGTACCAGATTTTCTAACCAAAATTCTACCTCTATTTTTAATTATTTTATTTGCTTCGTTAATTGCTTTTTTGCATTTTGGCGAATTAATAATTGATTTATCTTTAACCTCTACATTTTCTAATATTTGAGGGGTGGGTTTAAATTTGTTAAAAAGCTCGCTTGCTTTTTTTGTTTTTCTTAAAGAAAAAAGGATTTCTAGTGCAACTAATAAACCATCACCAGTTGTTGCAAACTTTCCAAGAATTATATGGCCAGACTGTTCCCCACCTAAATTAAATTTATTTTTTTTCATTTTTTCTTTTACATATCTATCTCCCACATCTGACCTTAAAAATTTAATTCCATTGTTTTTAAAAAAAATTTCTAAACCATAATTTGACATTAATGTACCAATGACACCTCCTTTTAAAATTTTTTTTCTTTTCCATCTCTCACCTAACATTGCAAGAATTTTATCTCCATCAATAATCTTTCCTTTTTCATCACAGACAATTATTCTGTCAGCATCTCCATCCAATGAAATACCTATATGAGCTTTATTTTTTTTTGTCATTTGACAAATTTTACTTGGGTAAGTAGATCCGGATTTGAGATTTATATTTAAACCATTGGGAGATGTGCCTGTGTCATATACTTTAGCACCTAATGATTTAAATAAAGCTGGACCAGCTTTGTAGCCAGCTCCGTTGGCACAGTCTAAAGCAATTTTGATACCTTTTAAACTAAATGAGGATGGGAAATTTTGTTTTAATATTTTAATATAGCTATCGTTAGCATCCTCTAATCTTTTAACTCTCCCCAATTCTATTGGTTTTGATAGATTTTTAGTAATCTTTGAGTCTATTAGTTTTTCAATTTTCTTCTCAATTCTATCAGATAATTTAAGTCCATCAGGTCCAAATAACTTTAATCCATTGTCGTGATATGGATTATGAGATGCAGTAATCATTATACCCATATTAGCTCTCATTTTTTTTGTTAGCATTGCTAAACCATTTGTTGGAAGGGGTCCCAAAGTATAAATATGCATTCCTGCTGATGCCAATCCAGACACTAAAGCTGGTTCAAGCGTATAACCTGATAATCTAGTGTCTTTTGCAATAATTGCTGTTTGTTTACTTTTTTTTAAATTTTTAAAGTATGTTCCCGCTGCTAAGCCAAATTTGAAAAACATTTCTCCATTTATTTTAGATCCATTAACTTTTCCTCTAATTCCATCTGTTCCAAAATATTTTTTAATCATTTTTAGTTTTGTAATTTTTTAAATACTTTAAATGCTTGATTAATTTCTTTAATATCATGAACCCTTAGAATTTGAACTCCTTGAAGGTATGCTTGAATACATGAAGATACAGTTCCACCAATCCTTTCTTTAGTATCATTTTCTCTTGAAATGTCCTTAATAAATCTTTTTCTAGACAAGCCCAACATTACAGGAAGGCCTAGTGAATGAAAAATAGAAATATTCTTTAAAAGAGTAATATTATGTTTCAAATTTTTTCCAAATCCGATACCTGGATCTAATATAATATTATTATGCTTAATACCTTTGTTTCTTAAATATTTTAATTTATTTTCAAAGAAATCATAAATATCAAGCAATACATTATTGTAAGATGGTTTTAATTGCATATTTTTTGGTGTTCCTTTCATGTGATGAATGACAAAAGGTTTTTTTGTTTTTTTTAAATAATTTATAGTCTCAGGATCATAACTTAGTCCAGAAACATCATTTATAAGATCTACTTTTATTTTAGAGGCATTCTTCATAACAAAACTTTTTCTAGTATCTAATGAAACAAAACTTTTTTTATTTTTTAAAATTTTTAAGATAAACTTTATTCTATCCCATTCTTTTCTAGGATTAATATCTTTTGCTCCTGGTCTTGTAGACTCTCCACCAACGTCTATTATCTTTGCGCCATTTGATAATAAGTTATTTACATGTTTTAACGCTAAATTTTTTTTATTATATTTGCCACCATCTGAGAAACTATCTGGAGTTAAATTAACTATGCCCATCAAAATAGGGATATCTGATAGATTTATTTGTTTAAAAATTTTCTTTTTTTTTATATTTTTTAAATCTCTATAAACTTTTTTTTTTAATTTAGTTGAAAGTTTACTAATATCTTTAATATTGATTATTTTGTTTTTTTTTCTGTCAATGATTTCTAATTTATCAAAAGAAATATGATTGTAACCGTTGAGAGGAATAGATTTTTTTTTTTTTATGTATGTTTTTGATGTTGTTCCGTAATAAAAATTACACGCTCTAGTGTAATATTTATTCATTAACGCTTAGTGCACTATCTTTGGTTTTAGGCCCATTGAACCAAGTGCTGAGCTTTGATCATCATCTTCAACTTTGAGATCTTCTTTATTCTTAGGATATATATTTTTATTTATTAAATCTTCAATTTCAGCACCTGTTAAAGTTTCATAAGTAAGCAAGGCTTTTGCTAGTTTATGCAGATCATCAATTTTTTCAGTCAATACTTTTCTTGCTCTCTCGTAACCCATATCAACAAATTTTCTAATTTCGCTATCAACTTTTCTAGCTGTTTCCTCAGACATATTTTGCTGTCTTGCAACAGACCTTCCTAAAAATACTTCTTCTTCGTTTTCACCATAAGCAACTGGTCCCATTTCTTTACTTAATCCAGCTCTCATAACCATGGCTCGTGCTCTTTTAGTTGCCTGTTCAATATCGCTTGCTGCTCCAGTAGTTACTTTGTCATCTCCAAAAATTATTTCTTCCGCAACTCTTCCGCCCATTGCTATAGCCATTTGTGCATGAAGTTGTTCTCTTGTTTGAGAAACTTCATCCCTTTCAGGTAATTGCATAACCATTCCTAAGGCTCTTCCTCTTGGTATTATTGTTGCTTTATGTATAGGATAAGCGGCTTTTTCATTTATTGTTACAATTGCATGTCCAGCTTCATGGTAAGCAGTTAATTTTTTCTCTTCCTCTGACATTACCATAGATCTTCTTTCAGACCCCATCATTACTTTATCTTTAGCTTCTTCAAATTCCTGATATGTCACAATTCTTTTGTTTTTTCTTGCAGCTAGCAATGCTGCCTCGTTTACAAGATTTGCTAAATCTGCACCAGAAAATCCAGGTGTTCCTCTAGCTACTGTTCTTAGATTAACATCGGGTGCCATTGATATTTTCTTTGCATGTACTTTTAAAATTTTCTCTCTACCGATTAGATCTGGATTAGAGACAACAACCTGTCTGTCAAATCTTCCTGGTCTTAAAAGAGCTGGATCTAATACATCTGGTCTATTAGTTGCAGCAATAATAATTACACCTTCATTAGTATCAAAACCATCCATCTCAACTAATAACTGATTAAGCGTTTGCTCTCTTTCATCATTTCCTCCACCAAGACCTGCTCCTCTGCTTCTTCCTACTGCATCAATCTCATCAATGAATATTATACACGGAGAATGTTTTTTACCTTGTTCAAACATATCTCTAACTCTCGAAGCTCCGACACCAACAAACATTTCAACGAAATCTGATCCAGATATAGTGAAAAATGGAACTCCAGCTTCTCCAGCAATTGCTCTTGCTAATAAAGTCTTACCAGTTCCTGGGGGACCCACTAGTAAACAACCTCTTGGTATCTTACCACCTAATCTGCTAAACTTTCTTGGGTCTTTTAAAAATTCAACTACTTCTTCTACTTCCTCTTTAGCTTCCTCAACACCAGCAACGTCATTAAAAGTAACTTTACCTTTTACTTCATTCATCATTTTTGCTTTTGATCTTCCAAATCCCATTGCCCCACCTTTTCCACCTTGCATTTGTCTCATAAAGAAAATCCAAACAGCAATCAATAAAAGCATTGGAAACCAAGAAAGAAGTATTCCTAATAATGAAGGCATTTTTTCCTCTAATGGACTTGCTGAGATGCTTACACCTTTATCGCTTAATTTCTGGATTAAGTTCGGGTCTTCAGGAGCATAGGTGGTGAATTGATTTCCATTTGATAATACCCCTTTTATATTTTTTCCTTGTATCTCTACTTTAACTACTCTTCCATTATCGACTTCGGTTAAGAATTCTGAGAAAATAATTTTATTTTTTTGAGAAATCGAACCTTGTGGGTTTTTAAACATATTATATAGACCAATCGTTAAAATAACGATTATTCCCCACATGGCTAAGTTTTTAAAATTCATAGATCATTAAATTAAGAATTATTAGTAAATTAACAAGTGTCAATTTGATCATTTAACAAAAAAATTATCGTTTTTCTTGGTAAATAATGACTGAATCTTGAATTTTTTCGATAATACATCCAGAAAGTGTCAATTTCACGTTTTTGTTTGAAAACTTTATGGAATCTATAAGGCTATTCACCTTTTTGCCTCTTGGATAGTTTTTTTTCCAACTAATACGTTTAATTACTTGTATAATACTTCTCAAAATAATTTCCTCAGGATTATTAAAAAAGGATTGGTTTAATATTATTTTTTTATCTTTCTCAAAATACTTTGAGTTTTCTAAAATATTTTTATCAACATAAAATTCGATTACTTGATCACTTTTTGACAAATTTTTTAAAGTTAAATAGAATTTATCAAACTTTAATCCTTCTTTATCTAAATTTATTAGAAGTTTTCTAATTCTACTCCTTAAAAATTTATCATCATTATTTGTGGGATCATCTATAAAAAATCCAAAAGTTTTTTTATTTATTTTAAGTAGATCTTTTTTTGAAATAGATAGTAATGGTCTAATAACATTAATTCCATTATAAATTGTTACGTTTTTGTTAAAAGAAACAAGTCCTTTTAAACCAGAGCCTCTCAGAAATCTTATAAAAAAATTTTCAATTAGATCATCTTTATGATGGCCTAATATAAGATAGTCTATTTTTTGTTTATTGCACTCTTCAAAAAATAAGTCATATCTTAAGTCTCTTGCATAAGACTGTATATTCTTATTAATTTTAACAATTTTTTTTGATAGAATTTTACAATTAATTTTAAAGTTTTGTTTAAGTTTATACCTCAATTTTTTGGCTTCGATTGTAGATTCTTTTCTTATTTTATGATCTATAATTACAGGGTACAATTTAGTATGATGTTTTAAAGCGTAGCACTGAGAGAAAAATAAAACAGCTAAGCTGTCAGCTCCACCAGATACCCCAACCATAATCTTTTTATTGGTCAAATCCATAGATGCGAGATTCTTTGAAAATAGGCTATATAATTTTCTTACCTGGGGATCCTTTAATTTTGTTAGGTAAAAATTAAGAGTTTTCTTTGCTACACTCAAACTTTTTCTCTTCATATTTAGCTTTTTGAAGAACTGATTGAGTAGCATTTGGATACTGTTTTTTAACACCAGCAATCATCAAGCAACCCTGATCTTTCTCTCCTATTTGAACTAAAGATACACCAAGCTTCAAAAGGTTAATAGGTGCTTTTTCACTCTTTGGATATTTTTGATAACCTTCTAAATAAGCAGATGCTGCATCTGTATAGAGCTGTCTTATTCTAAAAGTCTCTGCATACCAATATTGTGCATTTCCAGAAAGATCATTATTTGGATTTGTGTCCACAAATTCTCTAAACGCTCTTTCTGCCATATTATAATCTCCAACTTTTAAAAAGCTAGTTGCAAATTCATATTGTTCTAATGGAGATGCATCAGGTAAAATTTTTTCCTCATTAATAAAATTTTCTGTTAATATAGTTTTAGTTGTCTCAACAGATTTAATTGCTTGTGTCTCACTTGTGTCTGTCATATCTTTATAAGATATTGTTCCTAAATCTTGAGGTTGAGATGTGCCTGGCATAATTTTTTTGCTGGCTAGATTTGTCTCTGAATTTTCATTTGTTAATAAATTTTGTTCATTAATTTCATTTTTTTGAACAAGGCTAGAATTGTTTTCTAAATCTTGAAATCTTAATTGGTTATCAGCTTGTGTTTTGGACAGTCTAGAAGATAATTTGTCTACTTTAAAATTAATTTCCTCAAATTTGTTAGTCAAATTTTGAAATTGTTTTTCTATTTCAGATAATTTTAATAAATGTCTTGTCAAAGCATCCTCTGTTTCTTTATTTGACAAAGAGGTTTCTGCTCCAGTTTTTTTCTGAAATGACTCTGAATAAACTGCTCTTTCCAATGTTCTAAGATCTTTTTGAATAATTTCTAAGATTTCTCTCATATTCAATTCCTCAGAAACCACACTAAATGTAATAAAAAAAATAGAAATTATATAAATAAAAATATTAATAAACTTTTTAAACATTAAATTATTCTTTAATTATAATGATGGCAAAAAAAAGACCCTCAAATTATTTATAATAATTTTAGGGTCTTTAAATATTTAAAATTGCTTTAATTAGCTTTAACGGTTACAGATCTTCTATTCTTAGACCAAGAAAGCGGATTTGAACCTGAGTCAACTGGTCTTTCTTTACCATAACTTATTACTGAAATTCTGTCTGCAGATATTCCATAAGTGATCAGATAATCTTTAGCAGCATTTGCTCTTCTTTCACCTAATGCCAAGTTATATTCCCTTGTTCCTCTTTCATCTGCGTGACCTTCGACCACAACATTGATGCTAGAATTCTCTCTTAACCAGTTTGCTTGTTTTCTTAAAGTGTCTCTTGATTTAGTTGTTAAAATAGACTCGTTTGTTGCAAAAAATACTCTGTCTGGAACACCGTCAGCTAAATATTTAACAGTATCAGTGCCTGTATAAACATCACCCTGCATTTGACCTTCTACTTTTGTAGTGGTTTTTTTCGTTGCACAAGCTGATACAATTAAACTTAATAATATAACTAGAAAAGTATTTCTAAATGATTTGCTAAAATTCATTAATGCTCCTTAATAATTTATTAGAACTTTTTCACAACTAATTAGATGTTTCAAGCATAAAAATCAACTTAATTTATATTAAAAATTAATAAAAAAGGCCTAATTACTGAGTAAAGATGACCAAGATGGGTCGGAGGCGTCAGTCTCTGTTTGAACCTGCCTTTCATTATATCCTGTAAGATCTATAGACCAAAGTTTTGCGCTAAACCCTTCACCTTTATCGTTAGATTTGGTCTCTCTATAAAAAATTAATACCCTTCCATTGGGAGACCATGAAGGAGCTTCTTGATAGTAATTTTCAGTCAACAATCTCTCACCCGAACCATCTGTTCGCATAACACCAATATAAAATTTTCCTTTATGTAGTTTTGTGAATGCAATTAAATCACCTCTTGGAGACCATACAGGTGTGCCATACAATCCTTTACCAAATGAAATTCTTTTTACATTTGACCCATCAGATTTCATTACATAAATTTGTTGATACCCACTCCTATCAGAATTAAATGTTATAAATCGATTATCAGGTGAGTAAGAAGGCGATGTATCAATTGATGGATGATTTGTTATTCTTTCAACAATTCTATTTTCTAAATCCATAGTATAAATATCTGAGTTACCCTCTTTAGCAAAACTCATAATAATTTTCTTTCCATCTGGAGAAAATCTTGGAGCAAATGTCATTCCTGGAAAATCACCAACTACTTCCTGCGTACCAGTTTCAATATCTAGTAAATATACTCTTGGTAAATTTTTAAAATAAGATAAGTAAGTCACCATCTGACTTGTCGGATTAAATCGAGGAGTTAAAACTAATTCGTTTCCTAATGTTAAATATTTTGTATTAAAACCATCTTGATCCATAATGGCTAATTTTTTTACTCTTGCTGTCTTTGGTCCTTCTTCCGAAACATAAATAATTCTGGTATCAAAATATCCTTTTTCTCCAGTTAATCTCTCATAAACTTTATCAGAAATGATATGCCCAACTCTTCTCCAATTACTTGGCACTGTTGTAAATGCCAAAGCCATCATTTCTCTACCAGCTAAAATATCCCATAGTCTAAACTCAACTTTTAATTTTTTATTCTCAATCGTTACTTTTCCTGTAATTAAAGCTTGCGCTTTAATTAGTGCCCAATCTTCAAATCTTGGTTTTAAATGTGCAATATCAGGCTTTTGTAAAAATGCTTCTTTACTAAGTGGATTAAATAAACCTGAGGTTTTTAGATTATTTTCTACTACAGATGAAATTTCAGAACCAACATTTTCTAATTTTAATTCATTAATTGAATTTTTTTTTGAGATATCGCTTTGAAATAATGGTGAAACTGCAATGGGCAAAGGATCTAAATTACCTCTTGTTATATCAATTTCTATTAAAGAATTTGCTTTAGTAATTAAAAATAAAAATACTAAAAAGGTTAAGTTAAATATTCTAATCATTATCCTCCAAGCATATCACGAGCATCAAAATTTAAAATCATATTTTTCCATCTTTCATAACCACTAGTAGGAACTTTTAATGGATTGCACAGCTGAATAGCTCTTCTTACACTATCTGCTAGTGTTCTAAATTTTTCTTTACCAGGTGTATTCATTTTTACATGATCTAGCATTTCAAGCTTTTCAATTGTTCCATCTGGTTTTAATTGGAGTTTAACTCTTACTAATAAATCTTCACTAAATGGCAAACCTATAGGGACACTCCAACATGTAAATATTTGAGCCTTTAAAGCATCTTCCTCGCTTAATGTTAGCTTTGAATAGTCCATAGTTTCATCAGTTGATTGAGAAATCTTATCAACTTCTTTTTTTGTTTCTGCTAAATTTTCTTTTTTTTTATCAATTAAAGCTGCAATTTCATTTAAATCCAATTTTTCTTTTTTTTCAAATTCAGACACCTGTTTTACTTTTTTTTCATCCAAAATAGGTTTTTTAGTTTGAACTATTTTTTTTATATTTTCGTCATTGATTTCTTTTGAAGGTTTCTGCTTTTTTTCCTCTTTAGGTTGAATTTTTTGTTTATCTTCATCAGGCATAGGTACAGCATTTAATTTTTCTTTTTTTAACTTTTCTATTTTATTTTCACTGGTTGGTGTTTTTTTTGATGCAACTTTAGAAATTTCATTTTTTTTTTTATCTGTCTGAACTTCTTTTTTTTCATCTTTTTTTACTTTTTTAGGAGGGGCCTGTTCAGACAAAAGCTTTTCATTTTCTTTTTTTGCCTTCTCAATTATTTTTGATGCTTTTGGTGCGAAAGGAATATTTGTCTTTTCAGCTATTTGAATAAGTTCAACAGAAATAAGAGGTGGAATATCTAGAGGTTTTTTGGCAACAAATGGTAAAGCCAAAATACTTACCATAACAACAGCAATATGAAATCCAGATGAGATTAAAAGACCTCGATACATAATCTTTATCTCTCTTTATTCGGTTCAGATATTAAAGCAACTTTTGTAAATCCTGACCCTGAAAGTATTCCCATAATTTCAAGAACCCTTCCATAGTTAATAGCTTTATCTCCCCTAACATATATTCTTGTATCAGTTCTATTATTTGACACTGCCAATATTTTTACAATTAAATTATTAAACTCAACTTTTGTTTCCTGAATAAAAATTTCACCTTTAGAATTAATAGTTAAAGTTAATGGTTCATTTTCCTCAGGAAGTGTATCAGCAGAAGTTTCTGGCAAATCTACCTGGACTCCAACAGTAAGTAATGGTGCGGTGACCATGAATATAATTAGTAAAACCAACATTACATCAACAAATGGTGTAACGTTAATTTCACTCATTGGATCGTTTTTTGAACTTTTGAGCTTAAATCCCATTTAAATAATTGATAAGAATCTTTTTGAAAAATTTTCTAATTTTTGTGAGTATTTTCTAGAGTCTGAGTTAAATTTATTATATGCAATTACAGCAGGAATTGCAGCTAGTAATCCAAGTGCTGTCGCAAATAAAGCTTCTGCAATACCAGGTGCAACTATTGCAAGGCTTGTATTTCTTGAAATTGCTATCGATTGAAATGAATTCATAATTCCCCAAACAGTTCCAAACAATCCTATAAATGGAGCTGTCGATCCAACAGTTGCTAAAAAACTATTATACTTTTCAACTGCCACCATTTGTTTTTCAATATTTACTTCTAAAACACTAGATAGTCTCTCAGATATATTTGATTTTGATCTAGTTTTCATAACTGTTTGCATAGAACTTTTAAATAATTTTGCCATAGGATCCTCAATGTTTGAAGGCAGACTGTTATAAAATGTTTCAGCAGATTTTGATTTCCAGAATTTCTCTTCAAATTCTTCTGCACTTTTATTAATTTTTCTAAACATTCTAATTTTTTCGAATATTATCGCCCATGAATAAATAGAACTTAGAATTAATATTATGATTACTGATTTGACAATTATGTCCGCGCGCAAAAATAAGCTAATTAAAGAAAAATCAGTGTTACTTGCTAAACCTAAGCTTTGTGTTGCAATATCTGCTTCCATTCAATCGTTTCCCATTAAAATATGTCATTAATTTGACTTCAAAAAACTCTAATAGTCTAGTTATCGTTGTTTTCCCTTGTGTTTTCAAAATACTGAGCAATTAAAATAGCATCTGCTTTATTATTATCTTTTTTTCTTGATAACTTATTAGAAATTCCAGGAAACATCTCTATTACTTTTGTTCTACTTGCATCTTTTTCAGAATTAATCAAATTAAAATATTTTTTCCATTTTGCTGGTCTAACATAAAAAATGGGAAGTTCCATTGCAGAACATATGCCTTTAATAACTCCAAATGACTGTCCAAAGTTAAACATGCTTGTTACACCTTGTCCTGGCATAGCAGAAACTTGTTCGACTATTACACTCATTTTTTCGTTCTTAAATTTATTTTTTATTAGCATTATTTCATTATAAATTTGCCTACCATTAACTTGTTTTTTATTTTTTTTTCCTTCAGCCATTGTAGGCATGTCGATTACATCAATAACATTCCCACTAGAAAAAAAACAGATAGCACCTGCTATTCCTGGATCAATTCCAACAATTATCATTTAATCTTCAAAATTAACATTTGTATAAACATTTTGTACATCATCCTCATCGTCAAGAGTTTCTAAAAATTTTAGCATATTTTGATTTTCTTCACCTTTAAGAGATACCTTATTTACGGGTAGCCACTCGATTTCAGTAGAAAGAAAATTTACAATAACTTTTTCAAATTTTTTTTTTACCTCATATATTTCATCGATATCGGTATGCACTTCATGAAATTCATCACGAGAAATACAATCATTTGCACCCGACTCGATTGCTAATTCAAAAATTTTATCTTGTTCAATTTCATTTTTATCTATTTTAATTACACCCAATCTTTGAAAATTATGTGATGCAGAGCCCTGGGTTCCTAAAGAACCGTTATTTTTCGAAAATATTGTTCTTATATTAGAAGCAGTTCTATTTTTATTATCAGTCAATGCTTCAACTATTACAGCAGACTTGCTAGGTCCAAAACCTTCATACCTAATATTTTCAAAATTTGATTGATCATTGTTAGAAGACTTTTCAATTGCTCTTTCAATATTTTCTTTTGGCATGTTAGCTGATCTGGCTGCTTGTATTGCTGATCTTAATCTCGAATTCATATCGGGACTCTTATCTCCTAATTTTGCAGCTACAGTGATTTCTCTGGAGAGTTTAGAAAAAATTTTTGATCTCTGTTTGTCAGCTTTGCCTTTTTTATGTTTAATACCCGCCCAATGTGAGTGTCCAGCCATAATTAATTTACGTTATTCAAACTCCCACCAAAAATGAAACTTTCTATATTTTTTGCTAGTCCATTTTCTACATCGCAATCTACAACTACCCCACTCAGAGATGCTTCTCCATTGGCAGGAAAATGTTTTACAGCTTCTTTTTTTAGAAATCTGTTAATTGAATTTTGTGCATTCATTCCAATTACCGAGTCATAGTCGCCGCACATTCCAGCGTCAGTAATGTAGCTAGTTCCATTTTTTAGGACTCTTGCATCATTTGTTGGCACGTGTGTATGGGTACCTACAACTAAAGTTGCATATCCATCAAATAGATTGCCCATAGCCATTTTTTCACTTGTTATTTCACCATGAAAATCCACTATTAAAAAATCATAATCTTTTGAAATTTTTTTTTGTGCAATAAATTCAGTAGCAATTTTAAAAACATCATCACACTTTTTCATAAAAACGTTGCCCATAAGATTTAATACACCAACCTTCAGATTTTTTTTTGAATTGAATATTGAAAAACCCTTACCAGGTAAATTTCCACTCATATTTATTGGTCTTAATAATTTTTTTTCAGTTTTTATATATTCATAAATTTCTTTTTGATCCCATACATGATTGCCTGTTGTAATTACATCAACACCTACATTAAAAAGTTCGTTAGCAATATTTTCAGTTAGACCCACACCTTCACTGGCTGCATTTTCACCGTTAACACAAACAAAATCTATACATTTTTTTGAGACTATATTTGGCAAGTTTTTTTTTACTGATTTAAAGCCTGCGTCTCCAACTATATCACCTAAAAATAAAATCCTCATTTTTACATTAATTTTTCTGTCAAAATTAAATCTAATTTTCTATCAAAATTTTCAACATTAATTTTATTAACTTTTTGATATGAAAAAGCCAGTCCAATTGTTGTACATTTTTTAATTTTAGAAATTTTTTCTAAATATCTATCATAAAATCCACCACCATAGCCAATTCTGTTCCTGAATTTATCAAAAGCAACTATTGGTACAAATATTACATCTGGATATATTTTTTTCAATTTTAGTGGCTGAGGAATTCCTAATGAGCTTATTGTTAAAGGATCATTTGGACTCCATTTATAAAAGTCCATTTGATGATTTTTTTTTATAATTGGCAACGAAATACTATAACCGTTAGAATAAAATTTTTTTAGTATTTGCAAACAATCAAATTCAAAATTTATTGGAAAATAACCTCCAATAATTTTATTTTTTGATATATTAATTTTATTATGAAAACTATCTATAATATTATTGCCTATTTTGATTTCAAAATATTTTTTTTTTCTTAAGTTAATAATTTTTTTTCTTAATTTAAATTTTGACACTGATATTTTATGAAACAGAAGTATTTGTGCTATTTTTTTTGACAAAGTTCTCTATTTCTAAAGTTACTTTGTCTATTAAATTTTCATAACTTATTTTGTAGTTTTCAATATCATTCTCTAGTTCTTCTTGTGTTGAGCTTAAATTTTTAATTTCATTTTCTTTTTTATCTTTGTACTGATAAACTAAAGATTTTAATTCTTTAAATTTTTCTTTTAATTCTCGAACTTCTTTTTTTTGTGCATCTACTTTTTTTTTAGTTTCAAAATACTCATCCATGACTTTTATAGAAGATATTAGTAATAATTTATTCTCTCCAATATTTCCAAGATCAAATTTTAGATCATTAAATTTTTTATTTAAACTCAAGGATAATTCTTCCAAATGTTCCTCTTGACCATCTTCACAAGATAATAAATATTCTTTGCCATTAAATTTTATATTTACATTTGCCATTTATTTATTTCTTCCAATAAATTATCTGTTTCTTGATTTAATTCATCAATTTTTTCATTAAATAGATTTTCTTTTCTTTTTGAAGTTTCATAATCCTTTTTTAATTCATTTATTTGACTTCTAAGTTTTAAGTTTTCCTCCTCTAAGCTTTGGAGAGATGTGGTTATCTGTTTTTTTTCAATTTCTAATTGATTTTTTTTATCTTTTAAAATTGCAACTTTATCTAATTCTTCATTATGTTGAATGTTTATCTCTCCTAATTTTTTTAAAGTATCGTTTAATTTTTTTTCTTTTTCATCAATGTTTTTCATATATATATCTATATTAATAAATTGAATCACCTAAGTCTAGATAGGATACTTTTTGAAAAATATAGAAAAAAATTTATCAAATGCTATTCGTTTTTTATCAATGGATGCGGTTCAAAACGCTAATTCTGGTCACCCAGGTATGCCAATGGGTATGGCTGACGTTGCAACAATCTTATTTAAGTATTTTTTGAAATTTAATCCAAAAAATCCAAACTGGCTCAATAGAGATAGATTTATTTTATCAGCTGGACATGGATCAATGTTGCTTTACTCACTTTTGTACTTAACTGGCTATAAAAGTGTATCACTTAACGACATTAAGAAATTTAGACAACTAAATTCAATTTGTGCTGGACATCCAGAGTATCATCCAAACTCAGGTATTGAAACAACAACTGGTCCTTTGGGTCAAGGAATTGCAAATTCTGTGGGTTTTGCAATTGCAGAGGAAATTTTAAAGAAAAAATTAGGAAGTAATTTAATAAATCACAAAACGTATGTCTTGGCTGGTGATGGGTGCCTTATGGAAGGAATAAGTCATGAAGCAATGAGTCTAGCTGGTCACCTTAGACTTAATAATCTTATAATGCTTTTTGATAATAATTCTATTTCAATAGACGGTCCTACTAGTTTAGCAGTCTCAGATGACTATAAAAACAGATTTAAAAGCTATGGATGGAATTATATTTTGATCAATGGGCATAATTACAGAGAAATTTATAATGCGTTAAAAAAAGCGCAAACATCAAAAAAACCGACTGTGATTTCGTGTAAAACAAAAATAGGATTTGGGTCTCCAAATAAAGGTGGAAAGGCCTCTTCTCATGGAAGTCCTCTTGGAATAGATGAAATTAAGTTAGTTAGAAAAAAATTAGATTGGGATTATAAACCATTTAAAATACCTCAAAAAATTTTAACTGATTGGAGAAAAATTGGAGAAAAAGGTGTAAAAAAAGAAAAAATATGGAATAAAACTTTCAGCAAACACAAACAAAAATTTAAAAGTATTATAAAAAATAAATTCTCGAACTCAATTATAAAACAAAAAAAATATGCAATAAAAAATTTTAAGACTATAGCTTCAAGAAAATCCTCAGAAGAGTTTTTATCAGCTATATTAAAAGAGAGAAATACTTTAATTGGTGGCTCTGCTGATTTAGCGGGATCAAATAATACAAAAACTAAGTTACATAAAATTATTAATTCAAGTAACTTTGGTGGTAATTATATTCACTATGGTGTTAGGGAACACGCAATGAGTGGAATAATGAATGGACTAGCTCTTCATAGTAATTTTATTCCTTATGGAGGTACTTTTTTAATATTTTCAGACTATTGCAAACCTTCAATAAGACTGTCTGCTATAATGAAACAGAAGGTAATTTATATAATGACACATGACTCAATAGGACTTGGAGAAGATGGACCTACGCATCAACCAGTAGAGCAACTTGCTGCTTTAAGATCTATTCCAAACTTAAATGTTTTAAGGCCAGCAGATCAAACTGAAACAATTGAATGTTGGGATATTGCTTTAAAAAGCAACAAAACACCTAGCATATTAGCTTTAACTAGACAAAACTTAAAACCCATAAGAAAGAGTTTTAGCAAAAAAAATCAATGCTCAATGGGAGCTTATGAAGTTATAAGGACTGGAAAAAATATAAATTTAACTATTTTAGCCTCAGGATCAGAGGTTAATCTTGCAATTGAGACAAGTCATAAATTGGCCAAACAAAAAATTTATTCAAAAGTAATATCAATGCCTTGCCAAGAAATTTTTGACAAACAAAACAAGAGCTATAAAGATAAAATCTTAAAAGAAAGCAAAAACACTTTTTCAATTGAGGCAGGATCAAAAATGTCTTGGGAAAAATATATAGAGAAGGGCTTGTCTTTTTCAATAGAGGACTTTGGTAAAAGCGCTCCTTATCAAAAAGTCTATGATCATTTTGGTTTAAGTAGTGAAAAAATTAGTAAAAAAATTAAATTTTATTTAAAAAAATGACAATAAAAGTTGGTATTAACGGTATGGGAAGAATTGGCAGAATGATTGTGAGGTCAATTTATGAAAATTACAAAGGTAAAATAATTATCAAACATATTAATAATAGATCGAGTTCTGATATTTGTGCAAATTTATTAAAATATGATTCAATTCATGGTAATTTTAGTCCTCTAGTAAAATCTGGAAGAAATTACGTAAAAATTAATAAAGAAAAGATATCTTACACCCAGCACTCTATAATTAATGACATAAAGTGGAAAAAATATGGTGTGGATTATGTTTTTGAGTGCACAGGTAAGTTTAATTCTAAAGATCAATTACTACCACATATAGAAAATGGGGTAAAAAAAGTCATTGTATCAGCCCCATGTAAAATGGCTGATAAAACTATAGTTTTTGGCGTAAATCATAAGAAGATCAACAAGAATGATAGAATTATTTCAGCAGCTTCTTGCACAACAAATTGCTTAGCTCCTGTTGCAGACGTAATTAATAAAAATTTTACAATTCTTAATGGTTTTATGACAACCATACATGCTTTCACAAGTGATCAAAGAATATTAGATAATTCTCACAAAGATCCGAGAAGAGCTAGATCTGCAAGTCAATCAATTGTACCCACATCTACTGGTGCATCAAAAGCTATTGGTGAAATTATACCCTCATTGAAAGGTAAACTAGAAGGGGTAGCAATGAGAGTGCCAACACCAAATGTTTCATTAATAGAATTTATATTTAATGTAAAAAAAAATATTACTATAAAAAAATTAAATAACTCTTTATTTTCAGCTTCTAAAACGAAACTTAAAAATATTTTAAATGTTACAGATGAGAAGCTTGTCTCAATTGATTTTAATCACAATAGTGCATCTGCAATCATAGATTCTTCACTTACTAATGTAGTTGGTAATAAAATGGGTAAAATTTCAGCTTGGTATGATAATGAATGGGGTTTCTCGAATAGAATGTGTGATATTGCTGAGTATGCAAGTAAGATCAAATAATGAAATCCATTGAAAATATAGAAAATATTGAAAATAAACGTGTAATTCTTAGACTTGATTTAAATGTTCCAATAAAAAATGGAAAAATAACTGATAGCAACCGTATTGATAAAATAATACCCACACTAAATTTTTTAGTAAAAAAAAAAGCAAAAATTATAATAGTATCTCATATTGGGAGACCTAATGGCAGAGTAGTAAAAGAACTTTCATTAGAACCAGTCTCATTGTTTATAAAAGAAAAGATAAAAAAAAAGGTATCATTACTCAAAGAAAATATATTTCAGTTAAATAAAAAAGATATTTTCTGTAATTCAACTGATGAAGTAGTGTTGCTAGAAAATATTAGATTTTATCCTGAGGAAGAAGCTAATGATGATAATTTTTCAGAGAAATTAGCCAGTTTAGGTGAAATATATGTAAATGATGCTTTTTCTTGTTCTCATAGAGATCATGCTTCTGTATCAAAGATAACAAAATATATACCTTCGTATGGTGGTATTCAAATTAATACAGAAGTAAATGCTCTTAATAAAATAACATCTGAAATAAGAAAACCAGTAACGTGTATAATTGGTGGTTCTAAAATTTCCTCAAAAATTAACATTATAAAAAATCTGATACCAAAATTTAATAGTATCATAATAGTGGGTGCCATGGCGAATAATATATTTAAATATAAAGGTTTGAGAGTTGGTAGTTCAATATGCGAAAAAAATATTGATAATATAATTAAAGAAATATTTTCATATGGTGAAAAATATAATTGCAAAATTTATTTTCCTAAAGATATTAAAGTTGGAAAGAAATTAAGTGATAAGGCTATTGAAAAAAATTTTAAAGACGTTGAGGATGATGATATGATACTAGATGTAGGCTCAAAAACTTTATTTGAAATAAAAAAAATTATTGATAGTTCTTCAACATTATTATGGAATGGGCCCTTAGGTTACTTTGAAAACAGACACTTTTCAGCAGGGAGCTTGGAGGTAGCAAAATATATAGCAAACAAAGGTGATAAAATTTTTTCAGTTGTTGGTGGAGGAGATACTGTAGCAGTAATTAATTCACTTGAATTAAATAATAAATTTGATTTTGTTTCAACTGCTGGTGGAGCATTTTTAGAATATCTTGAAGGTAAAGTTCTCCCTGGTATAAAAGCATTAAATTAAATGTCTGATCTAAATAAAATTGCTATTCAAATATTATCTAACGGAAAAGGTATACTTGCTGCTGATGAAAGTACAGCTACAATGACAAAAAGATTGGAGTCAGTAAATATAGATTCTAACGAACATAATAGACTAATTTTCAGACAAACTCTTTTTACATCTTTATCAATGAAAGAATGTATAGGAGGAGTAATTTTATACGATGAAACTATAAGACAAAGGTCTACTAATGGAAAAACTATACCTGAAATAATAAATTCAAATGGATCTTTAACTGGAATTAAAGTTGATACAGGAGCTAAAGCCTTGGCAGGATCTAAAGATGAGAAAATTACAGAAGGGTTAGATGGTTTGAGAGAAAGACTAAATGATTATTATAAACTTGGAGCTAGATTTACAAAATGGAGAGGTGTCTATTCAATAACTAACAAGTATCCGAGCAATCTATCAAAGTCCGCAAATGCTCACGCGTTAGCAAGATATGCTGCATTAGTTCAGGAAGCAGGAATGGTTCCTATAATTGAGCCTGAAGTTTTAATGGATGGTAACCATTCTGCTAAAGACTGTTTAAAAAAAACTTCAGAAGTATTAAAAAAATGTTATGAAGAATTAGAATTAAATAATGTTGATTTAAAAGGCACAATATTAAAACCAAATATGATTTTGCCTGGAACAAATTCTGATGAAAAATTATCTGATAAGGAGGTAGCAGAAATGACTTTGGAGTGTTTAAAGAATAATGTACCTTCATCGGTTCCAGGTATAGCTTTTCTCTCGGGAGGCCAAACTGAAATCGAGGCAACTGCTAATCTTAATCAAATAAATATCAAAAATGATACGGACTTTATAATGACTTACTCATATGGAAGAGCTCTACAACAAAGTGCACTAAAATATTGGTCTAAGGATATAAATAATATAGTTGGAACTCAGGAAATATTTGATCATAGGGCTAAAATGTGTACTTTAGCAGCACAAGGAAAATGGTCAGAAAGTCTTGAAAATTCATAATAAGAAATTCATTTATTTAATTTCTCCTAATAAAATCATTAATAATTCATTTTATAATAACCTAAATTTAGTTTTGAAATCAAAAAAAGTAAAATTTTTTCAGTTAAGAATTAAAAAAGTGAGCATCAAAAAAAAAATTGTAATTGCAAATAAAATATTAAAAATTTGTAAAAAAAATAACGTAAAATTTATTATTAATGACAATCCTTATCTTGCTATAAAAGTTAATGCACATGGTTGCCACTTAGGTCAAAAAGATATGAATATTATTAAAGCTAAAAAAATTTTAAAAAACAAAATAATTGGAGTTACTTGCCATAATTCCATCAAGCTTGCAAAAAATGCTTCAAAAAATGGTGCTAAATATATTGCTTTAGGTGCATTCTACAAAACTAAAACTAAAAAAGTTACACATAAAGCAGACATCAAAACTTTAAAAAAAATTAAAAAGTCAGTAAATTTGCCCATTGTTGCCATCGGAGGAATTAATGATACAAACTACAAAAAACTATTATTGAATAAAGCAGATTTTTTAGCTATTTCAAACTACATTTGGAATAATAAAAAGTATAAACCACACCAAGCTATAAAAAAATTATTATGAAAATTAATACGACAGAAATAAGAGTGGGTATGATTTTAGATTATAAAAATGATTTATGGGAAGTGTTAAAAACCAATCATGTCAAGCCAGGAAAAGGTGGCGCATTTACACAAGTTGAGATGAAAAGTTTAAAAAAAAATACAAAGTTAAATGAGAGATTTAGATCAAGCGAAACTGTTGAAAAAGCCTTACTAGAAGAGGTAAAATATAATTTCTTATATGCTGATGAAAATGATTTTTATTTTATGAATCCTATTTCATTTGAACAAATTAATTTAAGTAAGAATATAGTAGGTGATAAAGGTAAATTGCTTACTGAAAATTTAGAGGTAATAATTAATTTTCATGACGAAAAACCTTTAAGTATTTTACTTCCAAATCAATTGTCCTGTTTAGTTGAAACGACCGATGCAGCATTAAAAGGTCAAACTGTCTCCTCTTCTTACAAACCGGCTGTTTTAAAAAATGGATTAAGTATTCAGGTTCCTCCTTTTATAGAAAGTGGAGATACTATAATTTTTGATACAAGAACAATGGAGTATGTAAAAAAAAATTAGAATGAATTCAATATCTCCAAATTTAAATTTAATGATAAAGGCATGTGAAAAAGCCTCCAAAACAATAATTAGAGACTTTGGCGAGTTAGAAAACTTACAAGTTTCAAAAAAAGGACCTAAGGATTTTGTAACCAAAACCGACAAACGTGTTGAAACAATTCTTGTAGATGAATTAAATAAAGCAAAAAAAAATTACTCATTCATAACGGAGGAAACAGGTAAAATTACGAACAAATATAAAGATATTTTTTGGATAATCGATCCAATAGATGGTACAACTAATTTTTTACATGGAATTCCACACTTTGCAATTTCAATTGCATTACAAAAAAATAATGAAATCATAACAGGGTTGATTTTTGATCCAATCAAAAATGAGATATTTTATGCTGAAAAGAATAATGGGTCATATATAAATAATAATAGAATTAGAGTATCTAAAAAAACAAATCTTGAAGAATGCTTATTTGCTTCTAATAATGACGGTGTAAAATCATTACACCCGGAATTGAACTTAAGAAATACAGGTTGTGCTGCTTTAGATTTAGCTTATGTTGGTTGTGGAAGATTTGACGGTTATTTTCACAACAACATTAATATTTGGGACATTGCAGCAGGAAAGATAATAATTGAGGAAGCTGGTGGGAAAGTTAACAATATAAATCATTACAATGCAAACAATATTGATATTCGGGCAGGAAATCCAAATATCTATGAAAAAATGCTCAAAAAATTGAGCAACTATTAATTGTTTTTAAAATAATTTTTGCTATAAGCTGGCAATGAAAAAAAATATTCACCCTAAATATCATACTATTAAAGTAGAAATGACTGATGGTTCTCAATTTGAAACAAGATCAACTTGGGGTTCAGAAAACGAAGTATTAAAACTAGAAATAGACCCCAAATCGCATGCAGCATGGACGGGGGGGAAACAAAAAATACTGGATAAAGGAAGAATAAGTAAATTTAATAAAAAATTTAAAAATTTTATTTCTGAGAAAAAATAATGAATAACGCACCATTAATGCCTATGGCAACAGCCGTATGGCTTGTAGAGAATACGTCGTTAACTTTTAGACAAATTGCAAATTTCTGTAAACTTCATGAGGTTGAGATACAAGGAATAGCAGATGGTGAAGTGGCCAAGGGTATAGTTGGCTACAACCCTATCATAAATGGACAATTAACTAAAAATGAAATTGATTTATCATCAAGTGATCCAAATAGACCTTTGCAATTAATTTCGGAAGATGTGGAAATAAAAAGCTCTGAAAAAAAGATAAAAAAATATGTACCTCTATCAAAAAGACAAGATAAGCCAGATTCTGCTTTATGGTTAATTAAAAATCATTCTTTGTTAAAGGACTCTCAAATCGCAAGGCTAGTTGGTATAACAAAAAATTCTGTTACAGCTATTCGAAACAAAAGTTATTGGAACTTTAATAGTCTTAATTCTAAAGATCCTGTAGCCATGGGATTATTTACACAGAAAGAACTAATAGCTGCAGTTGAGAAAGCTCAAAAACGAATTGAAAGAGAAAAAAAAGAAAAAATTAAGTAAATTTTGTGTGAAAAATTTTGATATAAAAATTGGACAAGCAATATTTAAAGTGCTATCTAGTCGCTTTTTTGGAGGTTGTTATTAAAATAGAAGTTAAAGATAATAATGTTGAGCAAGCTTTGAGAGTTTTAAAAAGAAAACTTCAGAGAGATGGTTTTTTTAAGATTATAAAACTTAAAAATACTTATGAAAAACCATCAGAGAAAAAAAAGAGGATTCTTCAAGAAAATATTAAGAGAGTAAAAAAACTTAATAAGCTAAAAAATAGGATTTAAAAACACCGCGGGGTGGAGCAGCCTGGTAGCTCGCAAGGCTCATAACCTTGAGGTCGGCGGTTCAAATCCGTCCCCCGCAACCAATTTTGTAGAAAATATAATCAATTCTGTTAAATAGTTTCGAATGACAAGAAATATTAGAGTGCCATATGGACAAAGTGTTCACGGAAAAGAGGAAATTTTAGCAGTAACAAATGTTCTAAAAAATTCAACACAAATGGGTAAAAATGTGTTTGAATTTGAAAAAAAAATAGCAAAATTTTTTTCAAAAAAATATGGCTTAATGGTTAACTCAGGGTCATCTGCTATAATGTTAGCGATGGAAGTTCTTAATCTACCCAAAAACAGTGAAGTTATTACACCATCTTTAACTTTTTCAAGCACTGTTTCTTATATTGTAAAAAATAATCTGATACCCGTTTTTGTAGATGTTAAAGAAGCAACTTATTGCATTAATGAAGAAAAAATAGATAAAGCCATAAATAAAAATACAAGGGCTATAATTGCTCCACACCTTATAGGAAATTTAGTAAACTGGGAAAAAATTTATAAAAAAATTAAAAAAAAAAATATTATAATAATTGAGGACTCAGCAGATACACTTGGCGCAAAATATAAAGGCAGATCGGCTAGTAGATTTACAGATATAAGTATAACAAGCTTTTATGGATCTCATATTATAAATTGTGCAGGAAATGGAGGCATTGTTTGTTTTAATAATAAACAATTGTACACAAAAGCAAAATTGCTTAGATCTTGGGGACGTAGCTCATCTTTATTTGATGAGGGATCAGAAAAAATTGAAAATAGATTTAACATAAATTTAGATGGAATACCTTATGATAAAAAATTTGTATTTGAACAGATCGGTCATAATTTAGAACCTTCTGAATTAGGAGCAGCTTTTGGTTTAGTTCAACTAAAAAAACTTAAACAAAATATAAAAGATAGAGAAAAAAATTTTAAAATACATTCTATTTTTTTTAGCAAATATGAAGAATTTTTTATTTTGCCAAAACAATTATCAAATTCGAGAACAGGTTGGCTTGCATATCCATTGACAATAAAAGAAAATCCCTACTTTTCTAGAACAGACATGCAAATTTTTTTAGAAAAAAATAATATACAAACTAGAGTTGTCTTTACCGGAAATATTCTTCGACAACCAGGTTTTAAAAATATTAAAAAAAAAATTACAAAGAATGGATATCCAGAATCTGATAAAGTTATGAAAAATGGTATATTAATTGCATGCCATCATGGTTTAAATAAGAAAATGATCAAACATATACATGTTACTATTGAGAAATTTATTAAGATAAAAGTTAGATAATTTTGAAATTAGATTTCTTAGAATCGTCAAAAAAACCTTTAACAGTGTCTCTTGTAAGTTTTTTAAAAGTTTTACCAAACTTCTCAATTTTATTTATTATCATTGGCGGTACAGTAATTATATGACAACCTATTTGTTTTGATTGAATATAATTATAAGGCTCTCTTGTGCTGGCCCATAATATTTCAACATTTTTATAATTTTTTGCTTTTTTTATACTTTGAATAAATTGAGGAAGAGGATCTTTTCCAGTATCAGCCATTCTTCCAGCAAATATAGAAATTATCACCTTTGTATTTTTATCAATATTCTTTAGGATCTGGTCAGTTTGTTTAGCTGTATAGACTGCAGTTACATTCAATTTAATTTTTTTCTTATTTAAACTGTTAATCACCTTGCCCATAAATTTACCTTTAGAATTGGTAACTGGAACTTTTACATAAACATTTTTTCCCCATTTACTTATCTTTGTACCCTGAATAATCATATTCTTTATATCATCTGCAAAGACTTCAAATGACACAGGTTTATTTGTTATTTTTAAAATTTCTTTTGAATATTTTTCATAATCCATAGCTCCAGCATTTCTCATCAAACTTGGATTAGTTGTGAAGCCTTTTACCAATTTTTTTTGTCAAATTCTTTTATTAAAACTTTATCAGCGATATCACAGTAAATTTTAGTCAAATTATAAACTCTTGACAATTTCTTCAGTCATTTTTTTTGCATCTGCAAATAGCATTAGAGTATTATCTCGATAAAAAAGATCATTATCTATACCAGCATATCCTGGTGACAAGCTTCTTTTAACAAATAAAACTGACTTACTTTTTTCAACATCTAAAACTGGCATACCATAAATTGGGCTTTGAGGATCAGATTTAGCAACAGGATTTGTCACATCATTTGCTCCAATAACATAAGCTACATCACAATTTGCAAAATCATTATTAATTTCTTCAAGCTCAAATACTTCATCATAAGGTACGTTTGCTTCAGCTAGTAAAACATTCATATGACCAGGCATTCTTCCTGCAACTGGATGAATTGCATAGGAAACTTTAACACCGTTTTTTTTTAATGAGTCTACCATCTCTCTAAGCGCATGTTGTGCTTGGGCTACTGCCATTCCATAACCTGGAACAATAATAACTGAGGACGCATTTTTCATTAAGAATGCTGCATCATCTGCATTCCCGTTTTTTACAGGTTTTTGCTCTTTACTCTGTGCGCTAGAACTTTGATCGGTTGCTCCCCAACCTCCAAGAATAACATTAAAAAATGATCGATTCATACCTTTGCACATTATGTAAGATAGAATGGCTCCAGAGGATCCAACTAAAGCGCCTGTAATTATTAAAGCAGTATTTTCTAAAGTAAATCCAATACCAGCCGCGGCCCAACCAGAATAAGAGTTTAGCATAGATATAACAACTGGCATATCAGCTCCACCTATAGGAATGATTAACAATATTCCAACAACAAAAGATACGAATACAATTGCCCAAAAGATATTTGGTAATTGTGTTTTACATAAATAAAAAATTAAAAATAGAATTGTCAATCCCAATAATAAATTAATTAAGTGCTGACCTTTAAAAGTAATTGGGGAACCAGACATAATTCCTCTTAATTTTAGAAAGGCTATTATTGAACCAGAAAATGTAATCGCTCCTATAGCTGCTCCAAGAGACATTTCAATTAAACTAGCGAGTTTTATATTACCTACTTCTCCCAAGTTAAATGCATCAGGTTTTAAAAAAGCTGATATAGCCACAAAAACTGCAGCTAACCCTACTAAACTATGAAATCCAGCAACAAGTTCTGGCATCGCAGTCATCGGTATTCTAAATGCAATGAAAGCACCAATAGATCCTCCAATAAGCAGAAAAATTAATACATATAACAATCCTGAACCAAAACTTCCGACAGTTAAAAAGGTAACAACTATAGATATGATCATCCCAGAGATACCAAAGTAGTTACCTTGTCTTGATGTTTCTGGTGATGATAGGCCTCTTAAAGCAAGAATAAATAAGATACCAGAAACGAGGTAAAACAGTGCAGAAAGATTAGCAGACATAATTATTTTTTCTTCTTTTTGTACATTTGGAGCATTCTCTGAGTAACTAAAAATCCACCAAAGATATTAATTGCTGCTAAAATTATAGCTAGATAACCAAATATATTTGATACTTCAAAAATATTTTCTGACATTCCTGCTAAAGCAGCAATTATAGCCCCAACAATTATGACTGATGAAATAGCATTAGTTACAGACATAAGTGGTGTATGTAAAGATGGGGTAACACTCCATACAACATAATAACCAACAAAAATTGATAATATAAATATGCTTAATCTAAATATGAAAGGATCTATTTCCATTACTTTATAATTGTTTTATTAATTATCTCATCTTCTAAATTTATATGAAAATTTTTCTTTTCACTATCAAATAAATTACTTAAAAAATTAAACATATTTTTTGCATATAAATTTGATGAGGACACAGGTAATTTATTAAGAATATTCGCTTCCCCCATAATTTTCACACCATTTACTTCTGAAATCTCATTTACTTTGGTAAGCTCAGAATTTCCACCTTGAGAAGCAGCTAAATCATAAATAATTGACCCATTAGACATAACATTTATCATATCTTTTTTAATAATAATTGGAGCTTTTTTTCCTGGAATTAAAGCTGTACATATTACAATATCAATTTTTTTCAAAGTTTCTTTTAAGAGATCTTCTTGTTTTTTTTTAAAATCTTCAGACGTCTCTTTGGCATACCCACCTTCGGTTTCTAAATTTTCTGCTCCCTCAACAGTCAAAAATTTTCCACCCAAACTCTCAACTTGTTCTTTAGAAGCTAGCCTTACATCTGTAGCAAAAACAATTGCTCCCATCCTTTTTGCGGTAGCAATTGCTTGCAATCCTGCTACACCAGCACCAACAACTAGAACTTTAGCTGCAGAAATTGTTCCTGCTGCTGTCATCATCATTGGTATAGCTTTTTGAAAGTAAGCAAATGAGTCTACTACTGCCTTATACCCAGCTAAATTTGCTTGAGATGATAATATGTCCATCGACTGAGCTCTTGTGATTCTTGGTAAAAGTTCAAGAGAAAAACAATTAATATTTTTTGAACATAATTCTTTTAATTTTTGCTCGTTAGAATAAGGATCTAACACGCCAACTAAAAACTGACCTTGTTTAAGCTTATCTAAGTTTTCATTACTTAAAATATTCATCTGTAAGATAACATTAGCATTTGAAATAATTTCATGATCAGTGCTTATAATTGCTCCCTCAGCAATATAATCATCGTCATTGATACCTATATGTTGAGCATAGTTTTTACTTAAATGAATTTGCACTCCTAAAGATTTATATTTTTTTATAACTTCAGGTGTTATCGCAACTCTTTGCTCAATTTTTTTATTTTCAGAAATGGATCCGATAATCATTTTATAAAAGAAAAATTGCCATTAAAATTAATATTAATACAACTGCTACTGATCCCCAAAGTACAAACTTTGTAAAATTGTTCCAGGTTTTTTTATGGGTTTCGTTATCCATAAAATTACTTCTGTCTTGCTTTAAATTTTGGATTTTTTTTATTTATAATATATACACGACCTCTTCTTCTCACCAATTTTGAATTAAGATCTCTTTTTTTTAAAGATTTTAAAGAACTAGCAATTTTCATAATTATTTTTAGCCTGGCAATGTCCTACTCTTCCATGTCTTAAGACAAAGTACCATCGGCGATGAAGGGCTTAACTGCCGAGTTCGGTATGGTATCGGGTGTTACACCTTCTCAATAATCACCAGGCACGGGATTAATACAAGTAAAAATTTTAATTGTAAAGGGTAACTTGATCATACAAGTTTATTTTTTTACTTTTTCATGTCTTTTTTTTATATTTTTAACGTATTTTTCAAGACTGCTTCGAGATACCAAATTTTTTATTTTTTTACCTCTTATTTTACTAATAATTTTAGACTCAAATCTTTCACCTTTTCTTTCGGGAACGTATTTAATATTTTTTCCAAAAAGCTTTGCGAGATTGATTATTTTATAAAATTTGTTACTAGATATCGAATAATGGGCATTTAAATTTTTTTTGTAAGCAATATAACATGCTTTTACAGTATCTTTTACATGTGTAAATCTTCTGGATTGTGTACCGGGCAAAACAACAGGAAGAGGTTTATTTTTTTTTATACAATTTTCAAATATTCCAACAACTGCAGCCATTTTTGAGGATACAATTTGTCTCTCTCCATACACATTATAAAAATAGATTATTTCGTATTTTAATCCCTTCCACTCATTTAAATTCATTATTAAATTCATGTTATTTGATTTTGTATAGGCATAGGGAGACAAGTGTTGATCTAACTCGTTATTACCTAAACTTGCAGAGGTTGCAGAGTAAATTATTTTTATTTTATTTTTTAAACAAAAATTTATTACGCTAAATGTTCCTTCAATATTAGAGCTAAAACATTTTTGGATATTTTCAAAACTTTGCGCTATTCTCGAAAATTCTGCAAAATGAAAAATTACATCTATTTTATTTTTTAATCTATTTAATTTTTTAGATATATCTTTTGTATGAGATTTTATATAAGTTACTCTATTATTTATTATATGGTTATTTGTTTTACCTGTAGAATAGTCGTCGATTGATATTATTTTTTTTTTTGTTTTTCTAATTAAGAATTCAATTAAAGATGAACCTATAAAACCAGCTCCACCAGTAACAATAATATATTTCACTTCAATTTTTATACACAACAAACAAATTAAATCAATTGACAAATTTAATATCTAAAAGTTCTTTGTTTGTTTAACTTTAAAGTATGTTTTTGCCAAAATATTTCATCTCTTATAATTTTTTTTAATTTTGAATATCGAGGCTTCCACCCAATAATTTTTTTTATTTTATCATAAGAACACAATAATTTGTCAACATCTCCTTTTCGGTTTTTAATGAATATATATTTTAGAATTTTTTTTTTAGATTTAAAACTATTTACAATTTCTAAATTTGAAAATCCTTTACCCGTTCCTAAATTGAATATTTGAGATTGATTTTTTTTAAATAAGTATTGTATACATTGCTCAACCGCAGTGCAAATATCTTTAATATGTATATAATCTCTAACACTCGTTCCATCATTGGTTTTAAAATTTCTTCCATAAATTTTTAAAGTTTTGTTATTTAAAAATTTGTTCACACATAAAGGTATTAAATGTGTTTCATTAATGTGAAATTCTCCAACTTTTTTTTCTCTAATAGAAGAGCAAACATTAAAAAAACGTAAAATTACATAATTAAAATTTTGTGATTTAGACTCATTTATAATGATTTTTTCAGTTATTAATTTTGTTTTTCCATAAATATTATTAGGAATCTTAGGTGAGCTTTCTTTTATAATTCTATTTTTTTTGCCATATACAGCAGCTGAACTTGAAAAAATTAAATTTCTAACTTTAAATTTTTTCATTAACTTAATTAAATTTTCAGTGGCTTTAATGTTATTATTTATGTAATTTCTCTCTTTAGATATATTATCTATTGTTGACTCGCCTGCTAAATGAATAACTAAATCTATTTTAAATTTTTTGAATAAACTATTAAGTTTATTATAATTTAAGATATTAATTTTAAAGAAATTTTTTTGTTTTAATTTTAAAGGTGATATAAATTTATCCAAATTTATTAAATTATATTTATTGAAAAGAACTTTGTTTAAAGAGGATCCGATATATCCCTGAGATCCAGTTATCAATATTTTTCTTGATTTTGTCATAAATAATCAAATAAATTTATTACTAAATGTCAAAATAATTAAATACAATATTTTTTTTCTTTTTTTTAAAATTTTTTTATTTTATTGATAATATAATTATTTGATATGAGGTCATTTAATCTTTTAAAAAAGAGTAAAGAATTTATAAAAAAACCGAAAAATTTTGAGCATAAGCATAAGTTTCTTTTTCAAAATATTGGTTTAGAAAATAGGGAAAGTAAAAAATATTATCAATTTGAAAAAATTCTTTTAGATAATCACGGAAATATTAGAACTACTAATAAATTGGTTATAGAAAACTATTTAAATTTAAAAAACTTAAATTCGTCTAAAATAATCAAGTCCGTTTTATTAATTATAATATTTGTTTGTAAATTTTTAAAAGGTTTTTTTTATACAAAAAAAAAAATTTCAAATGTGATTGTTATTCATAACAGACATTCTCATGGTTATTTTCATTGGGTTACAGATATTTTGCCTAAAATCGCTTTAATAAAAACTAATCGGCGTTTTAAAAATTACAAGGTTTTTTTACCATTCTTCAAGACAAAATTTCAGAGGGAAACACTATTTATTTTAAAAAAAAATCAAATTATTTCTGAAGAAAGAAACACCTTATTTGAAATAAATAATTGTATTTATATTCCAGAACTTTTTTTATCAGGAAATCCAAGATCAGATTTATTAAAATTAACAAATAAAATTTATAAAAAAAAAGTTAAAAATAATTACAAATATAAAAAAATCTATATAAGTAGAAAAATAGCTAGGAGAAGAAATCTTTACATGGAAGAAATTTTTGAAAATAAACTTAGACATTTAGGATTTAAAATAGTGTATATGGAAAAATTGAGTTTTAAAAAACAAGTAGAAGTATGTGGAAACTCAAACATAATAGTTGGCCTTACTGGTGCTGGTATGGCAAACATTATTTGGGCAAAAAGAGGTACAAAGGTAATTAACATTAGACCTGACAATGATCCATATATACCATTTTCTGTATTCTCAAGTTGTTTGGATTTAAATTATTATTACTTTCTTGCAAAAAATATTTCATATTTTAATTCCACTACCAATGCAAACTTTGCAATAAACCAGGAAAAATTTATGCAAAAATTCAAAAAAATCTTAAAGTGAAAAAAATTTCTAAAAAAAAAATAATCGTATTCGGAGCTGGCTATTGGGGAACAATAATAGTTGCTAACCTTCTAAGGCTAGGATGTAAAAATATAGTAGTAATAGATAAAAGTGGCGCCAATCTTTTATTAATAAAAAAGCGTTTTAAAAATAAAATAACTACGAGCATAAATTCAGAAAAATATCTAAGAAATAAAGAATATAAATATTGTTTCATAGCTACACCTCCATCACAAAACTTTAAGCTATGCAAAAATGCATTGCTAAATAAAAAAAATATTTTTGTAGAAAAACCATTAGTTAATAATTTAAAAGATATAAAAAAATTAATTAAAATTCACAAAAAAAACGAGACCTCTACTTTTATGGTTGGTTATGTTTATTGTTATAATGAATATGTTAAACGTATAAAAAATATCATAGATAAAAAAACACTTGGTGAAATAATATATATACATATGTCGAGAAAAAATCTTGGTCCTATAAGAAATGATGTAGATGTTTTATTAGATTTAGCAACACATGACGTTAGTATATTAAAATTTCTCTTTGATAAAATACCTGTATTAAAACAAAGTATTAAATACAATATTTTAAATAAAAATAACTATGATATTTCCAATCTACATCTAAAACTCAATAATATTAAAATTGATATAAATGTCAGCTGGTTACATCCTAAAAAAGAGAGAGAGATAATTATAATTGGCAAAAAGAAAATGCTAATTTTTGACGAGTTAGAGGAAATTAATAAAATAAAAATATATAACAAATATGCTTATTATCCTAAAGTAAATTATTTTAAAAAAATTTTAACCGAAAAAGCAAGGATTTATCATGGGAATAGTGAAAATATTAACATCAAATCAAATGATAGTTTAATAAACGAATTGAAATACTTTTTTAATTGTGTGGATGCAAAAATAATACCAATTACAAACTTAACTTTCTCTCAAAAAGTATTGGGTGTATTTAAAAAGAATTAATGATCTTAGATATCTTTTTTATTTGATTCTTTTTTAAATATGGATCAATAGGTAAACTTAAACAGTTTTTAGATAATTTTTCTGAATTGCGAAATCTTTTTCCAATAAAAAATTTTTTAATTGATTGATGTTGATGTATTGCTTTAGGGTAATGAATGCCAGTTGGAATATTGAATTTATTTAAATATTTTATTAATTTTTCCCTCTGAGATATGGTAATTACAAATTGATGATAAACGGAGTTATTTGAATAATGAAGGTGTCTTATTTTTTTATTTTTTATTTCTTTTCTATAAACTTGTGCTAAAATAACTCTCTTTTTATTCAGTTTATTAAGTAACTTTAATTTGAGGTTCAAAATACATGCTTGAATTGTATCAAGTCTACTATTGTTACCTATAATTTTATGCAAATATTTATTTTTATCAGATCCCAAGTTTCGTAATAATTTTAAACGTGTGTAAATTTTTTTATTGTTTGTGGTTATGGCACCAGCATCCCCGTATGCACCCAGATTTTTACCAGGATAAAAACTAAAAGTACTTATATCTGCTATATTTCCGACATTCTTTTTTCCAAGTTTAGCTCCATGTGCTTGTGAACAATCATCGATAATTTTAATATTTTTTCCTTTAATTAGTTTTTTAATATTTTTTGTATTAACTACAGAACCATATAAGTGAACAGGTATTATGGCTATAGTCTTATTTGTTATTTTATTTTTTAGTTTTTTTAAATCTATTAAAGGAGAATTTTCCTCAATGTCTACTAAAACAGGTTTGAAGCCAGCATTTATGACAGAGTATACTGTAGAAATGTAGGTCATAGCAGGTAATATTACTTCACCGCTTTTCTTATCTAAACTTTTTAAAGCCAAAAAAATTGCATCTGTTCCATTCGCACACCCAACTACATATTTAGTTCCTGTAAAATTTTTAAAATTGTTTTCAAAATTTTTTACTTCCTCTCCTAAAATAAAATTATTATTTCTTATTATCTTAGCTATACCTTTTTTCATTTCACCAATTAGATTTTTGTCATTCTGGTATATGTTTAAGAATTTAATCATATTTTTACTATAATTTATTATACAAATTTCTTATCTCTTTTTTTTCTAAAATTTTATCTAATGTTTTTATTGGAATTAATGGTGTCATTAATTGTAGTGGTCTAGATTTAATTTTATTATTTTTATCTATATAAGATCCAACTTTTGGCAATAATTCCTCATTTTTATTAAGTAATATTTCAATTAAAGTTGGATTTTTTCCCTTAATCAAAGATGGGAGTTTGGTTTTTAGTTGCTTTTTGCTAGTTATACAAAAAAATTTCAATTTGTTTGCCTTACTTATTAGTTTGAATGATGGGTAAAAAATATTATCCTCTTTTCCTGTTCCAACAAATCTTTTACTAAAATAATTAGAGTGAGTATTTCTTATAGATGCATATCCAAAATTATTAAGAACTATAATTTTAATTGGTAAATTATATGATTTTATTGTTGATAATTCTTGAATATTAAACATCAAACTTCCATCACTTTCGATAAGTATAGTTTTTTTTTTATTTGCTACACAATTTCCAATTGCTGATGGAATACCATACCCCATTGAGCCAAGTCCTGATGTCAAGAAAACTCTTTGATTTCTTTTTGATTTGAAAAAGGTATAAAATATCTCAATTGCTAAGCCTGAACTACCTGTACTAACAATATCTCCTTCCTTGAGAGCATTAGAAATTGCTTCTACACATTCGTAATGATTAATAATTTTTTTATTTTTTTTTCTTACTAACATTTCATCTTCAAATTTTAATTTTAAGTTTAAACAATCTTTTGACCAGCGATTATATCGATTGGTTTTTTTCACATTTGAAATTAAATAATTTATAAAATTTTTTGCATCTGCTTGTATTTTTAATGAGTTGGGTATTTTTACTTTATTTAATTGATCTTTATCGATATCAACTATTATTTTTTTTGCATTAAATCCAAAATTTTTTTCATTAAATGCTGTAATTACTTTATTTAAACTAGTTCCAATACAAATAATTAAGTCTGATAGTTGGATTGATATATTTGAGTTTCTTCTTGCAACTACACCGGGACTACCTAAATTTTTATTATGTTTAAATTCTACTAAATCAATACAATTCCAAGTGGTCATAAATGGGATTCCAGTTTTTTTTATTAAACTTCTGAATTCCCTTGATGCTTCTGAAAGCCTAACACCATGCCCAGCTAATATTATTGGTTTTTTTGATTTTTTTAATAAATCTAAAATCTTTTTTTTTGGAAAAAAATATTTTTTCTTTCTTTCTTGAATTTTTTTTAAATCTTTTTTTTTTATATTTATTATTGAGCCCTGAATATCTAAGGGAATATCTATCCAAACTGGACCTTTGCGTAATGATATAGCCTGAGTTATTCCCTTTTTAATTATTTTTACAATATTTTTTGTTTTTTTAATAGTTATTGAATATTTAGTTATTTTTTTTATTAAACTTGTAATATCAACTTCTTGTGGACCATTTTGTCTAATCTTTGGATTATTTTTTATATCTTGTGTTTTAACTTGACCAGAGATTACTACTAATGGAACCGACTCTATCCAAGCTCCCGCTACTCCAGTTATAGCATTTGTAGATCCAGGACCTGAAGTCACTAGAGCTACCCCAAGTTTACTTTTTGATCTTGAGTATGATTCAGCTGCTATTGAGGCAGATTGTTCATGGAAGAAACTTAAATATTTAATTTTTTTATTCCTTTTAACTGCATCAGTAAGGTGCATATTACCACCACCTGGAACTAAAAAAATATTACTTGCTCCATTTATTCTTAATAATTCGACTATATAATCGGCAACTTTAATTTTCATAAATATAAAATTTACCAATAATTTAGAACTGTTTTTCTATTTTTATTATTGTTGATAATTTTGTCCTCATAAAAAGAGTCGCTAATATTATGAGTAGTAGATATTTCCTCAATAATGCAACCATTTTTAGTTGAAAACTTGTGTTTTACATTATTCTTAATTGTAACAATATCCCCCGGCTTACAAATTTGTTTTTTATTGTCTAAATATAAAATCATTTTTCCGTAAACAATATTAAAGGTCTCTTCTTTAATTTTGTGATATTGAGTTGGATGTGTTTGGCCTGGAAGAAGTATCAAAATTTTTTTGCAATATTTTCTATTTACTATTGTAATCATCGACAATCCATATCTCAAAAAATTCTCTATTCCATAATGATGGGAAATTTCTAATTTTGAATTTTTGGGATAAATTATGTTACTTTTTAATATCAATTTTTTTATTCTTGTTAAATATTTAAATATTAAGTTCCGTGAATTCACTATTTTAATATCTTTGACCATTAGAGCTGTATCTTTTTGAATATTTTTTTTTGATATAAGAAATGTATATTTGGATAAATCATTTGCAGTAAGTTGCCCATCGATACAAGGAAAAGCAAAATATAAATCTTTTTTATTGATATTTTTATTCTTCTCATATTTCTTTTTTAAAAAAATTCCTCTTCTAAGAGAATTTAAACTTTGTTTTTCTATAATATTTATATTTGAGCTACTTAAAGATTGAAATGTATCACTCATAGAGGAAAGCCATCTATTACATTGATCAGGATTTAATGAATATTTATTTATATCATAATCTTTTGTTGGAAGACCTACATGCTTTTCAAAAGTGCTTGCGCCCTGTGAAATTGCAACTTTGATACTTACAAAATCATTTGGATCTTCATGAGTAGAATAACCAATTGGTACATCTTCATATCTGTTTTTTAGTAGTTTAATTCTTGCTAAATTTAATTTTGCTTTAGGAGTTGGATATTGTCCTACACAATGCATTAAACAAAAGTTTTTATCTCTATTTTTCAGGAAACTGACAACATTATCAATAGTATTTAAACTTGCACCGGCTGTTGAGAGAACTAATGGTTTTTCGGTAGTTGATATCTTCTCTAATAGTGGCCAATCATCAAATGAGCAACTTGCAACTTTAATATAATCCAAATTTTGTTTAAGAATTAAATCCACAGATTTTTCATCAAATGGTGTTGCGATTGTATAAAAATTATTTTTTTTTATGAAATTAATAATTTTATTAAACTGATTATTTGATAACTTTGTATCATTAAATCTTTTTATATAATGCAAGTCATTCCTATTTTTAAAACTTTTATGTATGAAAGTGCTCAAATGTCTGTATTGAAGTTTAAAAGCAAATTTAAACTTAAATTTTTTTTGAAATTTTTTATAAGTTTTAATTATCTTAAATGCATGTGAGAGGTCACCCATGTGATTATTTGCCATTTCTAAAATAACTAATTTTTGGAAAATATTGTGATTATTTTTCATTATATTTTATTAATTATATTCTTTGACAATTATTTGAAAGTAAAATTTTTATGACCAATAAAACTTACTAAAGCCACTAATGTTACAGATAATCCCTGTGAAATAAAGATACTAATTGTTAAAATTTCTATGCAAATCCAAAGGATTAATGTACTTAAAAATATACCAATAATATAAACTATATAACTTTTTAAATATTCAGATATCCAATTTTTATAAACTGTTCTAAAAACAAACATCTTATATGTAAAAAAAGAGAAAGAAATTGCAAAAACTGAACTTATTAAAGAAACAAATATTATGCCATAGCTTTTATAAAAAATATAAAAAAAAAATATTCCTATAAAATATCCAAAAAAAGTATTTATAGATCCGACAATTATATATTTGGTAAAAATATTGTTTTTTAATTTAAAAAAAATTAATCTCTCCAACATTTCCAGGGTGCTTTATTTGAATTCCAAAGATCATTTAAAAAAATTTTTTCTCTTAAAGTATCCATTGATTGCCAAAAATTACTATGTCTGAAAGCCGCAATTTCTTTTTCTTTTGACAATGTTTTTAAAGGATTAGATTCCCAAATAGTTTTATCAGTTTTTAAATATTTAAATATTGACGGTTCTAGAACAAAAAAACCACCGTTTACCCAGTTATTTGATATACTTGGTTTCTCCTCAAATTTAGTAATTAAATTTTTATTTACATTAACTTTACCATATTTGCTTGGTGGATTTACAACAGTCATTGTTACTTTTTTTTTATTTTTTTTATGAAATTTAATTAATTTGTTTATATTTATATCTGACAATCCATCACCATAAGTCATGCAAAAAGTTCCATTTATATATTTTTTTATCTTTCTGATTCTTCCACCTGTTTGAGTTTTTTCACCGGTATCAATTAATGAAATTTTCCATTTTAGTTTTTTTTTTTTATTCAATATAATGTACTTGTTATTTTCTAAATCGACATTGATATCGGAGTTCGTAGTGACAAAATTTAAGAAATATTCTTTTAATAAATTACCTTTATACCCACAGCATACAATAAAATCATTTAGTCCATAAAATGAATATATTTTCATTAAATGCCAAATAATTGGTTTCTGTCCTATTTCGATTAAAGGCTTAGGTTTTATAATTGTCTCTTCAGACAATCTCGAACCTAGACCACCAGCTAGTATAACGGTTTGCATAATTTTAAGTAAATCATATTATTAATTAAAGTTACATTAAATACAATACAATACTGTTTCATAACTTGATTGGGTATAGTGCCTTATATAAAACTTATAGTTTGTATTAAATTTCAATATGATACTTGCTAATTTCCATAAATCATTTTCAAAGTGATAAGATGCAATAGCTAACATTGTTTTTTTACTTTTAATTATTTTCTTCGCACCAATTAATGCTTTCTTTTCCTGACCCTCTATATCAAGTTTTATAAAACAATCCTCTTGATTTAAAAAATTATCAATCTTTATTGTTTTAATTGGTCTAGATTTATTTTTTTTTTCAATTCTGGAACTAGTTTGACTATTTGAAGAAAAATATACAACTTTATTATTATTATTTGTAATAGCATTATTGTATAAAAATATATTCTTAAAATTTTTGAATTTTTTCTTCATTAAAAGAAAATTTTTTTTATTAATTTCAAATCCATATATTTTTCGATATTTGTTAGAATTAAATTTTAAAAATTCTTCAATTGTATCGCCATCATAGGCTCCTCCATCAAGAAATGTATAATTATTATTATTTTTTATAATTTTTTTATCAAACCATTGATTTTTTCCTGAATACATTTTTGCTTTAGATAAATAATTTAGATTAAATGAAAATCTATACTTAAAAATTAGATTTATAATTTTCTTTGAAATATCGTCCTCTAAATATCCTATCAAATTTAAATAACGATATCTATTTTCAATTAAATCTGAAAAGAAATTTTTTTCTGGTTCATTAGTTTTATGTAAACTATTAAAAAATTCTGATAGATTTATAATATACTTAATTTTTTTTTTTTTTAAATTATTTTTTATTTTAATAGCATAATTTCCTGAAGCGATAATAATAATTGAATTTCTATTAATAGAATTTAGTTTATAAATTCTTTTTGATAGATATTTTTTAATTGAAGAAGAATTTAAATTATCTATAAAACCTTTAACTTTAATTTTATTCTCACTGCATGACAAGAAAACTTGTTTAGCAATTACGCCTGTTCCATATATATATATACCTGAACTTAAATCTGGTGTATTTTTAATTTTATTTACATTGTCATTTTTGAAAGTTTTTAATAATGCAGACTTGAGTATAAAGCTTGGATTTTTCTCTAAATTGAAATTTAATAAATTATTATTTAAAGGTTTTTTTTTAAAATTTTTAAAAATTTGAAAATTTACCATATTAGAATATTTATAATTTTTACTATATAGAAATGCGAATTTATTTTTTAATTTTAATTTATAATTTAATTTTGAAATATTTTTTATTTTTATTCCTTTTAAAATTAAATTTAGTTTAAATTTATCTCTAAACTCAATAATTTTATTTTTTTGATATTTGCTAGTATAAATAAAAATTAATTTTTTATTACTTATCAAAATTAATTCTTTCTTTTTCGATTACTATTGGTCTATCCTTAACATCCTCAAAAATTGCTCCTATGTATTCTCCAATTACACCTATAGATAACAATTGAATTGAGCCTATAAAAAAAATGCCAATTAAAATTGGAGCAAATCCTAATTCAAATTCATTCCAATAAATTATTTTCAATATTAAATAAATTAATGAAACTGTAAAAAATATTAATGAAAAAAAAGTTCCAACCAATGTAACAAGTCTTAAAGGTGCTTTAGAATAGCTAGTAAAACCTATTAAAGCTAAATCAAGAAAAGAAAAAAAATTATTTTTTGTTTTGCCATGTATTCTTTTTGGTTCGTCATAATAAATAAATTTTTTTTTAAAACCTACCTCACTTACCATGCCTCTTAAATATGGATTGATAGTTTTAATTTTTCTAAAAATTTCTATTATTTTTCTATCATAAAGACCGAATCCAATAAAATTAGGGAAAACATCCACATTAGAAATTTTAGCTAAAATTTTATAATATAAATTTTTAAAGCTTTTGAGAAATAAACTTTCATGTGACTCATTTCTTATTGCTAATACCATAAGACAGCCTTTTTTCCATTCTTCAACAAAATCCTCGATTAAATTAATAGGTGTCTGCATGTCAGAATTTACCGATATAATTACGTCTCCTGTTGCTTGTAGCATTGCATAATATGGCGATCTTACTTGACCAAAATCTCTAGAATTTATTATAGCTTTTAGTTTTTTATCAATACTTGTAAGTTTTTTTATTTCCTCTACAGTTCTATCATTTGAGTCATTATCTATAAAAATTATCTCGTAATCAAACTCAGTATTATATTTTTCTAATACTTTTTTAATTTCATCATAGCAATTTTTAATATTCAGCTCTTCATTTTTACAAGGAACAATTACAGATATTTTTTTCATTATTTGTATTTACTTAAAGATTTTCTTATTAAATGTTGTGATTTATTTTTTGAGAGAATAATTGGACTTTCTTTATAGTTCCAAACTTTATCTTGATTAACTCTATTCAAAATATAATTTATATTTTCTTGACTGTAAATATTCATATTTTTCAATTTTTTTTTTATTCTTTCATCAATCCTATTCCTCTTAAACTCTTTTTTCCACCATTCAATTAATGAATATATTGTATCATGTTTTAGGTTTTTATTATTATTGTTTATTTTCGAATTAAGTATTTTTTTATAAAAATTAAAAAATTCTTCAAAAAATATATATAACGTTTCCGCATGAGATAAATTTGTTAACTCCAATAAAGCGCCAGCTGCTTCATGTATGTTACCTGTTCTAACATTAGATATTGTTGCTCCAGCCAGTGATGAGCAAACTGCTAATTTAGTTAAATTTTTTTTTTTTTGTTTTTTTTTATGCAAAAGATTATTTAATGCTTCAATTATTACAGGAATTAAATTAAGCGATAATATTTCATTAAACCAAGATTTTTCATTTTTACAAATAAATGTCTCAACATAATGAATGAAGCAATCAAAAGAGCTTAGTAAAATTTGATCTTTAGGTAGATTTTTTATTAATAAATAATCTATAAAAACATAGTCGGAACATAAATTCCAAGATTTACCATGAATTTTTTTGTTATTTTTGTCAAATACGACATAATACCTACTAGTTTCAGCTCCAGATCCTACAGTTGTTGGCAATGAAATTAATTGTATATTCTTTTTTTTATAATTTGATACGTCTTTTCCAATATTAATTCCATCTAATTTTCCAAAGTATTTTTTGGCTATAATAGCTTTAGAAAAATCTGTGATTGTACCGCCACCAACAGATAAGATTGTGTTATATTTACCATTAATTTTTTTAAAAATTTTATTGATGTTCTCTACTTTGGGTGGACCTGAAATATAAAAAGTATTTACAACATATTTATTTAATTTATTTTTTAATTTTTTAAAAACTGAATTATTTTTAAAGAAATTATCTGCTATAATAATTATCTTTTTTTCTTTTAAACATTCATAAATTTCATTATTTAGATTTTCACCATAAAATATTTTTGAAGGTATAAATATCCTTTTCTTTTTATTATTATTAAAAAACTTTTCAAACATATCTTAAAAGTATATAACATAGTAATTATACCTTTAGAAAATCTAAAATTCATGAATATAGCAATTATTGGTGCGAATGGTTTTTTTGGCTACTCTTTTTTAGATTATTTTTATAAAAACAGAAAGCTAAATAAGAGTAACTTATTTTTGTATTCAAGAAAATTTTCAAAAAAAATAATAAACAAATATAATTCAAAAAATATAACTTTTGAAAATATTAATAATTTTAATAAGTATGATTTTAAATTTGACTTTATTATTTATGCAGCAATTTCTCATGATTATAAAAATGATTATAAATTTTTAACAAATTTCACAAGAAATATTAAAAAAAAAATTAATCAGAAATTTATTTTTTTAAGCTCAGGTGCTGTAGAAAAAAAAGGTAAATTTTCTAAACGTGAAAAAAATTATAAAATATTTAAAATAAAATGTGAAAGATATTTGAGAAGGTTTTTTAAAGAAAAAATTTTGATACTAAGACTTTATTCTTTCATAGGTCCATGGATACCATTAAAAAAAAACTTTATTGTGGGTAATATAATTTATGCACTAATAAAAGATAAAAAATTTATATTTAATTCGGATAAAAAAAATATTTACAGAAGTTTTTTATATGATCAAAAAATGGTTGAAGAAGTTATAAATATTTTAAGAAAAAAAAGGATAAAAAAAATTTATAAAATTGGATCTAAAGAAGATTTAGAATTAAGAGATTGTCTAAAACTTTTAAAACAAAAAATGAAATTAAAAATTTCATTTAAATATGATCAAAGTTCTCTAAATTATGATGATAAATATATTTTAAATGACAAATTAAAGATTAGAAGAATTAATTATATAAATTTTTTTAAATATATAAGAAAAAGTATTAAAAGATTAAATACGGAAAATATCTAATCAGGAATTTTTAGGATATCTTTTTTTGTATATCTGCTTTGCTTCATTCAAAAAATCTTTAGCATTAAAATTTTTTAAATTTTGACCTAAAATTTTATTACCTTTTGCTAATTCGATATTGTAACATTTGATAACCGATCTTGCCTTTTGATTACTAAAAATTACCCTTAAGTTGTTTAAAAATATTTTGTGTTTTTGTTTTGAACTGATTAAGCTACAACTTTTTATTACATTAATTAAAAAAAGTATAGTTTTACAGTGATTCAATAAGAAAAAATTATTTTTTAAATTAAAATGTTTTTTTATATCCAGATGAAGTATTGAATTTAGAATTTTTTTTAATTTTTTCAATGATCCAATTGAATTTGAATATATATTTTTGTTATTTAAATTATTTTTATATTCATACAATAATTCTTTTTTGTAATGTAAATTATTTATTTTATTAAATATATTTAAGTTAAATTCTAAATCTTCAGCAATAACCAGATTATTTTTGAATCTGATTTTATATTTTTTTATAATTTTACATGGGTAAATTTTTCCCCATACGTAAGAAACCATTTTGTGTTTATTGGGTTTCTTTAAATATAGCTTAAGATAATTTAATATTTGTTTTTTTTTAAATTTTTTGTCTTTGTTAAAAAAATCAACCCTTTTTTTAATTTTATTTGTTTTCTCTAAATATGATGAAATATATATTGTATTTTTTTTAAATATATTTTTTTTTAAAAAAAATCTGTAATTAATTTTATCATCAGCGTCTAGAAAAACTAAAAAATCCTTATCGTGTAAATATCTAATTCCTACATTCCTTGCATTTGAGATACCCTTATTTTTATTTAGTTTAATGAGCTTATATAAAATTTTTTGTTTTTTAAAATTTTCTGCTATCGAATATGTTTTATCTGAAGAACCGTCATCAATTAATACTGGGTAAAAATTTATCAATTTAACTTTTTTTTTCAAATTAGAAACAGATTTTAAGGTAGAAAAAATTGTCTTTTGTGAGTTGTAAGCAGGGATGATTATACCCACATCCATTTATTTAGTCTTGAAGTTTTTTATAGTCAAATATTCTTTTGGTTTGTATAGCAGGTTTAATTTCAACAGACTCGAATGACCTTCCCTTACAATAATTACATCCTGGTAAATATTCTGTGTTATATAAATGGTTTTTAATATTTTCTTTAGTATCATGAATACTGACATAATTATTTTTGTCGTTTGGTATAGCTTTTAAATTATCTGCGTTAGCAACAAAAGGACATCTATAGATTTTTTCTCCTAGAACTGTGTAAAGATTTTTTGCACAACAATCTGAAAAGAATTCTTTTAACTCTGCAGGTGTTTTGTTGTTATTTTCATAAACTAATCTTCCACTATCAGTCCAATACTCTGGCGTATGTATTCTATATGGTATTTTATATTTATCCAGAAAATCAGTAACAACTTTTGTATTTTTGGACAGACTTCCATAATCAGTAATAGAAAATATAATTTTATTATTTTGTAAAATATCTGAGTAATCCTCTTTAAGTGGGATAGTAGCGTTTGTATAAATAACTATTTTCTCAAATTTTTTAAATTCACATAGCCATTCTAATATTTTATATATTTCTTTATTCATAAATGGTTCACCTCCAATAAGTCTTATTTCATTTATGAAATCGAATTTTTCACATACAATCTTCATTTCTTTTTTTAAGTCTTCAAAATCCATATTTTTTGGAGATTTATAATATTGCATTAAATTAGAGCAGTCTTGACACTTTAAAGAACATCTCTCTGTTATCATTAGGTCCAAACTTCTTATAAATAACTTATTTTTATCTCTGTAATTCTTATGAGAATATTCTACAGTTCTTAAAGAATATTCAATATATTCATCTTGTTCCCCAGTTGTATTATTATTTGCCTTGGTATTATCTAAAAAATAACCTATCGGGGTTACTTTTTGTTTATCTAATTTATCTATTAATGGAACTACATCAAAAATATCAACTGTTGAAATTATAATTTCTGTTTTGGGATCAACAAAATTTTTTGCATCTTCGTATGAAAATACTTCAACACCATTAAATTTCTCACCTTTTTTTTTTATATCAGTATCAATAAAGCCGTCAACTTTTCTATCGATGTTAGACGTTAACCATTTACCTGTAAAGCCAAACCCATATATAAACACCTTATCAATAGAGGGATCAACGTTATATTTAAATTGATTCATAATTTACCTTATAATACCGCCCAAAAAGAATTTAAAGTAAAAAACCCAGGATAAATGTAAACAAAGAAAAAAGCCAAATAATGATAAACTTATAGCTTCTTTATGCTTGATAAATAAGGTTTTAAATTCATTTATTGTAACTAGCACTATTATAAACATCAATGGATCTAGATAAGAAAAAAAAGGTACATCTGAGAATCCGTATATAATTATTAAAACAATAGTAAATATACAAAAATTAAAATTTTTGTAACTATAATAAGCACTACTGATTAAACCTAAGTATGAAAAGAATAAGAAAACTATTTTGAAATACTCAAATTCATAAAATATTTTATATAATGGTCCTCCACCAAATTTACTTTTAGGTAAATTGTCGAATACGTAAACATAAATGAAAAAAAATATAATAAAAAAAAGTAAAATTTTTAAAAATTTATTTTTATTGGTCTTAATTTTATTAATTTCTGAGACTACTTGGAAAAAAATTAAAGGAAAAAGAAATACTATGAACATCCCAAAAATAATGGGAATTTTATTTAATTGAAATGGTATCATTCTATTTTGACCTTCGGGCTGAAACATGGGGATTGGACCTCCCCACTTATAAAAAAAATATAAAGATGGTAATAATAAAATTAAAAAAAATAATGATAAATAAAAATTATTTTTACAAAATATTTTATTTTTTTCCAATAATTGAAAAAAAATAATAATTGATAAAAAACCTAAAGTTTGCCTACTATAAAATGCCAAACATGCAAAAACTATTGATAGAACTTTAAAATAAAAATTTTTTGTATTAAAATACTTTATTAAAAATATGAATGATAATATTACTAAAGTGTAACCTATAATTTCTTCCTGCCCAAAAAAACTATCTCCTCTAAATGAGCTACTTATCATTAAGATTGAAGATAAAATAAGAATATAAATATTATTTTTTATTTTATAAATCTCAGACAAAAGATAAAAAAATAAATAAATAGTAATTAAAGATAGAATGAAATTGTATAATTTGAATAAAAATATATTCTCTGGAATTATATTGCTAGTTATAATGTAATGTAAAGGTAAACTCGTTGACTCATAAGTTGTCCAATCCAAATTAAATATTGAATATTTTTTTAATAGTAAAAAATTTGTATAAATATGCTCGAAGTCAATTTTACCACCATTTGTAAAATCATGTTGATAAATAAATCCAATAAAAAAGTAAAAAAAATTAATAAATAGAAGAATAATAAAAATTTTATTTTTATTAAAATGCATCACTTTTTAACAAGCTTTATATATTGAATAATTTGATCAACAGAATTCTTGTAATAATCGGTTTTTTTTTTATTGAAGAAATTCCAATTCAGTATCAAATCTACAGATTTATTTAAATTTATAATTGGTTTCCATTTTAGTTTTAATTTAGATTTATTATTATTTAAATTAAGTAGTTTTGTTTCATTAACAGAATTTTTTATTTTAATTTCCTTATATTTAAATTTTTTTTTTTTTAAAAATTTTTTAACTAATGACTTTACTTTACAATTTTTTTCATCTGGCCCAAAATTCCAGGGCCCAACAAAATTTTTATTCCCTTTAAATAGTTTTTCAGCCAAAATTAAATATCCATATAGTGGATCGAGAATATTTTGCCAAGGCCTTGTATGAAAAGGATTTCTAACAATTAATCTTTTGTTATTTTTTATACTATTAATAATATCTGGGACTATTCTATGTTTTGAAAAGTCGCCACCTCCTATTACATTTCCTGCTCTAACAGTGCTCAATAAAATATTTTTTTTTTTGAAAAAAGATGTATAAAAAGCCGTTGAAATTAACTCTACTGAAGATTTGCTTGCACTATAAATATCATTTCCAGCCAATCTATCTGTTTCAATAAATTTTTTATTTGAAGATCCATAAATTTTATCTGTTGTAACAACTATAATTGATTTAATATTATTACATTTTTTTAAACTTTCTAAAACATTCGCAGTACCCACAATATTAGTTTTTAAAGTTTTTAATGGTAGTTTGTAAGACTCTAGCACTAGTGGCTGTGCAGCTAAATGAAAAACAATTTGAGGATTCATTTCTATTATTTTTTTTTTTGTAAGCTTGAAATTTGTAATATCAATAAAATTTGATCTGTATATTATTTTTTCTAATTTGGTAAAATTATAAAAACTTTTTTTATTTGGCTTAAGTGAAATTCCATAAACTTTTGCACCAAGTAAATAAAGCCAGAGAGATAACCACCCTCCTTTAAATCCAGTGTGACCCGTAACCAAAACTTTCTTATCTTTCCAAAAATTATTCATTTTTGAGTCTATTTTGCTTATAAAATTAGCTTTTTATATTTTTAAAAAACTTATTGTACTGTTTGTTTATATTTTTTTCAGACCATATTTTACTTTTTATTAATGAATTAATCGATAACTTTTTCTTGTTTTTAATTGTATAATTTATACCATTTACAAAATCAGTTATAGAATATGGTTTAGCAAGATATCCTGTTTTTTTATGTGTAATTATATCTTGCAAACCACCAACTTTAAAACTTACAACGGGTTTGCCACATGAGTGGGCTTCTATTCCAACATTCGGAAGATTATCCAATCTTGATGGGATAACAAGTAAATCACATAAATTATAATACATAGACAATAACTTTTGATTGTAGACTTCTCCTAAATGAACAAAATTAGAATTGATATTTTCTTTTTCTTTTTCTTTTATTTTGCCGACAATAAATAATTTATAGTTTTTAATTTTGTTTGATCTCAAGGCTTTATCAAGTAAATCAAATCCTTTTCTGTAATCATTTAGTCTAGCAGCACTGACAAATAAAATTTTTGTTATTTTTTTTTTAAAATGAGGTCTATATTCTTTATTTATACTATTTAACTTTACTAAATGCGGTCTAAAAATATTATGATTTGTAGAGTATGGAATGACAGTAACTGGAAATTTGTTTAGTAAACGACTTCTTTTTACTAAATTTTTTAACCAATTTGATGGTGTTACTATATAAATTTCACCATTTAAACTTAACTTTTTTGACCAAACTATTTTATCAAAAAAACTAATTTTTAATTTTTCTCCTTTGAAAAAAAACTTATTTGGGTGGTTGTATAAATAATGACTAGCTCCGACCATCAGCCACATATCATGTAATGTTAGAATAATTTTTTTTTTTAAATTAGTTATTTGATTAATTGACAGAGTTTCACCCCCTATCCAGTGAAAATTAATTAAATCATATTTTTCACATTCAGCCTCTTTCAAAATATCGGACTCTAATAAATTGTGAGATAAGTCATTATTCGACCCTCTAATCTTATTAATTACAAATGAAAATGATCTTCTCAATAATAAATTAAAAGTTGTTTTTTTATAAGTTTTAACGGAAATATCTTTTGTGAGTTTTTTTTGTACAAAAAAGCTAACATTAAAATTTTTTTTTAAAAGTTTGAACAGATTATAACTAGATTTTGCCGCTCCTCCAAAAAAATCTGACCAAGAGATAATTAGTATTTTACTTTTCATTTTTATACTTGTGAAAATAAATCAACATAGAGTATACAAAAATACTTAATATGATTAATATTGGTGTTTCCAAATTAAATCTAAAATGCAAAATAATTGGTATTAAAATTAGTGATTGAATTATGACATTTGAAATATAAATTCCATATTTAGTTGATAAATAATGATGCAAATGATTTCTATCTCCCTTAAAAGGATTTTGTCTATTTAAAAACCTTTTGAAAAATAGTCTAAGCATATCAATGCCTGGTAATAACATTAAAATAAATATTTGATCTGAGAAAATGATCTTCAAGTTATAAAATTTGATTACAAAATATGAGATGAAAAAGCTTAATAAAAGAGTGCCATTATCACCAAGAAATACTTTATTTTTAAAATTTAAAATTAAGAAAAATATTGTTGGAATAATCATCAGCAAAAAGAAAGTTGATTTAGTAATGAAAAATAAACTAAGAGACAAAATTAGGTAATAAAAACCACATTGTAAATTTATTCCATCAAATAAATTAAATGCGTTTATGAAAACAATAATACAGAAAACTGAAAAAATTATTGAGTAATTTCCTAAATGAAACTGTTTATCTGTAAATGTAAATCTAAGATATTCGATTTTTAATTGATTATCTGAAGATACTAAGAATATTAAAATTATCGCAAAAATAATAAATTTAGTAATATAATTTACATTATATTTATCATCAAAAATACCTAATAAGTATATTAATGTAGAACTTATTAGAAAAATTAGTAAAGTTGATTTATTTGGAAAATTTACTTCGTCTAGATAAGATAAACTTAAGAAAACAAAATAAATTAAAAAACTTAAAAAAAAAAAAATTCCACCAAAATTTGAAATCGAATATTTATGTATTTTTAGTTTTTGATCAGGTTTATCTATTATTCCTGAAATTTTACTCAGCTTTTCAATATAAAAAAAAAGAATGAAATTTATGAATAATATAATTAATGAGATATAATATATTTCTTGCCCCATATAGATCAATTAGTATGATCTTGTAAACCTGTTTGTATTATCACCAGAACTTATCTGATCATTAATCCATTTATATGTTTTTTCTAAACCATTTTGAAGAGTTATACTTGGTACCCAATTTAATTCTTTTGAGATCTTAGTATTATCACTAGATCTACCTCTAACTCCTTTAGGTTTATCTAATTGATATTTTTTTTTTACTTTTTTATTTGCTATTTTTTCAATTATTTCTATCATTTGATTAATTGATACTTGTTCATCACTACCTAAATTAAGTACATCATTTATATCTGAATTAAATATTTTTTGAGTTCCATCTAAACAGTCGTCTATATACATAAAACTTCTTGTCTGCTCACCATCACCCCACACATCTATAGTGTCAATATTGTTTTTTTTTGCGAGGACAATTTTTCTACAAATTGCAGCAGGAGCCTTTTCTCTACCACCGTCATAAGTTCCTAGTGGACCATAAACATTGTGATATCTAACAACTCTAGTTTCTAAACCAAAATCCTCTTTAAAATGTCTACACATTCTCTCGCTAAATAATTTTTCCCATCCGTATCCATCCTCTGGATCAGCAGGGTATGCATCTTCTTCTTTTAAACCATCAACAAAGGTATTTTTTTGTTTACTTGAATTGTAAACACAAGCACTAGATGAGAAAAAATATTTTTGAACTTTGTTAATTAAGGATGCTCTTAATAAGTTAGTATTAATTAAAACTGATAACATGCATTCAGCTTTATTATTTTCAATAAAGCCCATACCACCCATATTACAAGCCATATTATATATGAAATCTACTCCTTTAGTTGCCTTTAAGCAATTTTCATATTCTTTTAGATCCATGCAAAAATTTATGTTTTCATCAAAAATTTGAAACCAAAATTCTAAAGGTTTAATATCTGCGCAAACAACTTCGTGACCTTCATCCATTAGTTGTTTAGTGAGATGTCCACCTATAAAGCCTCCTGCACCACAAACTAAATATTTCATAATTAAATTTAATACTTTTTATTTTTTTTATTTCAATATCTTAAATACAAAATGTTTATTTTTTCAACTTATTCTTTTCATAAAAATAAAATCCTAAAGGAAAAAAGGCTAAAATAGAATTGTAATTGTTAAAGAAATTGCCTGAAGGTAAAAATGGGAATAAACTTAAAAAAAAAGAAGATAGGCAGCATATTATTAATATATTATTTTGTCGGAAAAAATTTTTAAAGATTTCAAGAATAATGAATGAAAATATAACTACATAAAAAAATAGTCCTACTAATCCTAATTCAGCAATAAATTGCATAAATATATTATGCGGATGAGTTGTACAACTCATTGGATTTACATACACTGTTTCATCCCTACATTCAAATCTATACATTTTTAATCCTGATCCAAATATTTTATTTTTTTTGAATATTTCAAAAGCTGAAAGATAATGGTAAGTGTGTGCTTCAGAAAATATAAATATTTTTTTATTAACTTCATTTATATCATTAGAAGATTTATAAGAATTTGGACAGTCAATGAATTTAAATAAATTTAAATTATTTAAATTCATTGCACATATAGGGTGTTTAATAAATCGATCATTTATGGCTAAATTTTTTTGTAAAACTATAAAAATTGAAACACATAATAAAAAAAAAGATATAATGGTAATAATATATTTATATTTAAACTTATTTTGAAAAAAAAATATAAGGCTAAATATTAAAGAATAAGCTAGTGCCGTCCTTTCACCTGTTAAAAATATTGTAAAAACAATAAAAAAAATTAAAGGAATTAGTGTGAATATTTTATTTTTAAATAAACTTATCGCCAAAATGCCTGCTAGCAAAGGCATGACTTTGGACAAATAGGATCCAACTATTAACTCATCACCGAAAGGACCACTTAATCTATTTGCTAGTTTTTTATAACCAAAAACATCTGTGCCCAGATGATACTGTAACTGAGTATCAAATAACACAAAAATAAATGTTAAAAATAATATGTAAACAAATAATTTAAAAAAGTTTTTATTACTTTCAAGCAAATACCAAATCACAATACTAAAAATATAAAATCTAAAATAAAAAAGAGAACTTTTAAGAGAATAAACCTGCTCCTCTGTAAATA
>CACJQT010000008.1 GCA_902595635.1 uncultured Pelagibacteraceae bacterium | reverse complement strand
AAGAAAATTTAGAAAGCCAAAAAATTGAAATTAATTTAAAAGATGAAATTGAAAAATTGAATAGTTTTGAAACCCACAACAAAATATCCAAAAATGTATTTAAAGGAGAATTTTTAAATTTAAAAAATCAATATAATTATGGCTCTAGTATCACATTAGATAACCCAAGTTTGGCTATTCAAAATACTATTCCAAAAAATAATTTTTATACAAACCCATTTCTATCAGAAAATAATGGAGTAGGTTTAAATCAGAAACTTTATATCTCAGGAAATGATTTATTTTTAAGTTATAATAATTCAAAACTAAATCCTTTAACAAATATAAATGATGATATCATTTTACCGCTAGAAACGTTTGCGTTATCATTAAATTTAAACAATAATTTGTTTGAAAAATTTTCACTAACAGCTGGTGTATTAAAAGAAAAAGAGAGTTTTCTTCTCTCTAAGTCTAGTGGTGCTTTTGGATTTGAAAATGAGAATTTTACAAATTTTTATGGAGTAAATTTAATAAAAAATTTTAATAAAAATCAAAACTTATCGTTTAATAATACTTTTGGTTTTTCAAATATTAAAAATAATAATAATAATTTTATTCTAGGTTCTACAGATGTAATGAGTACAAGTTTTGAAATTGATTATGAAGTAAATAACTTTTTTGGAAATGATAAATTTAATCTAACACTTTCCCAACCAAATAGAGTTGAAAAAGGAGAGATGAATTTAAGATTAATTGGTCTATCTGATAAAAATGGAATAATACCATTTAAAGATCATAAAATTAATTTAAGTCCTTCGGGAAGACAAAAAGATTTAACTCTTAGCTATAAAAAATTTATAAATAAGAATATTAAATTAGGATTAAAAACTATTATAACCGATGATATCGGACATATTAAAGATAGAAATTTAAATACTGAATTTCTTTTAATTGGGTCTGTAAGTTTTTAAAAAATAAATTTTTGTTAATAATTTATTAATATTCTGCGGTAAAATTGATAATTTTCTCATTGAAATAATAATTTAATAGGATTTAATTTTAATTATATAAATTGTTAACAATTAAAGGGAAAATATGAAAAAATTACTAATAGGTATATTCGTGTTTATCTTAGGCTTTACTTCAAAAGCTTTTTCAGATGGGCATGGAATTAAAATGGGTATTATTTTAGGATTTACTGGTCCAATTGAAACCCTAACACCTGCAATGGCCGCTTCTGCTGAACTTGCTTTTAAAGAAGCTTCGGACTCTGGCTCATTACTGGGTGGAAAGAAAATATCTGTAGAAAGAGCTGACTCAACTTGTGTTGATTCTGCTGCTGCTACAACTGCTGCTGAAGGTTTAGTTTCAGGTGGTGTTGTTGCTATTATGGGAGCTGATTGTTCTGGTGTTACAGGTGCAATAGCAACCAATGTTGCCGTGCCAAATGGTGTTGTTATGATTTCACCATCAGCTACATCTCCAGGATTAACTGATCTTAATGATAATGGTTATTTCTTCAGAACTGCTCCATCAGATGCTAGAGGAGGACAAGTCTTAGCGGATATTACAAAGGACAGAAAAGTTAAATCATTAGCTGTAACTCATACTAACAATGACTACGGAAAAGGTTTAGCTGATGTTTATGTAGCTGCAGTTAAAGCTCATGGTATTAAAGTAACAGCTGTTACAGCACACGAAGAAGGTAAAGGTGACTATGGTGCAGAGGTAGCGACACTTGCAGCAGCAGGTGGAGATGCTCTTGCTGTTTTAGGTTACTTAGATCAAGCTGGAGGTAGTATTATTCAAGGATCATTAGACTCTGGATCATTTGATACTTTTGTTCTTTCAGATGGAATGATTGGTGACTCTCTTACTGACAGATTTGGTAAAGATTTAAATAAATCATTCGGATCTTTACCAGGATCAATGGGTAAAGGTGCTGGTATATTTAAAGAAGTTGCTAGTGCTGGTGGTATTGACTCATCAGGTCCTTACACAGGTGAAAGTTATGATGCAGCAGCCTTGATCACGCTTGCAATGCAAGCTGGTGGAAAAGCTGACAGAATGACTGTTCAAAAAAATGTAATGTCAGTAGCCAATGCTCCTGGAACAAAAATTTATCCAGGTGAATTAAAGAAAGCACTTGATTTATTAGCTAAAGGTAAAGCGATAAACTATGAAGGTGCTACAGCTGTTGAATTTACAGATGTTGGTGAAGCCTTTGGATCTTTTATTGAAAAAGAAATAAAAGGTGGAAAGTTTAAAGACAAAAAGCAAAGATAATTAGAAATTAAAACCCCAGTTTCTTAACTGGGGTTTTAAAATAAATATTTGTCAGATAAATAAAATATTAGTCCTAAAACAATACCTAATAGAATATAATACATTATTGTTTAATAATTTTTTCCGGAATAATTCCTTGTGGTCTATAACGCATTATTAAAAGTAAACCAATTCCTATGACTAAGAATCTAAAATATGGGGCACTTTCAATTAAGTGAACTCTCACTGCATTAGTTTCTGGCAGATGGGATGTAAACAAATTAATTAAAAATAATGCAATTGGAGCAGCTTCGACCCATAAAAACCAAACTACAAAGCCCCCCAATATTGCTCCGAAATTATTTCCTGTTCCTCCTACTATAACCATGACCCAAATCACAAAAGTATATCTCATAGGTCTGTAGCTACCTGGTGTAAACAAACCGTCATTTGTAACCATCATAGCTCCAGCTAAGCCAACAATTGCAGATCCCAAAATAAAAATAAGAAGATGCTCTTTAACAATATTTTTACCCATTGCACTTGCCGCCTCTTCATTATCTCTTATAGCTCTCATTTTTCTTCCCCATGGTGAATAAAGGGCTTTCTGAGTCACAATTAACAAGATAATAACAACAGTAAGAAATAAACCTGTAAAACATAATTTTACATAAACCGACGAAGCATCAATAACCATTTGATTTAGAGCTTCTTGCTTATCAGCGATTGAATTAATTAAATTTAATTTTGATGAATTAAATTTTGCAACTAAATTTATAAACCATTCTGAAGTTTGTAGATCTATTTCGTATGGCGCTGGTCTTTTTAATCCTATTACATTTTTTACACCTCTTGCCAACCATTCCTCATGTTTAATAATTGAAACGATAATTTCTGCTATTAATAATGTTGCAATAGCTAAATAATCTGCGCGAAGACCTAATGCGATCTTTCCTATGACAAATGCTAAACTGCCAGCCAAAAGCGCACCGACAATCCAAGAAAACAAAACGGGTAATCCCATGCCACCGAGAAATCCTGTCTTTGCTGGATCAACTGACTCGATTGCCTCTATTCCTGGTGCAGCAGTTACTCTTAATAAAATTATTCCACCTAAAATTACAGAGGCTACTGAGTAGTTTCTTAATTTAGATTTATCAAATCTGTTAAGTATAAATTTAACTACAAAGATAATTGCAACAATTATCCATATACAAGCTAAAATATTTAAACCACCAACTTGCCAAGCTTTTTTGACTGGTTCAACCGAAACTAAGACTACAGCTAATCCTCCTAATGCTGTATATCCCATTATCCCAAAATTAATTAATCCAGCATAACCCCATTGTATATTTGCTCCAATTGTCATAACTGCAGAAATTAAACAATAATTTAAAATAGTTAATGCTATAGACCAGGATTGAAATATCCCAACCAAAATTATTAAAAATATCATGATTGAATATGCGGCGATGACATTTTTATAATTCCTCATATTACTTTTCCTTTAAAGATACCTGACGGCCTTATTAATAAAACAATTACTAAAATTGAGAATGAAACTGCAAACTTGTAATCTGTAGATAATAACTGGAGTAAAGAGTCTGGCTCAAGATGTTCAGGTAATAAATATGAAATAAATCTTTTGTATGCGTAAGTTACAAATATTTCTGCAAAAGCTATAACGTATCCACCTAAGAAGGCTCCAAATGGATTTCCAATTCCACCAACAATTGCTGCTGCGAATATTGGAAGCATATTATTAAAATAAACAAAAGGTCTATAACTTTTATCTAAACCGTACAATACTCCACCAATAGTAGCCAAAATTCCTGCGATGATCCATGTTATTAAAACAACTCTCTTAGGATCTATACCAGACAATAATGCTAAATCTTCATTGTCTGAATAAGCTCTCATACTTGTTCCAGTTTTAGTTCTATTTAAAAACCAAAACATTATTGAAACAACAATTAAAGTTACGATTATTGTTATTGCTTGTGTTGATTTTAAAGTTATACCTTCTGCAAGACCAGTCATTTCTTTAAATTCTGTTGCTTTAATTATAAATTTTTCACCATCTAAAAATCTTCTGTCAGATGGTCCAATGATTATTCTAATTAAGGCTTGAGTGACAAACATTACCCCTACACTAACCATTGCAAACTGAACTGGAGGACTTTTTTTTATCCTGTAATAACTGAAAACAAATTTGTCTATGATTAACATATATAAAATCATCATTAGGATGGCGAAAGGAATTGTTAAAAGTGCTGTTGGTAGAACGCCTAATCCAAAACCTAAAGACTGAAAATAATAAGTTAGTATAACTGCAAACATTGTTCCAAAAGACATCATGTCTCCGGTTGCAAAATTAGCAAATCTTAAAACTGCATAAATTAAAGTAACAAAAATAGCACCTAAAGCTAATTGTGAACCATAAGCTAAGGCTGGTATCACTGTGAAATTAAAAAGTACAATTATTGCATTTAAGAAATCCATTATGCTCCCAAAAATGATCTACGAACCTCAGGATCCTCAAGTAAATCATTACCGGATCCCTCAAATTTATTTTGACCTGTTACCAATACATAGCCTCGATCTGAAATACTTAATGCTTGCTTTGCGTTTTGCTCAACCATAATAACAGCAACATTTGTTTTTTTTACTTTTATTATATGTTCAAACAATTCATCCATTACAATTGGAGAAACTCCAGCTGTGGGCTCATCTAACATAAGAACTGATGGATCACTCATTAAAGCTCTTCCAAGCGCGACTTGCTGACGTTGTCCACCAGATAATTGTCCGACGACTTGGGATTTTTTTTCACTCAAGATCGGAAATAAACTATAAATACTCTCAATTTTATTTTCTAAACTCCCTTCTGTTAAAAAGCCACCGATCTCTAAATTTTCTCTAACAGTTAATTCTGCAAATACATTTCTTGTTTGTGGAACAAATGAAATACCTTTTTTTACTCGATCTTGAGGATTAATTTTTGAAATATCTTCACCATTTAAAGTTACAGAGCCTGATTTTAATTTTAATAATCCGAGCATCGCTTTCATGGCTGTTGATTTGCCAGCACCATTAGGACCTAGAATAGCTACTATCTCTCCCCTATTGGCAGTTATGGAACATGAACTAATAATATCAGGACCATCCCCGTAACCTGCAGTCATTTTTACTCCTTCAAAGTATGCCATTAATTTTCTTTTTCTGTTAAGTTTGACTTTCCAAGATAGCTCTCAATTACTTTTTCGTTTTTTTTCACTTCATCAGATGTTCCTTCAAATAAAACTGAACCATCTGCCATTACTATTACTGGATCACACATTCTGCTTATAAAATCCATATCATGCTCAATCATACAAAAAGTGTAATTTTTTTCTTTATTCAATTTTAATATTGCAGTTCCTAGATCTTTTAAAAGTGTTCGATTAACTCCCGCTCCCACTTCATCAAGTAAAACTAATTTTGCATCAACCATCATAGTTCTTCCTAATTCTAATAATTTTTTTTGACCTCCTGAAAGATTTCCTGCCCTTTCATTTGCTAAATGAGTTAAATTAAGAAAATCTACAACCTCATAGGCTTTTTCTCTAATAACTTTTTCCTCTTTTTTAACTAGTCCTGGTTTAATAAGTGCATTTAATAAATTTTCTCCGCTTTGATTTGATGGCACCATCATTAAGTTTTCTAAAACTGTTAAGTTTGAAAATTCGTGTGCAATCTGAAAGGTTCTTAATAATCCTCTGCCAAACAACTCATGTGATGGTACATCAGTAATATTTTCATCATTAAATATTACCTCTCCATCATTAGATTTTAAATTTCCAGCTATTAAATTAAATAATGTTGTTTTACCTGAACCGTTTGGGCCAATTATTCCAGTTATTGAACCCGATCTAATATTTAATGAGCAATTTGATACTGCTGCTAGTCCTCCGAATAATTTTGTAAGATTATTTACCTGTAAGATATTGTCAGACATTTTACTTACTTTTTTTTAATCTATTCAAGACGCTATTTGCTGTTTTATTCAGAGATTTATAAAATCCAAGTTTTCTTAATTCTTTAACAGCTTGTTCATTTAAACCTTTTGGGGTTTGTGAATTTTTAACAAGGACTTTTAAATCTTTATTTGAATTAATTTTTGCATCTTCAGATAAAGCAATAAATAACGAGGTAATATACTTTTGAGAGTCGCTTCTATTAATTCCCTTTTTTACTAACCATTCACTCAGGGTTTGTAGTAATTCATAAAATGGTGCCATCATTGATGAAGTTGACCAAAAATTTAGTGACAGGTTTTCATTTTTTATTTCTACAGATGTGCCAAGCTTATTAAAAAAATTTCTAACTTGTTTATCTGGTGGAAAAATTGGTACCGGTCCTTTTCTGATAGAAATTGGAGGCAAAGGAATTGCTCTAATAATCTTGGTTTTAACTTTAATATATTTTTTTAATTCAGTCATTTTTATAGTTGATATAAAACTTATTATCGTTTGACCTTTTTTAAATTTTAATTTTGGAAGAATAATTTTTCCAATCGTTGGTGTTATTGCTAAAAAAACCCAATTTGATTGATTTATAATATCCTGATTATCAGCAGATATTTTTATCTTTTTACTTTTTCTTTTAAGTTCACTTGAAATTTTTGAATTTCTCTTTGAAACAATTATTTTATTAATTTTTAATTTTGACCCCAGTATTCCATTGATTACTGATTTCGAGATATGTCCTGTACCAATAAATCCGATTTTCATGATAAACTAAGTGATTATTATCACTAAAATTAATTAATTAGTAAAAAAAGAACCTCTAATTCTTAGTAATTCTCTTGATAATTTTTTATTTTCTACAAATGGTTTTCTACCATGAAGCCAGAAATAGTTATTTGCAACTACTGAAAAGCCAACTGGTAAAGGCATTACAATCTTTTTTTGACTTCCTTCTAAAGAGTCTGATAATTTTTGTAGAAATAATCCTTGTTCCATATTTTTGGGCTCAGGAAATTGGTCTATGTAAGAAATTTGTGGTTTTCCATTTTCATCTTCTGAAAAAACAGGATGTTCCACCTTGTAATCAACATTTTTACTTTTTGGAGAACCCCATATAAAGTTTTGTTTTCCAATTTTATCATTAGTTAAGCTATCTAAATGTTCCCAATCATCAAGGTGTAACATTGCAGTTTCACCTCCTTGAACATTTTCTTCCTCCATTTTTAACATTAATAACCAATCAGTTTTTTCTTTGACGTAAGTTCCATCAGTATGAAGATCCATATTAGTATATGCTTTTCTAAGATATGAGTCGCTATTGTCCTCATGTTTAACATGAAATCTCGCATAATATTTTCCAGCCATTGAATCAAAATTTGGATTACCTAGTAAGTGTGTTACAGCTGTTGATAGTTTAATAAGAAAATTGTTATCAATTTTTTTGGATTTATTTTTTGGTCCTATAATAAAACATCCTGTGTCTCTATCTCTTAATATAGAGTTTATAAATTTTCCTAGCTTTCCACCCGTAGAATCATCTAAAGATTTTGCAAGTGTAAATCTAGTAAAAGGTTTATATTCAAGAGCTGTAATATCAAATTTTTTAAAAGGAAATATTAGTTTATCTATAATTTCATCTTCAATTTTAATATTGATTATTCTTTTGGAATAATCACTAAATGAAATATCAAACCCTTGAATAGTATCTAAGCTATCCATTATAATTATTTATTACAAACTCCAATTGAATTTGGTCCACATGTTTCACCATTAGTCCATGTTGCTCCAATTAAATTTGCTCCATCAAAATTAGCATTGGTCATATTCGATGAAGTAAAGTTAGCTTCCATTAGATTTGCATTTTGAAAATTTGCTTCAATTAATGTTGAGCCCATAAAATCAACCCTTGTCATATTTGCTCCTGTAAAATTAGCTTTTTCAAAATTTCCACCAACTAGAGTCGACTCATATAAGTTAGCTCTTACAAATGTTGACTCTGGAAAAGTTCCAAATGACAAATTTGATGTCATCATAATACTTTTATCAAAATTTACTTGTATAAAACTTGCAAATGATAAATTTGAATTAGGCAAATAACTGCCTTGTAAATCTTGTCCATCAGAAAATCTACAGTTAGTATAATCAACACCATCAGTTAAAGGATCGTCACATGCTGCTTGTGAAATACCTGGCATTAAAATTAAGAACAATAGTAAAATAATTTTTTTCATTTATATCGTAAAACTACTTAATAAAAACATAATGATAGCAGAGAATAAAGTTGGGTAAACTAAATTATTTCTAGTTAATTTAAAAATTATTATTGCTAAAAGCACAACAATAAATCTGGACAAGTAATTACTGTCAGAAAGTGCACCAGCTGGAAATATTATCATTCTAGAAATTAAAGCCGCCAATGTCGAATAGGCTAAATAATTAAACCACCTATATATTTTAGTATTTTCATCTATTATTTCAGAAGTAAATGCTCCTAAAAACCTTGAGATATAAGTTGCTAAGGATGTAATAACTATTATTAAAACAATATTAGCTGACATTTTTCTCTCCAATTATAAAAGCAACAGTTCCAGCTATAAAGCCGCCAATCAAAACACACCAATCAGGACTAATAAAATAAAATAAAGGTCCTAAGATAGCTCCTAAAATTATTGAAACATTTAATTGTATAGACTTCATCACTCCTATCATTGTACAAGTAAAATAAATTGGATTAATAATAGCTAGTCCAATCATCATTTCTCTATTTAAGAAATCAGCAGAGTAATAACCTAAAATAGTTGAAAAAATTGCTATCAACCAAGTTGCAGTTCCAATTCCTATCCAAAAATCGACTCTATATTTTTTTTCAATATCTTTATAATTATTTTTAAGAATTAACCACGAAGATACTGCAACAAAATGACAGGATAGATAATACTTCCATCTTGGTTGACTTTGGTGCTTTAACAATGGCATCAAAGATACAGTCATCGGATACAATCTTGCATTAACTAACCAAACTGCAAAAAATAAATTAAGTAACGAAACGCCAATCAAAATCGATTCTGCCATCACAAGTGAGCCAGGTAATGCGTAAGTTAAAAAAGTAGAAAAAATACTTTCTTGAATTGTAAAACCTAAATTTTTTAGTAATGCACCTATTGCTAAAAAGCTTAAACCTAGAGCAATTGCAGGGCTATCGAATTCTTTTGCACAAAGAATTCCTTTAAAAAAATATTTTGAATTAATCATCCGCCTAGAAATAGACGTCCAACATCATCATTTTTAAGTAAATCATCACCTCTTCCAGCTATTGCGGTTTGGCCAGATACTAATACATATCCAATATCAGAAAACTCTAAACCTTTTTTGGCGTTTTGCTCAACTAGAATAATTGTTTTTTTTTCATTTTTTTGTAAGTCTCCCAAAATTTCAAATACCATATCAATATATCTCGGCTCTAATCCAATAGAAGGTTCATCAACTAAAAGAACTGAAGGCTTCATTACTAAAGCTCTAGATATTTCTAATAATCTTCTTTCACCACCTGACAAAACTTTTGCTGGTTGATTTCTTCTGTTCCTTAATCTTTCATATTTATCTAAAATCTTTTCTGCCTCTTGATATGATTCTTCCGTTTTATCTTTGATAAAACCACCCATTAACAAATTTTCTTCAACAGTCATATCTGGAAAAACTGAATTATCTTGCAGAATATAAGCTATACCAACTGACTTTAATTTTTCAGCTGGAGTTAAATTTGTTATTTCTTTTCCATCAATTTCTATTTTACCTGAGAAAATATTTGTAAATCCATATATTGAGTGAAGTATTGTTGATTTGCCAGCTCCATTTGGACCAATTAGACATAATGATTGTGCTTTGCTTACAAATAAATCAAAATTATGTAAAATTTCCATTTTACCATATCCAGCATTCAAATTTTTTATTGTTAAATGAATATCTTCAGAAGATAAGTTTTTTAGATCTTCTGGACCAGGTGCTTTTCCTAAAACTTCATATTGATTAGACATTATTGAGCCCCCAAATATGCATCAACTACTCTTTTATCATTTTTAATTTCTTCAGGAGTGCCATTTGCGAGCATTTTTCCATGTGCAAGGCAAAATATGTCTTCAGCTAATTGCATAATTACTCTCATATTGTGCTCAATAACAAGTAATGTTATGCCAAAATCTTGATTAACTTTGATTAGTCTATCAATAATTCCATTAATTAAAGTAGGATTTATACCTGCTGTTGGCTCATCTAATAATAGCATTTCTGGTTCATTCATTAGTGCCATTGCAAGTTCTAATAACTTTTGTTGTCCAAAAGATAGGTCGCCTGCCCTGAGTTTTCTTTTTTGATACAATCCAACAAAATTAAGTAAGTTTTCTGCTTTTTCTGTGAGCTCTTTTGGAATTTTTGAGAAAATTTTAAACAAGCTTTCATCACTACCTTTGTGACTGATAAGCATGTTATCTACACAATTTAATTTTCCATAAATTCTGGTTTGTTGAAATGTTCTTAATAATCCCAGTTTTGCAATTACTGGTACCGGTAATTCTGACACTTCTTTTCCATTAAACTTAATTGAACCATTGTCTATTGGATAAGTACCAACAATTGAATTAAATAAAGTAGTTTTACCAGATCCATTAGGTCCTATAAGACCAACTATCTTTCCTTTTTCAACCGACATTGAAATATCGACATTAGCTTTAACACCACCAAATGATTTACTTACATTGTTGACTTCTAAAATACTCATTTTAACTCCACCTGTGCTTTTCGATCGGCTTCATCGACAACTTCACCAAATCTTTCTGGATATTTTTCTCTTAACCATCCCATTAATCCTTCTGGGAAATAAATTACTATCACTACTATTAAAACTCCTAACGCAACATACTGCCAGCCTAGGAAGAATGTCCAAAAACCCTCTTTAAAAAAGTGAAATAAAGTTGCACCAATAATTGGGCCCCATAAAGTTCCCTTACCTCCAAGGATTGCCATTAAAACCATAAAAACACCCATCTCTCTCCCGTCGAATGCAACATCTGTTGAGTCGATATAACCAACTAGACCTCCCATTATTCCTCCAGCAAGACCACAAAAGAAAGCTGAAATCATCCATCCAGTTATTTTGTATTTCATAGTCTCAATTCCCATTGCTTCAGCTTTGTCTTCATTATCTCTGATTGCGTTCAGAATTAATCTAAACCTTGTTGTATAAATTGCTCTTACAGCAATGAAAGTTAAAACGAGTGCTCCAAAACTTAGAAAATAAAAAAATTCACCTCTTGCCTCAAGACCTCCGATGTTTGGAAAAGGAGGAGTGGTAAAGCCTTGTCCAGCTCCAATAATTTCAATACCTCCAGAAATTTCTCCTGCTGCAACTCCTAAACCCAATGTACAAATTGCAAAATAATGACCTCTTAATCCTAAAATTGCATAACCAATTAATCCTGCAACTATTGTAGGGACTACCGCAGCAACTACCAGACCAGCTGCCATGCCTTGAAAGAATTGTGAAGGTGTGTGAACGAAAGTTTTTTCGCCACCACTTTCGGTCCACTCAGCTAATGGAAAGAACATGCCAACTTGAACAGATGCGCAAAGATACATTCCTAAACCATAAAAAAGAATGTTTCCAAATGTATTGTATCCCATTTCGCCACCTTGGATATTCCATGTAGTTGCTAGAACAATTAATACGCACAGAATAGATAATTGAACTTTAAATGCTGGAAAAATAAATGGTGCAACTAAACCAAATACCAAAATTCCTATGTACAAAATCCAACTATTTTTGTTCATATAAACTCTCTATTTTATCTCTAAAATCTTTATCAACTGTAAAATAATGTCCATTTTCTTCATGAAGACTAGATCCTGTTGAATGATATTCATCTAAATGTTTTTTAAATTTTTCAATATCTATTTCTATCAGTTTGCCATTATCGTCTTTAATTTTAGCTTTTCTCACTTTAAATACTCTCTCTTTCTTGAAAGTTTAAATCTTCTGTAAACTAAAATTAAAACTAATAATAAAAATACTGAACCAATTCTAAATTCCGTACCAAGAATATAATCCGCAAATTCCTCAAATATTCCAAGTCCCATACCTGACATAGCTACTCCAGGTAAATTTCCTAATCCTGCAACAATAACAATCATAAATGATCTTATGGTGTAAGGTAATCCCATGTATGGGTGTATGGTAAATGTTATTGAAATTAAAGCTCCAGCTACACCACATAATGCTGCATTTATTCCGAAGGTTGCTGCATAAACTTTTTCTGTATCAACACCTAAAATCTTTGCTGCTCTTGCATTTTGAGCTGTTGCCCTAATAGCACGACCTAATTTTGATCTTTTCATATAAACTACTAAACAAATTGCAAAGACAATACTTATAAAAGCAGAAAATATTTTAGAGTTTGGCAGAACAACATTATTATCAAATAACATAGTTGTTCCATATCCTGAGTTAGCCAATACAACATCTGCTCCAAATGCGAAGTTCATTAATTGCATGAAAAGAATACTAATTCCAAATGTTGCCAATATTGAAATAAAGAGATCTCTGTCTACAACTTTATTTATAACTAATTTATAAATTGCAATACCAACAAAATACATAATTATAGGAGAGACAATTACTCCCCAAGCTGGATGAATTCCATATAGATACATAAAATATGCAATGTATCCTCCTAATATAACAAGGTCTCCCTGTGCTATGTTAATTATATTCATGACACCCCATTGCAGTGCCATTCCATAAGCAATTAATGCAAATAATATTCCAAGTAAAAGTCCATCAAGACATGCTTGAATGGTTATCATTGGATATTGGAAGACTAAAAAATCCATAATTTAATTTTGATTTCTATAAAAAAAAGCCCCCTATTTCTAGGGGGCTTAATTATTTTTTTTTATCTTTCAGACCACTTTGGCACTGGGTGTATTAACTCAGCTGAAGCCCATTTTAACGGAGCAACAACTTTATTTTCACACTTACCAGCATCATCACACATTACTTGGAAAAGTACCATTGGTTTGTCAACATTTTGACCACCAGGTGCAAATTTAATATTTCCATAGAATGTTTGCATGTTAGTTGCAGCAAGAGCATCTCTTACTTTTTTCTGATCAAAAGTGTTAGCTCTTTCAAAAGCATCTTTAAATACTAACAGTGCAGCTGAAGACTCTGCAGATTGATATGGTGGATCATAGCCGAATTCTTTTTCAAAATCTGCCGCATATGTCATACCATCTTTAAAAAAATCATCTTTGTAAGTTAATGTTTTATGCCATTGAGAAGCGCATAATGCATATTGAGAATTTTTACCGTGTTGCTTTGATAATTTTGCAGCATCACAGTGTGTCATTGCCAACATAGGAACATCAACTTTCATTTCTGAAATTTGTCTTATTGCTGTTAAAGCTCCTTTTGTATGACCTGAAACAACCAATACATCTGGCTTCATTTGTTTTACCTTAACTAATGTAGCAGCCATATCATTAAGCTCTTTTGGAAGTTTATCGTCGATTATAATTTCAGATCCAGTTTCTTTAGCTGCATCTAAAATACCTAATCTTACGTCTTGCGAGAATGCATCTTGCTCAAAAGCTTGTGCAATTCTCACGCCTTTTCCGCCATTTAACTCAACAGCTGTTCTTATTGCTACATCAAGATACAAGTTTGCTGGTGCTAATACCGCAAATAGATATTTGTAACCTTTCGTAAACAAAGATCTAGAAGCACCGTTAGCCTCAACCATTGGTACACCATATTTTTCTGTTACTGGTGCGATCGCTTTAGTTAAACCAGAACTGTATGGCCCAAGCATAAACTCTACTTTATCTTGTGAGATTAATCTTTCTGCTAGCTGAGCTGCTCTTTTTGGGTTTGACTCATCATCGTAATAAATAATATCAAACTTATAAGTTTTTCCCCCAACTTTTACTCCACCCATGCTGTTAATTCTGTCAACAGCCATGTTATAGCCGTTTTGAGTATGAACACCATTAGATGAATACTTACCAGTTAAAGAGATTGCAGCACCTAAAATAATTTTATCTCCAACAACTTTTGCAAATGACACAACTGAAGTTGAAAATAATAATGCTATTGCAGAAACAAATGTAATTAAAATGTTTTTTATTTTCATTTATTCCCCTTTAATTAATTAATTAATAAAGATTAAATTAATAACAAAAATTATTTAATTGCAAGTGGGAGTAGTAACGCAATATAACCTAGTATTGTTGGGTAAATGCAATAATTATAGCTATCAAAATAATTACACAAGCAGAAATTGTATTTATAATTTTTGGATTTGCCTTAATCCAAATAATTAACTTATTAGCTAAGATAGCATATCCAACTAAAGATAAAAAATCCAATACAACGTAAGTTGTAATTAAAATAATAAACTGAACAATATAATTAGAATTAAAATCAATAAATTGCGGAAATATGAACGGAAAAAACATCCAAGCTTTCGGACTTGTTCCTGCAACTAAAAAACCATCTTTATAAAATGAAAAAAAACTTTTATCTAAAATATCTTTTGTATTTATATCTTTAGGTCTCGATTTATAAATATCATAAGCAAGGTATGTTAAATAGGCGATACCTAACCATTTTAAAGTATTTAATATTGTTGGGTTGTCCGACAAAAAAGATCCAATGACAAATATCACAAGAGTTGCCTGAATTATATTTGCGGTTACATCTCCTAATGCAGTCCAGACACATTTTTGAACACCATAGTTCATAGAATAAGAAATAATAACAATTCTAGGTGTACCAGGAGTTATGAACATAAAAATAATGATCTGCAAAAAAAGAATAAAATCTAAGGGAAGCATTTTAAGGATAGTCCTAAAAAACCGGGAGCTAAAGATGGCTAGATAGGACTATCTAAAAGTGATAATATCATAGCCTTATGTATTTGCATTAAAATAATTTTAGTAATTTGTTGAATTTTGATGAAAAAAAGTCACAGACCTACAACCAAAGTTAAGAATCCAGAGCCTCCCTTGGAGAGTCCAGATTGGGTCATATGGGCAGCTTGGGCAGATCGGATTACTTTTGAAGAAATTGAAAAAAAAACTGGAAAGACTGAAGCTGAAGTTATTAAAATAATGAGAAGATCATTGAAACCTTCTTCCTTTAGACTTTGGAGAAAAAGAGCAAGCTCGCAAAGCATAAAACATAGAAAAAAATTTGAATATTCTCGAAAATTAATTAAATCAAAAATTAATAAAAATGATTATCTGCTCTAGTAATTTCTCAATCATTGTCTATATATAATCTATGAAAAGCATCACTGTTTATTCAGGTCCCATGTGTAATTTTTGCGACGCTGCAAAAAGATTGTTATCTAGAAATAATTTAGATTTTACAGAAATTGATGTTTCAACAGGTCCTGGGATAAGAGATGAAATGATAAAAAAAGCAAATGGCAAAAGAACAATTCCTCAAATCTTTTTTAATGAGGAACATATTGGTGGTTATCAAGAACTAAGAGCTTTAGAAGTATCAGGAAACCTTTTTTCTTCTTTAAAATAATAAGAAATAAAATTAATTATTCAATTGTTGCAGTAAAAACTGGTTCCTCAGCCCAAATATTACATACTGTTCCAGTTACATCACTTGCAGATAGTGCTTCAGCGGTTCCAAATTTCATAGTTACTTTTGGAGATTTTGTTGTAACTGTATATGGTTTTGTGAGTTTATAAATTAAAACGTGTTCAGTATCATCTGAGTCTAAATCTGTTTTCATTGCTTCACAATATGTACAACTACTTCCTGAAGTTGTAGTTCCAGTTGAAGAACAATCGGTTGCCGCACAAGTTGTTACATTATTTGTACCATGATTCATTAAATAAACTCTTGTCTCAGCGGATGCTGAACCTGTTCCTTCATCAACAGCTCTTTTGTGAGTATACTTTCTAGCAGCTTCAGTAGTTCCATATTGCGAATCTGCATTTGCAACTGTTCTGCAAACATCTCCGTTATCAGTCTTTAACATTTCACCTGTAGTATCAGATGTTTTGATTGTAAATTTTCTATCTATTGTGACTTGCATATGAGTGAATGTTGTTCCTAATGGAAGCAATGCAGGATTTCCAAATGAACCAGCAACTGCACCGGCATTTACGGAAGCAACGTCAACTTCTTTACTACCAGTTCCAATAATAACTTCTCCTAAACAAGTAGTGCCTGTACCTTTTCCAGTACATAATGCAACCTTTTTCATTGTAACTTTATATACTGCAGCTTTTCCTAGTGCTGCATAAACATTTGTTGTTAATGAAAAAAGAAAAATTGTTGCGAATATCAATCTGAATATTATCATATTAATCTGCCCTCACAATACTGGCGGATCCACTGAATTCTACCATAATTTTATTATTTCGTTTTACTTTTGTTAACATTTCATCTGACATATTTTTTTGTGCTCTCCACATTTCAGAATTAATTCCATCTGAGGCTGAAACACTGTTTCTTGGTGGGTGAACAAATATAATTTTTGCATAATATTCGTCCTCAAGTCCTGCTCTATCCTTATCGTCAAATGCTATTTCTAAGTTTATATTTGGGGTTAATAACATTTCAGAGCCATACATTAAACCTTCAACATCTGATCTCTGTTCTCCATCCCAAGAATAAGAATTTATAAAAAAATCTGCCCAATGAATATAAGGTACTTGAGATGCTAATCTCATATCATATCCATCTAAAACTTTTTCACCGTCCGCATCATCCATTCCAAAATAATTATTAAATGCAAAGTTCAACACAGCATTTCTCATCTCGAGACCAACGCTGGCTCTCAAATTGCCCTCTTCATCATAATCTAAAAAAGTATTAAATCCAGTCATAGAAAATTTGTCTTCACTTAAAAATCTTTTTCCTAATCCTAAATTTGCAACAATTCTATCTTTAGAATTTTTCTCAGTATTAAATAGTGATAACTGAGTGAACATATTATCATCTGACGATGATGCCAATTCTCGAACAAGTAAAATACTAAAATCTGCTGAATGATTTTCTCTCAAATCAATACTTAACTCAGTGTCTCCTTCACCTGGTATTAAATTAGAAATATATTCTGTAACTGCGTCTGCTAGCGAAGAGAATGTTAAAAACAAATAAATAATTAAAGTTGTAATGATATTTTTCACATTTCTTTTATATAGAATTTTTTAAAATTATAAAGATAATTTAATTTCACTCTTTTTTCGGTTTAAATATTAAGCAAACTCCATTATTACAATATCTTTTTCCAGTTGGTTGAGGACCATCATCAAATATATGCCCATGATGTCCTCCACATTTCTTACAATGATACTCAGTCCTAGCATAACCAATATGATGATCAGTTTTAGTTTCAAAGACTTCTGGAAGGGATTTGTAAAAAGATGGCCATCCTGATCCACTTTCGTATTTTGTAGTTGATTTAAATAATTCAGTATCACAATTAGCACAATGGTATGTGCCTTCTCTTTTTTCATTGTTTAGATCGCTTGAACCAGGAGGTTCAGTTGCTTCATTAAATAAAATATTTTGTTGCTCAATAGTTAAATTTGAATTTTTTTTCATTATAAAAATTTAGCACATGTTTTATGTAAACTAGAATGTAATTCTACTAGTTTTTTAAAATCTTCATTGTATCCACCTCCTAATACCCCACAAATAGGAATTTTATTTGAGAAGAAATTATCTATTACTAATTCATCTCTCTCAAATATACCATTATCAGAAATCTTTAGTTTACCCAACCTGTCATTATAGTGAATATCAACCCCAGCAATATAGAAAACAAAATCAAACTCTTCTTGGTTCAAATATTTTAAGTTTTTTTTTAAAATATCAATATATTCTCTATCCTCTAAATTTTCTTCTAATTCAATATCAAGATCGCTTATAGATTTCTTTGCTGGATAATTAACCTTCGAATGCATACTAAATGTAAAAACTTGAGTATCATTTTTAAATATTTCAGAGTTACCATTTCCTTGATGAACATCTAAATCAACAATTAAAATTCTGTTTGCTAAGCCCCTGGTAGTTAAATATTTAGCTGCTACCGCAACATCATTAAAAACACAAAATCCAGCTCCTTCATTAGATGTTGCATGATGACTGCCCCCTGCAGTATTACATGCTATTCCATAATTTAGTGCTAATTTTGTTGCAAGCACAGTTCCTCCAGTAGCTATAAAGGATCTTCTAACTACGCTGTCAACCAAAGGAAATCCAATTTTTCTTATCTCGTTTTTGTCTAAAGTTTTGTTTTTTATTTTATTTATGTAATCTTCTGTATGTGCCTCTTTTAAAGTTTCAAATGAGCATGGTTTTGGAATATAGAAATCTTTAACAATTTTATTTTTAATTAATGTACTAGCTAATTCCCCAAATTTTTTAATAGGAAATTTATTGTCATCATTTAATTTTGCTTCATAGTCTTTATGATTGACGACTGGTAATTCCATAAATACTACTAGGGACTATATTTCCCAAGGATTATTCTTATTATTATTAAGGTTATATTTTTTAATTGCCTTTTCTAATGTCTTAAGAGGTATTTTTTGGTCTTCATAAAGATTGTATAAAGAACTAATAACTATATGCTTACTATCGACCTCAAAAAAATCTCTTAAATTTTTTCGCGTATCACTTCTTCCAAATCCATCTGTTCCCATAGCTAAAAATTTATTTTTCGTATAACTTGAAATCAACTGTGAATAAGCCCTTACGTAATCTGATGTTGCGACTATAGGATCATCATTAGAAATTAACTCCTCTAAATAATTTTGTTTTTTGTTTGCAGGAGATAATGTGTTTTGTCTTAATACAGATTTGGCGTCTTTCTCTAGTTCTGAATAACTTGTAATGCTGTACAATCTTGAACCAATTCCATATTCATTTTTTAGTATTTTTGAAGCTTCAATACACTCTCTAAAAATTGGTCCAGATCCCAATAAGTTTATATTTATTTTATCATTTGAATTATCTTTAAAAAGGTAGCCACCTTTTATTATTCCATCCTTATTTTTTATATCAATTTTTGGATGAGAGTATTTTTCATTATTAACTGTTATATAGTAAAATTCGTCTTTACATTCTGTCATCATTCTTTTCATTCCTTCATCAAAAATGACTGCTAGTTCACTTGCAAAACAAGGATCGTAAGATTTTAAATTAGGAAATGTTGATGCAATTATATGACTTTGTCCATCTTGATGCTGCAATCCTTCTCCTGCTAAAGTAGTTCGCCCAGCTGTTGCACCTATTAAAAATCCCCTTGGCATTTGATCGGCCGCAGCCCAAATCAGGTCTCCTATTCTTTGAAAACCAAACATAGAATAAAAGATGTAAAAAGGCATCATTGGAAAATTATGATTACTATAAGAAGTAGCTGCTGCTAGCCATGAGGATATTGCTCCAGCCTCATTAATTCCTTCCTCTAACAATTGTCCTGTTTTAGATTCTTGATATTTTAAAATTGAAGTTGCATCTTCAGGTTCATATAGTTGGCCATCTGGTGAGTATATTCCAATTTGTGAAAATAAATTAGCCATTCCAAAAGTTCTTGCCTCATCAGCAACAATTGGTACAACCCTTTTTCCAAAATCTTTATCTCTCATTATATTTCCTAAAGATCTTACTAATCCTGTTGTGGTTGAATATTCCCTATCACTTTTTTCAAATAAAAAATTTGAGTGCTTTTCTATACTTGGAGTTTTCAGTTCTACCTTTTTAAAATTTCTCTTTGGTAGTGGACCACCTAGAAGATCTCTTCTCTTTTTTAAATATTTTATCTCTTCTGAGTCTTCTGAAGGTTTGTAGAATTCTAAATTTTCTATTTTATTGTCCGAGATATCAAGTTGAAAACGATCTCTAAATTCTTTTAGAGCATCAAGATTTAATTCTTTTTGCTGATGATTGGTCATTTTAGACTCTCCTGCCTTTCCCATTCCATAACCTTTTTTTGTTTTAGCAAGAATAACTGTTGGTTTCCCTTTAGTTTTAACTGCTGCATTAAAAGCAGCATAAAGTTTTTTAAAATCGTGTCCGCCTCTTTTTAAACCATCTATTTCTTCTTTCGTTAATGATGAGACAAGTTTTAGCACTTCTGGATCTTCTGCAAAAAAATTCTTTAAATTATATTCTCCATCTCTTGCACCTAATGTTTGATATTTTCCGTCAACGGTTTTAGCAAATCTTTTAAGCAACAAATGATCTTTATCTTGTTGAAAAATTTTATCCCATTCTGATCCCCAAAGAACTTTTATTACATTCCATCCATTTGCTTTGAATAACGTTTCTAATTCTTGAATAATTTGCCCATTACCTCTTACTGGCCCGTCTAATCTCTGAAGATTGCAATTTATTATAAAAGTTAAATTATCTAATTTTTCTCTAGAAGCGATGGATAATCCAGCTAAACTCTCGGGCTCATCCATCTCTCCATCTCCAAATAAACCCCAAACCCTTTTATTTGTTTTTAACAAATTTCTATTTTCTAAATATTTCATGAAACGAGCTTGATAAATTGCATTAACCAGACCTATTCCCATTGAAGCAGTAGTAAAAGTCCAATAATCTTTCATTAAATAAGGATGACAATAAGACGACAACCCTTGTTCATTAAGTTCTTGTCTATAATTCTCTAAATGATTTTTTGTTAGTCTACCCTCTAGAAATGATCTTGCATAAATACCTGTAGTACACTGCGATTGGTAAAAAATTAAGTCTGCCTCTTCTCCACCTTTAAAAAAATGGTTAAATCCAGTTTCAAATACTTCTGCGAACGATGCATAACTTGCAATATGTCCACCAAGGCCTCCGAAATTTTTATTAGCCTTCATGACCATAGTCAAAGCGTTCCATCTTAGGATTGCTGTAATTTTTTCCTCAATTTCTAAATCACCTGGATAAATTCCCTGATCATATTGAGATATGGTATTTCTATAAGGTGAATAAGGAATAGGTGAATATAATACCCTTAGGTCTTTTGCCCTTTGTTCAAGTTTTTCTAAAATAATTTTTGCACCATCCCTACCATGATTTTCTACAACTGCATCTAGAGATTCTAACCAATCATTTAATTCTTGATCATCAAAATTTTGATTTTGATTAGCTTTAAGTTCTTTACTCATGAGTTATTATTATACACATAAATAATAATTTTTATCTGATAAAAATTGTCTAATTTTTTTATTGTTCCAGAATTCTCTTTGGTTTGCCTAATGTGAAACTATCAAGATTATCAATCATTTGAGTATAAAAGGTTGAATAATTTTCTGCAGTAACATAACCAATATGTGGAAGTAAAAGAGCATTTTGTAAAAATCTGAGTTTATGGCTTTCGGGCAATGGTTCTTTTTCGTAAACATCTATACCTGCGCCAGCTATAATATTTGTTGATAAGGCTATAATTAAATCATCTTCATTAACTATTTCGCCTCTTGAAGTATTTATTAAATATGAGGTTTTTTTCATCTTCTCAAATTCTTTAATTGTAATACAATTTCTATATCTATCTCCACCTTGTACATGGATTGACAGAAAGTCTGAATTTTGAATTAAGTCATCCTTACTACATGGTAAAACATCAAGTTCTTTGCATTTATCTAAGTTCAAATTTTCACTCCAAGCCATAATTTGCATACCAAAAGCTTTACCAATTTTTGCAACTTGAGAGCCTACTCTCCCCAATCCAAGTAAACCTAATATCTTACCTTTGAGCTCAACTCCAATTGTCAACTGCCAGTAACCTTGATACATATTGTCTATCTCTGTTTTAAAATTTCTAGCAAGTCCTAAAATTAATGCCCAGGTTAACTCTGGTGTTGGATTACTATTAATTTCAGTGCCACAAACAACAACTTTATTTTTTTTGGCATTTTCTAAATCTATTGATTTATTTCTCATGCCGCTAGTAACAATTAATTTTAAATTCTTTAAACTTTCTATGAGTTTTTTTGTTATTTTTGTTCTCTCTCTCATAATAAATAAAACTTCAAATTCTCTTAATTTTTCAATTGCATCATCCTCATTTTCAAATGGCTCATTAAATACCTGAAATTCATATTTTGAAGATAATTCTTTAAGATTAATAAAATCTTTTGCAATATTTTGATAATCGTCGAGTATGGCTACTTTAAGCATTTTTTTTGTTTGAAAGTAATATCCCTGAAATAATAAATATTCCACCGATATAATGATAAAATAGTAATACTTCATCAAATATTATCATTGCTAGAATTGCTGCAAGAATTGGCATTAAATGTAAATAAATTCCTGCCCTGTTAGCACCTATTAAAGCAACTCCTTTTATCCAAAAAAAAAATGAGATTATTCCGGGCAACAAAACTACATATGACAAAACAAGAATAAAATTTGTATTAATTATAATTCGATTTCCAATGTAAATATAATCTATTGCATACATTGGTATAAGAAATATTACTCCAAGCCCAATAACAACTTGAAGTAAAGTGATTGGAGATAATCCATAATTTTTTTTCTTTAAAAGTGCTGAATAAAGTGACCAGGATATCATTGCAAATAATGCAAATAGATCTCCTTTTTCAAAAGCTAAATTTTTAAAGACGTCAAAATCTGCTTTTGAAATTATAAATAATACACCCAACAAAGAAAATATAACTCCCAAAACTTGAAAAGTATTTGTTTTTTCTATTTTTAAAATTATAGAAAATAAAATGATCATAACTGGAACAGTTGAGATCATAAGTACACCTGTAATTACTTGTGTAGTTTTCAAAGAATAAAAAAGTGCTGAATTAAAAATACTGACTGCTGTTATTCCTAAAAAACAAAGTAGATAAATATTTTTAAAAATTAATTCCTTTTTTTCAATCATCTCTTTATAGGTAAAAGGTAATAGAATTAGAAACGCCAGTGACCACCTTAATATGTTTAATGAAATTGGTGGTATATCATTTAAACCTGCAATCTTTCCAACAATAAAATTTCCAGACCAAAACAAAGCTGCTAAAAAAAGCAAAAAAGATGCAATTATGATATTACTTTTATTTTCAAGCATTAAATAGACTACTATAAAAGATTACTTTTAACTAAACCTTATTGAGCTGTATGGTTGTAAATCTAAGTTAGTATTCTCACCTGAGATCATTTTAGATATAATTTTTCCTGAAATTGCACCAAGTGTCCAACCTAAGTGATGATGACCAAAAGAATAAAAAACATTTTTATAATTTTTTGAAGGCCCTAAGACTGGTAAAAAATCTGGCAATGTGGGTCTAAAACCAAGCCACTCGTCTTTATGTTCAGGCAGCCCATCTAGCATATCCTTTGCATTTAATATCAAGTTTTTTATTCTCGATTTTGACAGAGAGTTTTCCAACCCACCAAATTCGACGGTTCCAACAACTCTTAACCCTTGTTCCATCGGTGTCATTCCAAAACCTCGATTTGCATATACAATTGGTCTTGAAATTAAATGGTCATAATCTTTAAAATGAACATGATATCCTCTTTCAGTATCTAGAGGTATATTTTCATGTAACTTGTCTGTAAGTCTTTTTGAAAATGCTCCACATGCCACCACAAGTCTATCAAAAATAAATCTTTGCGTTTCAGTTCTAAGAACAGGTTTTTCTTCATCAAAATCTATATCTTGAATATTTAATTTTAAAAACTTTCCACCTTTATTTACAAAATTTTCAAATAATTTTATTAATATTTTTCTTGGATTTCTTGCATGCCTTGCGTAATCATAAAAAACACCGCCATGATAAAATGGTTTTAAATTAGGCTCTAAATCATGAATTTCTTTTTTGTTTACTAACTGTTGTTTTACTCCAAGTTGATCTCTAATTCTGATTTCTAATTCTCTACTTTTCATATTTTGATTAGTCCATACGTAAAGAATTCCATTATTTTCTACTAATCCCTCAAGATTAATTTCATCAAATAATTCATCAAATGCTGGCAAAGACTGATCTAAAATTTGGTGCATATTTTTAGCTGTATGCATCATTTTTTCTTCCCTACAATTTAAGATAAATCTTGCAAACCAAGGGATCATCTTTGGTACATAATTCCACTTTAGAGCTAATGGTCCTCTTGAACTAATTAACATCGAAGGGACATCAGCTATGACATCAGGTCTGTTTAAAGGAACGGACGCATAAGGAGAAAAGTGACCAGCGTTTCCATAAGATGCTGCACTCCCTGGCTCCTCTCTATCAAAAAGTGTTACTTGAAAACCTTTTTTTTGTAGAAACAAAGCATTACAAACACCTTGTATACCAGCGCCAATAATTCCAACTTTTAGATTTTTTTCATCCACATCAGAAATATATTTTTTAAGATGTGCTTATTATATATGATATTTGATCGCGGGTTTATTTAACTTAGATTGCTATTTGCCTATAGATATTAAGGTTAAGTCGTCACTTAGCTTATTATCCCCAGCAGTATTAATTACCGTATTTGATATATCTGATAATTGTTTGCTAGAATCTGTATTAAAATTTTGCTCTATAATTTTTAATGAACCATCTATCCCTATTTCTTCACCTGAACTATTTAAGCTTTCGGATAAACCATCAGTGAAAGCATAAAATCTGTTATTTTCTAGCTTAATTTTATGAGTTTTATAAACTGATTTATCCTTTTGAAGTATTACACCCATTGGTGGAGAATTGCTTTCAAATTGTTCATAATTTCCAGATGATGATCTAATTATAGCTGGCTGATGTCCTCCATTTACCCATCTCAATTCATCAGTCCTCATATTATATTCTCCCAATATACTAGTAACAAACATGCCACCCGTTTTAGTTAAAAAAAGATCATTATTCATATGAAACATCATTTCATCTGGATCTACTTGGTCTCTAGACATTATTTCAAAAAGAGTTGACGCTTTTGCCATTACCATTCCGGCATGGATTCCTTTGCCAGCAACATCTGCGATTATAAAATAAACACTATCATTATGAGGATAAAAACTAAAGAAGTCCCCTGAAACTTCTCTGGCTGCAATATTAATTCCGTGCACAGGGTAATTCTCTAAATTCCTCTTTGGTAGAAAATTTTCTTGAACTTTTACTGCAAGTTTTACTTCATTTGAAATTCTGTCTCTCCATACTTTCTTTTCAGCCTCACTAGTTTCTAGTTTGCTCATCAATCTATTGTAATAAAGGCCGATCACACCTCCTGCGGTAAATGGATCTTGTGGTCCTCTAATAGTTAAATCACCAGACTCGGACTGTTTTTCTAAAATTGTAATTAAATCGTGTTCAACAGACGTTGCATTATGCTCAGCAATATTCAATCCTAACTCTTCATGTAATGGACTTACTCTTAAAGGATAAAAGTAATTTAATATTTTCAATAAAATATATGAACCAAAAAATGAGAATGCACCGATTGAAACAATTCCAATAAACTGTACTTTAACTTGCTCCAATCTAGTTAATCCAGTTCCAAGTATTTCAAGATCGCTAAACAATCCAACTGCAATAGTTCCCCAAACCCCTGCTGCCAAATGAACTGGAACAGCGCCAACAACATCGTCTATTTCAAATTTATTTAAAAACTCATTTACAAATATTGCAACAACCGCTCCTATAATTCCAACAAATATTGAAGTCACTGATGTCATCGAATTACATCCTGCTGTAATTGCAACCAATCCTGCGAGTGGTCCAAGAATTACATAGTAAGGATCTGGTTTTTTAAATAATGCAAATGAAATCCCAAGACCAGTTAGTAATCCAAAAGAAGCAGCTAGAAATGTATTTATTAATATCAAAGGAACTGCTTCATCCATAGCACCATTACTTCCACCGTTAAAACCAAACCATCCAAACCATAAAATTAAAGTTCCCAAAACTGCAAGTGGAAAACTTGAGCCTGTAAATTTTCCTTTATTAGCATCTGAATATTTTCCAATTCTTGGACCTAAAATTAAAACTGCTGATAATGCAATCCATCCACCTACTGAATGAACTATTGTGCTTCCTGCAAAATCAACAAATCCAATATCTGTTAACCATCCAGTTGTTTTAACTTGTCCAGTTACTGCAAGTAATTGTCTTGTGGCATCAATATTATTTAAATAACTTGATGACCATGCCCAATGACCAACAATTGGATATATAATTCCTGTAGCTATTATTGTAATGATTAAATAACCATTAAACTTCATTCTTTCAGCAACTGCTCCTGAAACAATTGTAGCTGCAGTTGCAACAAACATTGCCTGGAATACAAAATACGTCATGTACTCAGCTTGATCAGTTTTAAAAAAGAACAAATCAGTTCCAAAATACCCATTAAAACTTTTTCCAAACATTAACCCGAAACCAAATAACCAAAAAATTACAACTGCTAGACCAAAGTCAGCAGCATTTTTAAGGGCTACGTTAATACTATTTTTATGTCTTGATAGACCGGTTTCCATACACATAAAGCCTGCCTGCATTATGAAAACAAGTATTGCACAATCTATAACCCAAAGGGTATCTACAAACGATTTTACCGATTCCAGATCTACGTTCTCCATTTCATCCTCTTGAGGTTATATTTATTTTAAAGTTCATCATAGAAAGTAGATGGTCAAAATAGGTTGGTTAATCTTTTTTTTTCCAGATAAAATAAAATAGATAAGGAGAAAGGGCTGGAACAATCCCAAACCAAAACCACTCATCCCATCTAAAGCTTTTATCTAACATCGGACTTTTCAGTCCATTCCACCAAGTTAAATATCCAATAAATATTATCCATGCTAAACTAGCAGTTGCATAAATTTTAAAGTTTTTTGAAAGATCTCCTGAAAAGACCAATTTAAATTGTTCAACATATTTATTGAAATCCATTTTGATAATTTAACAGTTAGAGTTCTTATCAAGAACAGATTTATGAGTATAAGTCATAATACAAGGTTTTGATGTTTCTTGTTCCTCAGTTTTAATCTTGTATCCATCTGAAAAAGCTTCAACACAAAACTCATAGCCCACTTTCTCAACTATAACATCTGCTCCACCCAATAACTCTTTTTCAATTTCATTTGATGGGTCTGATTTTCCTGTAATGCTACAAGTTCTTGTAAAAAAATAATTATCATTATCAGAATAGTATTCAGATTGCGCTAGGGATATCTGCATCATTATATTTTCTGCTGATTTTTTCTTAGATGCTCCAACGTAACCGTTGTAACTAACAATTCCTATTGCTGAGATAATTCCGAGAATTGCTACAACAACCAAAAGCTCAATTAGGGTAAAACCTGAGCTCCTGGTTGTCATAAAATTTTAAATTTATTCTACGGTAACGGTACCAGATAAAAGTGTGGCTCCATCGACTTCACAAGATGTAACTGTTATCGTAGTTGGTGGGTTTTGTACTACTGCAGTTTGTCCTTCACCATTACCACTACATGATATCGTAGAAGTTACAATAGCCGGCTCAGATGTTCTGTATGGATTTTTAAACTCTGAACCCAATGCGTTACTAACCGCTGTTGCAACATTTGTCCCAGTTTTTCTAGTAGAACAAACTAATTGATTACCACCTTTAACCATAACATTAGTTTCACCAATCTCACATTTTTTTAATTCTGCAGCTATATATTTAATAATAGCAGCTTGATTTGATTTAACGGCTGATTTTTTTGCTCCCTTTGTGTAACCAGAATAAGCAACAACTCCAACTGCAGCTAAAATACCAATGATGGCTACAACAACTAATAATTCTATAAGTGTAAAACCTTTATTATTTTTTTTCATAATTTGTGATCCTATTTTAAATAAAAAATATGTATATACATAATAATTATATCTTTTGAAAGTCAATATCTACATACATAATATATTCAAAATGGGTCATTTTTGTTGATTTCACAGGGAAATTTAATAAATATTAATATTTATGTCATACAAAGTTACTGAGGAAGGCGGAATATCAATTGTTCACCTAGATGGTGAAATTGATATGGATGTAACAGAAAAAGCAAAAGAAATCATAATGCCTCTTATTGAGGCAAAAAAAGAAGTTCATCTAAACTTAAAAGATGTTCAGTACATGGACTCTTCTGGGATTTCTGTATTAATTGAAAGTCATCAAAAAGCAACTGAACTTGGAACAAAAGTCATTTTAAAAGATATTAGTAAGTCAGTTTTAAAAGTTATAATGATGGCAAAACTGGAGCAAATTTTAAATTTAGATTAAATAATGAATAATCTTGCTCAGATATCAGAACAAAGAGATTTTGTTGTAAGTTCATCTAGTCTTAAAGATGTAAGAAGTTTTTCAAGAGAGGTTTTTGAAAAAGTAAATATTGATCAAGATTTAAAAGACGAGTTAGTATTAGCAATAGCAGAAGCTGCACAGAACATTGTTAAACATGCTTATCAAGGTGAAGATACTGAAGATAAAATGGAGATCAAAATCTCTTTAGCAAATGGAAATTTAGAAATTGGTTTTTTTGATAAAGGAAGACCAGTTGAAAAAGATAAGATTAGGCACAGAAAAATAGATGATATCAAGCCAGGTGGTCTTGGAACTTTTTTTATTCAACAAATAATGGATGCGGTAGTATTTAAAGAAGGCGAAAAGCCTTGGATCAACCATTTAATTTTATCAAAAAAAATAGATTATTAACTTCCGATAATTGCACCAACATTAAAGATTGGTGAATACATAGCTATCATTAAACCACCGATCATTGTACCCATAAATACAATCATAATCGGTTCAATTAAACTCGACATATTATCTACAGCTGTATCAAACTCTTCTTCATAATATGCTGATACAGATGTAAACATTTCATCCAAGTTACCAGTTTGCTCACCAACAGAAATTAACTGGCTAAAGGTTGCTGGGAACACCGGTTCTTTTAAAAATAGTTTTGTTAAAGTGTCTCCTGAGAAAACACCTTTTTTTACATTTTCTAAAGCTTGAGTGACAACATCATTGTTACTTACTTGTTTTGCAATTTCTATACTTTCAAGCAAATTTACACCTGCAGAACTAAGGTTACCCATAATGAGAGATACTCTTGCAATTAAAGATTTTAAAATCATATCTCCAAATACTGGCATTTTTAAAACTCTATAGTGCCATTTATATCTTACTGCTGGTATTTTGGTTGTTGTATATTTAAATATAGCAAATCCTATTGCTAAAACTAAAAATAAAGTTAAACCACCCGCTCCTCTCATAAAATTACTGGCATTCATAATGACTGCTGTAGGCGTTGGTAAAGGTACTCCCATACCTTCATACATTTCAGCAAATATTGGAACGACTTTAATTAACATGAATACCATAACAGTTATTGCAACTGTAAACATCACAACAGGGTACGTTAATGCACTTTTAATTTTCTTTTTAACTTTTTCTCTTTTTTCTAGTGAATCTACTAATTTGAGCAAGAAAACATCTAATTTACCACTAGCCTCACCTGCTTTTATTAAGTTTATATAAATATTGTCAAAAACCTTTGGATATTTTTCAAAGCATTTTGATAGAGTTATACCTCCTTCTAAACTTTTTCTAATATCCTCGATAATTTCTTTCATTGTAGGGTGTTCAATCTGATCACGTAGCATCGAAAGTACATTTAAAATTGGAAGACCTGCTTTAACCATGGTGGCAAACTGTTTTGAGAAAATCATAACATCTTGAGGCGTAACTTTTTTCTTTCCAAAGGAAAAACTACTTTTTTTACCTTTTTCTTTAGCTGCTTTTTTCTTTTTAGTTTTAACTAAATTGGTGATTATTATCTTTTGTTCTTTAAGTTTATAAGATGCTTCTTCTTGATTGAGAGCTTCTATTTCTCCCTCTATATATTTGCCAGCTGAAATACCTTTGTATGTAAATGTTTCTGAGGACATTTGTTAATCCATTGAAAGAACTCTATCAAATTCTCTGAAATTTAAGTCTCCAGTTAATATAAGTTCTCTTCCCATATCTTGCATTGTTCTAAAACCTTCATTTGCGGCAATTTCTTTTAGCTCTGGTGTCGTGGCTTTTCTTAAAATCGCTTCTTTAATTGGTTTTGTAACATTTAAGATTTCATAAATTCCCATACGACCTTTATATCCAGAATCTTTACATTTTGGACAACCTTTTCCTTTTTGAACTTTTGCTCTTGAGGCTTGTTCAACTGTAAACCCTAAGTCAGCTAGTGCTTTAGGAGTGATGTCGTTGTCCGGCTCTCTACATTCTGTACAAGTTTTTCTTGCTAGTCTTTGTGCCAAAACCAAACTTACAGCTGCACTTATTAAATAATCTGGGGTTCCCATATTTTGTAATCTTGTAATAGTGCTTGGGGCGTCATTTGTGTGTAGGGTACTAAAAACTAAGTGTCCTGTAAGAGCAGCTTTTAACCCTATATCAACTGTTTCTTTATCTCGCATCTCTCCAACCAAAATTATTTCTGGGTCTTGTCTTAAAAAAGATCTCAACGCTGTTGCAAAGTTAAAACCAATATCGTCTTTAATTTGAACTTGTCCAACACCATCAAGTTCATACTCAACTGGATCTTCAGCTGTTAATATATTTAAATGCGGTTTAGAAACTTCTTTAAGAATACTATATAATGTAGTTGTTTTTCCCGAACCCGTTGGGCCCGTTACAAGAACCAATCCTTGTGTACCGTGAATAGCTTTTCTTAAATTTTTTAAATCTGTTTCTTCGAAATTTAATTGTTCTAGACTTATATCTCCAGCATCTTTATTAAGTACCCGCATTACTATTCTTTCATTTGTAGCTGTTGGCAAAATAGAAAGTCGAAGGTCAACTACTTTACCGTCAATCTTAAATGGAATTGCTCCATCTTGAGGTAATCTTCTTTCTGCAATATCTAATTTCCCCATAATCTTAAATCTTGTAACTACTGCACCATAATTTGAATGTAGAAATTTTTTGAAATGTTCTTGTTCAGTAAGAATTCCATCCAATCTGTATCTAACTCTTGAGGAAAATCTATATGGTTCAATATGTATGTCGGAAACACCGGACTTAATAGCTTCAGAAACTACTGCGGTACTAAATTTTATTACTTCAGATTCATTTTCAATTGCTTCAATATCTTCTTCTGGCTGGCTTTCTAAGACTTCTGCCTGTTCATCCACTTCATAATCAAATGTTTTTGTTTTTTCGGCTTGTGTTTGCCTTATATCTGAAATAGTTTTTTCACCGTCAGCTAAAAGTTTATCAACAAAGTTTGAAATATCAGAAACTTTCGCTGCATGAAGTTCAATATCCATTTTTGTGATGGTTCTTAAGTTTCTCATCAAACTTAATTTTGAAATATCAGATATTGCAATATGAAGAACTTTTCCTTCAATTTTAAATGGAGCAATAAAATTCATATTAATATAGTTAGAAGGTAAAACAGCTTTTAGTTCTTCTGTTACCGTAACAGTTGATAAATCAACTACATCTAAAGATTGATCATGAACTAGTAAATCTAATATTTTTTGTTCATCTGTAAGATTTAATTCAAATACAGCATCCAATTGTGATTTGTTTCCATCGCTGGAAATTTTTTTTATTTCTGCTAAATCTTTTCCAGAGATAATATCCTGATCGATCAGGATATTAATTAAATTAATTTCAGATTCTCTACTAATGTTAATCATTATAAAATTCTTGGTGCTATAAATACCAATAGCTCGTCAAGATTATCAGAATTTGACTTACCTTTAAAGAGGTTACCAATCACTGGCATATTGCCTATTCCTGGTGTTTGATTTTTGTTTTGAGAAACAATATTTTTCTTAATTCCACCAATTACGACTATATCTCCGTCAGCCACGAGTAATTTTGTAACAATTTCCATTTTATTTATTGGTGGTTCATCTCCACCAGCTGATCTATTTGGAGTATCATTGTTTACTTTAATAGTTAGCAGAACATTTCCATCTCCTATAATGCTTGGGGTAACTTCAAGTTTCAAAGCAGCCTCTTTAAAAGAAGTAGATGTAGTTCCATCAGAAGTAGTTTGATAAGGAATTTCTTCACCTTGGGTTACAGTTGCTAATTGGTTATCTAAAGTAAATACCTTTGGATTAGAAATAGTTTTACCCATACCCATACTCTCTAAGGCAGTTATCTCGGCTTTAAGAACCCCCGAACCAGTTCTTCTCAATATTCCAATTCCGCTTGTTGCTCCAGTTACAGGAAAGTTTGCTAGACTATCTGTGGCTGCCCCTAATCCTGCAGCTGTATCTAAATCAGTTCCAAAAGCACTACCACTACTAGTTCCAGCTGTTCCACCTGATATTTTACCAGCTCTATTATAGTATCCTCCCAATCTGGATCCTAAAGCTCTTTCGAAATCTGAATTAGCTTCGACAATAAATGCTTCGATTAATACTTGCTTAGTTCTTATGTCAATTTCCTTTACTACTTTATCTACGACATCTAAATCTTTTTCCTTACCTCTTACAATTATAGACCTTGTCGTCGCCTCTTCAGTAATTTGAATTGGAGAAAAAGAACTTTCTCCAGCTGATTGTGTAAATAATTCCTCAATTGTCGCTTTTGCTTGTGCCGGAGTTATATAATAAAGTCTAAAAATTTCAGAATAAATAGGCTCAACACTATCTTCTAATTCTACTTTTCTTTTAACAGCTTGAGCCCTTTCGGATTTATATGTCTCTTGCGCTGTCAAAGTCTCGGGAGAATGAATTCTTATTAAATTGCTTGCTACATCAACATCCGATGCAAAATTTTTCATATCTAACAAGGCTTGAAAAGCCTTATCCCACGGCACATCAATTAATTCTGCAGAAATTGCTCCAGCCACCTCGTCACCAACAAGAATGTTAATCTCACCAATTTTACCCATTAATTTCATGGTTTCTTTGTAATCTAAGTTTTTAAATTTTAAGGTTACCCTTTGTTTTAATAATGGGTATTCGTCAGAAATTATTAAGTAATTTCGTTGTGCTTCAGATGATATTTTCTTTCTTTTTCCTAATTTTCTAGAGTCACCTTCAATAGGTTTGGGACCCATTTCAAGGGTTTTTGCAACTTCAGATTTTCCTGAATTAACAATATTTTTATCTTTAATTAAGGGTGTGTTATGTTTAAATGGTTTGTTATATTTTGAATTTGGACCACAGGCACTCAAAATAAAAGCAAAAGCTAGCAGAAAAATTATACTGAAATATTTTTTAATAATCATCTGACTCTCTAACTTGATTATTAAAATCAATAATCATAAATTTACCATCATCTTTTTTAAATATGGCTTCAGTCAATCTTAAATCTACTAATTGAATTTTGCCCAAGTATTGGCCAAGAGTTAAAGTTAAAACCTCTCCTCCAGAGTTTACTATCGAAATATAACTATGATCTTTTCCAGATATTAATCCTGCTAATTTAAAATTGTATAAGCTTAATTCATTTTCTTGCTCTTCAGCAGGTATGTTTCCTGACATCGAGCTTGTACCTTCGTTTCCAGCAAAAGGATCATTTAATGGAACCTCTTCGTCATCTTCTATTTCTTTTGCTATTTCTTTTACTTGCTCTAAAACTTCTTTTTTTTGATCGTGATTGTCTGCTATAGCTAAAGTTAAAGAGCTAATAAAGTAAAATAAAGTTAGTAAGATTATTTTAAAAAAATTCATCAGGCATTCCTACAATTGTTAATTCACCTTTTGCTACTATCGCTCCAGTTGAATCATTTTGTACTACACTTATCGTCTCTTTGTCAAAATTTAACATTTTTTTTTGTTTAGATACTGCTCTTTTGAACTTAATATATCCAAGAAAATTACCCTTTATTTCGTAGTCTACTGGAATCTTATAATACGAAACCATTTCCTTTGTTAAATTGTTTTCAGATTGCTCTGCATTTCCAGCTTTTAGTACTGGTTTAGGTTTTTTCTTTTGTATTTTTGAAATAACTAATCCATTAACAGCTGCATGCTTGCTCAAACTTTCATACAAACCTTCAACCTCAGCTTTTGAGTGAAACAAAGTTGAACTAGCTTCAAATTCAGGTTTTCTTTTTTTTATATTTTTTTTTAGTGTAATTATGTCATTTTCAAACTGATTGATTTCATTTTCCTTCAAAATTTTATCATCAAACTTAGCCTTTCTCTCTTTTACCATTGGATTTAAAATTGCATAATAAATGATTAAGAAAATAATAATTGCACCAAATCCAATTCCAAATTTAATTATTGTTTTTTTATCAATAGTTGAAAATTTTTGTTTCAAATCATCCATTGTCATATTTTTTAAATCCATTACGCGCTCTCCAAAATGCAAGCTATCTTGAAGCCCTTCATTGTTTGAGAGCTCTGTTGGTCATTAGGCAAGGTCATACTTGCTAAAGATGCTTGTGAAATTAATTTTTTGTTATTTAAATTGCTTATTAACTTTAAAATATCTTGATCGCTAAAAGCCGAACCTTCAATAACTATTAAGTCTGAACCATTATAGTCGATTGAACTGAATTTAACTCTTTTTGGAACTGCTGAAGCAATTTGAGCTAAAACTTTAAAGCTAACCGTCTTATTTGATTTTATTGACTGACTAAGCTCAAGTGCCTTGTCCATTAAATTTTTTTCTTTAAGATATTTATTTCTTTCTAAAGTCCTTAGCTCATGAGTTTGAATTACTTCCTCATATCCAGCTATCTTTTTATTTAAATCTGTAATTTGCCAAAATGAAAATCCAAAAAGAACAACATATATTGCTACCACTATTCCAGCAATTCCTTTAAAGGCAAAATTTGAAAATGCTTTAGCTTTTTTTTGTGCAATCATATTTTCTCTATTTGGAAGAAGATTTATATTTTTTACAGCAGTAACAAATTTATAATAACCAAATACATCTAACTTTCTAAAAGCTAATCCCATAACTGTTGAAAAATAAGATGGATTACTTAATTTAGTTTCATTTTCAATTTGCGCAGGTATTTTAATTCCATCAAATGGATTAAAAAGATTATATCCAGTGTTCACCATATTTTTTCTAAAACTTGCCAAATAATCTTCTACGTTTGGTAAATTAGATGTAACTTTTAAATTTCTAATTCTTTTTTCATATTTTGTTTCAAAATCTTGAACTGCTTGTTTAACCTGTGTCATATATCTTCTAACCAAAGCATCCATTTCTTCTTGATTATTACTTTCAGATAAAGTTTTTCTATCTTGAGCTCTAATAAATATATCTGTAATGATTGGATTATTTTCATAAAGTATCATTACATAATTTTCATCAAGTCCAAATTCTAGAACTGCTGTTAAATTTGAGTCTTCAATTGATCCAGCTATTTGATTAATTTGGTCTACTGCAGATTTTAATGCAAAACATTTAACATCAATGATTACAGCGTTTAATCCACCTTTTTTAATTATTGCTGTATAACTATTAATGTCTGAAAGTTTTGAGGCAACAAACAAGATATCCATCGTGTTAGCTTTTTCATCTTTATTTATTACCTGATGAAAGATTGAATATTCTGCTAAATTATCTGTAAGTTGAACTAAATTTTCCCAAAGTGAATCTGTATCGATGGCTTTTTTCAATTCTTCTTCAGTCATTAAAGGTGCGGTTACGACCCTAATGATTGCACTTGTAACTGGAATTGCTATTGCAGCGTTTGTTGTTGAGACTTTAGATTTTAATAAAGCTAACTTTAGTTCTTCAGCAATTTTATCTTGATTTTCTAAAACAGTGCCGCCATCAGGAACTCCTTCAAATTTATGAACATAAAATTTATCTAAGACCCATTGGTTTGCTTTATTGCTGGATACTTGAGCAAGTCTAATTTCGCTTGGTGTCAATTCAACACCTAAAATTTCTTCACCTTTTATTGAAGATTTTCCTAATCTATTTTTTAAAAGTTTGCTAAAAAAACCCTCTTTCTTTTTGCCCGCATCTGGCTTTGGCACAGGTTTATCTGGTGCACCATCTTTACTCTTTTTCTTAAAAAGATTAGCAAAAGGATTTTTCATATTTTTTATATTTTGAATTTTATCTATATACTCAACTTTTACTAGAATAAAAAGCCCGAGTAGTACATAATGAGTTTTTTTGAAATAAATTAGTAAAAATAACTTATATTTATAGTAACAATATTGAATGTTTGAAAAATTAGAAGAACTTGCAAAAAATAATAAAAAGATTTCTGATTTCCACTTAAGGGCCGGTGCCCCTCTTGCTTACCGACAAACGGGCGAGATTATTAAGGTTCAAGAAGTAATGGTTACGGCTCAAGACATAAAAGATTTATTATCAATGAATTGTAGTGAACATGAATTAAATAAATTTGATAAAACTCACGAATTAGATACTTCGGTAACATTAAGTGGATTAAGATTTAGAGCAAACTTTTATAAGACAATTAAAGGTCCAGCATGTGTTTGCAGAAGGGTTGAGAGTAAAATTCCTGAAATGGATCAATTTAATTTGCCTCAGTCTCTTTATGATATTGTCGACTTTCACAAAGGACTTGTTTTAGTTACAGGCCCAACTGGTTCAGGAAAATCAACTACGCTTGCAGCTATTGTTAATGAAATAAATAAAACGAGGACTGCAAATATCATTACTGTAGAAGATCCTGTTGAATTTATTCATCAAGATAACAAAAGCATTGTTTCTCATAGAGAAGTTGGAAAACAAACAGAAACATTTGCTGCAGCTTTAAAAGCAGCTCTTAGAGAAGATCCAGATGTAATTTTAGTTGGAGAAATGAGAGACTTAGAAACTATTAGTCTAGCATTAACTGCTGCTGAGACAGGTCATTTAGTATTTGGAACTCTTCATACAAGTGGTGCGCCTAGTACAATTAATAGAATTATTGATGTGTTTCCACCTGAGCAGCAAGAACAGATAAGAGCTCAAATTTCAACATCTTTAAAAATGGTTGTTACACAAAGATTATTAAAAACAAGAGATGGTGCTGGTAGAGTTGGTGCATTCGAAATCATGAAATGTACAGCACCAATACAAAACTTAATTAGAGAAGCTAAAATTCATCAAATTCCTAGTATCATGCAAACTGCAGTAAGAGACGGGATGATCACTATGGAAAAATCTTTAGAGGAATTAGCTAAAGCAGGGAAAATAGATCCAGGTGCTGCAAGATCAGAACATTAAAGGTTTTACATTACTCGAGTTGCTTGTTGTTATTTCAATAGTAGCATTGGTTTCGGCCATTGGTATGCCTAACTTTATGAGTTGGCAAAAAGATAGGGAAGTTAGAACAGCAGCTGAAAAAATTGCAAATGCTATTAATATGGCCAATACACGTACAGCAAACGGAAGTCTCGAAGTTGTAAAAATTACTTTTGAAAGCACTGCATCATCTACTAGTGTTACTACTGTTGGAATTGATAGAAAAAAATTTTCTGACAGGCTGAATAAAGGTTTAGACGTAAAATGTAAAAATGATGCGAATTGGTTTACTAAAACTATTGATCAGCAAACTTTTTCGGTTGCAACAAACTTGACGAAAAAATCGTCAATTTGTTTTTCTTTGAGAGAAAAAAATTATGCAACTGATGGCATCTTTAATGGACAACAAAATATCAACTTAGAAAATTCTTCAAATGTTACAGATAAATTTATCATGATTTGTCAAAGTGGCTCAGGTTGTCCTGGAAAACATTCATACTTGATTGAATGGACAAGATTTGGAAATGTTAACAAATTTAAATGGAGTAAAAGTGGTGCTTGGACAAGAATGTAAAAAAAATAGATTTGATAAGGGGATAACGATATTAGAGGCTTTGGTATCAACAGCAATAATTGCTATAGGATTTATTGCTATTTTTCAGATGGTTCAATATTCAATACGTTCAATTGATGTATCAGGCGAAAGAACCAAATCTAGCCTTCTAATTTCAATGGTTGCTGAAGATTTAATATCAGAGAAGAATGCATCATCGCCTACAAGCAAGGTTTCTTTAACAGATTATTTAATTAGCCAAGAGAAAAGTGGAAAAACTTCCTGGAACGCACCTAGTTGCAATTCTGGATCTTCGACATCTCAAACCTTCACCAATACTGTTGATGCTAAAAAATATAAGTGGGCAAATAGATTTTCTAAAAGAAGATTAAAATGTAAGGGAGCAGAAAATAAAAAAGAACTTAAGGTATATGACATTTGCAATAATGCCGCTTCTGGCAATGTTTGTACTTACAATAATAATAAAAATTATAATGGGACAAGACTTTATGACCAAATGGTAATTGGTCGAATGGAAGTAAATATCAGTACAGGAAGAATTGATAATCAGGGAAATAAAAAACCAAAGAAAGGATACTTGTATTTTCAAATAAGATAATGAAAAAACTAAGTAACATATCTGGAGTAACTTTAATTGAAATTTTACTAGGTATTGTAATCTCTGTAATAATGATGGGTGCAATGTTAACATCTTATAATGTTGTAAATAATTCATATTCACAAGTTACTGATAAAGCAAAGATATCTAATCAGGGTAAAGTGGTGTTGGGAATGATCATGGCCGATATTAGAAATGCTGGTTTTAAATATTATGGTGATACAGTGAAAACTACAAATGAACATGTTCCAATTCTAATTACTAAAGCATCAAATTTTAATACTGCATGTGATACAATAGATATTGTTTATGGCGACATGAAATATGATGAAACCAAAACACCAAAATATACCTTTGAACGATATAAAGTAACTTATAGCTGTGAACGTTCAAAACTTCCTGATAAAAGCGCACCTCCATTACCAGGAAATAAATTTCCACCTATCAATGCATTTGCTGTTTATAAAACTAAAGTTATTTGGGATGAGTCTGGAAGTAATTGGAAAAATCCTAGGACAGATGGAAATAATGCAACTTATGAAAAACAATTAATTGCAGATTATATTGATGATTTAGTTTTTTTACCAATAGATGATGAAGGTAAATTAATAGATCCTCCTCCAACGGTAAATAATGCAACAAAAGATAAATTATATAAAATTAAAACTGTTGATATAGCGCTTTCTATAAGATCAACAAAAAAATTCTATAGATCTGATAAAGATAGAACTAAGTTTACATTAAATAATCCTCTTAGAAAAAAAACTAGGAATGATAAATATTTTAGAGAGACAATAGTTGTAACTGCACATGCAAGAAATATGGGAACGTTATAATGATAAATAATAATGAAAAAGGTTTTGCGTTAGTTCTTTCGTTAGTTTTGATGCTAGTAATGTCATTGATGGGAGGTGCTCTTATTGTAATTTCTGCTGGAGACCATCAAAGCAATAATCGTAGTGATGAGTATCAACAAACCTTTTATGTTGCGGAAACAGCTCTTATTGAGGGAGAAAGATATGTGCTCAATCAATCTTTAGGACCTTGGAATATTAGTAATCATCAAAGGGATATGAGTAAAAGAAATCTTCCTAACAATACAGTGAGTTTTCCATCTAACATGGCCCAAAAAAACTATAATTCCAAATCTATGAGCTCTGATAATTACCTATCACAATCTGATACTTGTTATAATTCTTTTCAAGTAAACAAACCAAAAGACTACAAAGTCGTTGTTGCTGAAAGTTGGAACTTTGGAGTAATTTTGGATGACAGCATAGGTTCAAAAACCATTCCCAAGAGTGAAATCGATAAATTAAAGAAATTTTACTATCAATATTTTATCGAGCAAGTAGGCTCTGCTCCATTTAAAGGCACAGGAACAAGCGTAAAAAAACAAGCTGGAAATACTGGTAGTGATGGTATTGCTTACAGAGTTTATGGATGCGGCATCAAAAAAGAGAAAGATGATATAAATTTAGTAGTAGCACTAGAAAGTGTAATTGTTTTACCGAAATAAATATGGCAAATTTGTTTATAAATAAAAAATATTTTAATGTAATAGGTAAGATTATTTTATGAAAACATTAATAAAATCTTTTATCATTTTAGTCTTGTCTGTAGTCAGCTCATACTCTGCATGTGATCTAAAAGCCGAGTTTGGTGAAAAAAAAGAAGTTTTTGAAAAACGTGAAATCATCGGAAGACCATTTCCATTAGAATATCCAGAATTAGAAGTTTTTCCTGTATTGGCTGATGATATTTGTCCAAATCAAAAATTAAAAGATGTTGGTATCGAGTATAGATTTTTAAACAATGAGTTAGTTGCAATTAACTTTGTTGCACTCAACGATGATAGAAATTTAGTTTCAGAAAAACTATTATTAATGAATTATGTAAAAAATAATTATAAAAAATTCGACACTGGGAAAAATCCAAATTCATATGAAGGCATTGAAGTAATTGAGAAAATAAATTTATTTGTGGTTTACCAAAGAATAACAGGTGATGATGGAATTAAAAATGAACAAATTTATTTATCAACTCCTGAATTAGATGAAAAGTTATCGAAGTTTTATGCAGAAAAAGAAATGGAGATGGCAAAAAATTAATGATGAAATTAAAAAAATTAATATTTAGTTTTTTATTTGTATTTTTAACTACAGAAAATTTATTTGCTAAGGCTTTACCACCTGGTACTGGAATTGGAGATGTACCAGCAAACGTTTTAATCTTACTTGATAAATCAGGAAGTATGGGTTGGCGTATGAGCGGAGGATTAGCAAGTATGAGATATCCTTACGATGCAGATGCAGATAGCAGTGGTAACATACTTGTTTCTCAATACAACAGAGATGGGGTAAAAAAATTTCTATACGACACAGCCTCAATGGATACTGGTTTTGGATATAGAGGAGTTTCTGGAAAAGGAAATGCTAGATACGAAGGTAACAGCAACTGCAGAACATCATATTCATACAGTGGAGAAACTCATAATGGTATTTATTACACAACAGCATATTACGAGAGTGCAGTTGTAGGAATAAGAACTAGCGATGGCAGATGTATGGTGAAATATAATTTAGGTGGCCGTCCCTATAACATGACAATTGATACTGGAAAAATCTTTGTTGGAGGGTCTTTTGGTTTTAAAGTTATAGATATTTCAAGTGGTCAGATTAGAAATTGTAGTTCTGTGAATAATAACTTAAGATATAGTTATGGAACTTCGATAGAAGCAGGATATATTTGGTCATATAGAAGTAATAGAATTCATAAATTTCCATTAAATCAATCTGGAATGTGTCCAAGTTATAATTCTATGTTTGGAATGGGTGCTAGATATAATGCTGGTTCATATCTTGGTTTAGAGGTTGTTCAAAACGATATATACACTCTGTCATGGTCACTAAGTCGATTGCAAAAACTTAACATTAGCAATATTGGAAATATTACAACACGTGTATCAACTGGAAGAAGGAGTAAATCAGCATCAACTTCAAGTAATTTATATTTTTATTACCCTTGGGGTTTAGGTTGGGATGAAAATAATAACAGACTATTAGGCGCTAATTTAAATAATGGTCAAATTCATGTAATGGACCAAAACGGAGGATGGATTAAATCTATTGGTGGTGCTCCGAAAACAAGGATGCAAGCTGCTTATGAGGCTATAGAAGCAATAGTTAAGGACTCATCCTTAACTTCAGGAGTAGATTTTGGTTTCGCTTATTGGTCAGCGGGTGCATCTGGATTTACAAGATGGCACGGAAATCACAAAACCGGTCAAGGTTTTGCAAGACCGTGTACCTATTATAATTGTCTGAAGGTTCCAATATATAAAGGGGGAGCTGCTCAAATCGCAAAAATGATACGAACCGTCAATCCAGGTGGAGGGACACACTTAGACTCTGCAATGAGAATCGCATCAAGGTACTATAAGAATACTACTTTTTCACCAATTGATAAAAATTCACCATGTCAAAATTCTTACGTAATCCTAATCGGTGATGGAGAATGGTTTGGTTATACGCATAATCGAGGTCTTAAAATTGTTAAAGATATTTATAATAATAATAAAATTAAAACTTTCGCAATAGCTTTTGGTACTGGAATACGTGCAAGTGGATATAAAAAATTTGAGGATGTTGCAAAAGCAGGTGGAACTGAAAAAGCAATTATTGCTACAACTGGCGCCTCTTTAACTGCTCAACTTAAACAAAAAATTGGTGAAATAATTGCAGAAAAACTATCATTTACAGCACCTGCTATTACTGCAACTATTCAAGATGGTGGTTCTTTATATCAAGCTCAGTTTGATTACCAACAAAATAAAGAATGGATTGGAACTCTAACAAGGACAAAAGTAAATCCAGATGGAAGTATTGATGAAAAAGATGCTGGCAATTGGTCAGCTGCTGAGAAAGTTCCAGCTCCAGGATCAAGAAAAATATGGAGTGTAATTCCAGGTACAGATTATAAAGCTGACTATAATAACTTTAGAGATACCTATGCGACTGAAATTGGAAATGTTATGGCATTATACGAAAATGACATAATAGACTATCACAGAAAAACTGATACAGCGAGTGGATCTAGTTTGCTGAGAAGATGTGCAAACTCAGCAGGAGTTCTGGATGGAACAGACGATGACTTAAAAGGATTAATTAATTTTGTTAGAGGAACTGATTATTTTGATTATGATGGAGATTGTAATCTTACAGAGAAAAGAACCAAAAGTGGAAAAAATATTTATCTAGGAGATATATATCACTCACAACTACTTGTTGTTGGAGCACCATCAGCTGATACAGAATTTACAAACACAAATCAGGAAGCATATTTTAGAAAAGTAAATGGATATGACGCATGGAAAAATTCTTTAAGTGCGAGGGATCCTATAATTTACGCTGGTTCTAATAGCGGAGTTCTTCATGCTTTTGATGCAGGATCAGGAAAAGAAATTTGGGGATTTGTACCGCCATTAGTTGCACCTTACTTGCCTTTAGCGATGAATAACAATCTTAATTTACCAAAAGGTGGTGGATCGAATGCAATATTTGGAGTTGATGGATCCATAGTTGCACATGACATGTACTTTAAAAGTCCATTAGATACATCGAAGAAATGGCATACTATTCTTTTTGTTCCATATGGTAGAGGTGGAGCTGGAATGAGTGTGTTAGACGTTACAAATCCAAACAAACCTTTACACTTGTGGTCAATTTTCAATGATAAAATAAATAATAGAGTTTACAGGGTGGACCATAATCAAGTTATTTATAACTATGATTATATTTCTAATTCTTATTCGCTTGCATCATTTCAAGAAGCTCAAGATGTAACAGATAATTATAATGGTGGAGGAACAAAATTAGCTTGTAATTCATCTTTAACTACAAATTGTTATAAAAGCAAAAATTGGACATTCCCTGTTCAAGGTATTACAAAAAAAGACCTATCAGTTATCTACAATGGAAACGATTATACTAATTTTTCTGTATCAACAAATTCAAGTAACGATACTGTAATTACATTTGGTACTGAAATGGTATATGCTGCAGATCCAGATGTTCCAGATGAAACATCAAGTTTGGGTGTATTTATTAAACCAGGCGCTAAAGCAACCGGAGTTCAAACTCATCCTGAATATGATTACAGTCAATTAGGTGAGACTTGGTCTGATCCAAGAATATTTAGAATACCAAATACTGGTGCTGGTGATACAAATATACTCGATGACGTTTATGTTGCGGTAATGGGAGGAGGATTTGGAACTCAATTTGAGGGCGTTGGTTCAAACTTAACACTTATAAATTTAGAAGATTTTTCAAATCCAGGAAGTTTATATAAGAGAATACAAATTGAAGACACAGCTGCTAGTGACATAATTAATTCAGTTCCATCTTCAGTAGTATTAGTAACGCCTGATACATCTGTTGGATTAAATTATTCGGGTGGTTTAGTTTATGTCAGCGACTTAGAAGGTAAAATTACAAAAGTAAATTTAACAAACATGAGCGATGACAATAGTGGAAATACTATTAAAATTTTTGATACAACTACTTTATTTAATGCGGGTTCATCAAAAGCAAACGGAAGATATATGTATCACGCAATGGATGCTACTATTGGTCAAACGACAAATTCTATGTGGCTATTCGCAGGTACGGGAGATTATGAAAGAATAAATGATACTACCTCAGGTGTTCAAAACTTAATGATTGGAATTAAGGACGTTGATTATCCTTACTATAAAGAAATTGCAACTCCAGCTAAGGCGGACACCATAACTGAATGTAAAAATACAACTGACGACACAACAGGTGCTAAGTGTCCTGAAAATGCTGACAAAGGTTGGTATATAAATTTAAAAGATTTTGCAAAAGTTACTGCTGAACCAACTGTGTTCCAAGGCCAAGTTTACTTCCCAGTATACGAACCTACTAAATCAGTAAATAAGTGTAGTTTAGGTGATGCATACATTTGTGGGGTTGATGACGAGTGTGGAACAAACAACTCATCTCAACTAAATCAAGAAATGGGCAAAAGTAATAAATGTGCATGGGTTGGACAAGGTGTGCTATCAAAAATTGTAACTTTTGGAGATACATTATTTGCAAATATTGCGGGTAAAGTTGACTGTAGCAAAATTAAAGATGCTAAGAAAAGAAAAGAATGTGAAGATGGCAAGAAAAAAGACCTAATTAATATTAAAGCAGGTTCGGGACAAGTTTCTGGATATAGAAGTTCTTGGAGACAAAATAATTATTAATCCAAATATTTAATTATGAAAAAGATTTTAATAATTATATTTTTTTTCTTTTCATTCGGCTCTTTAGGTCATGCTACTTGTCTTAAAACAGTAACAGCTGCGCTAACTGATGTGCAAACTTGTGGAGCAAGTGAAACCTTGACTGTTGAGTCAACTGGTTCAATAGTATTTAGTGGAAGTAAAGCAGTCCGTGCAAATAATGGTGTTGGTGCATCAAATACAACCGTAATCAACCATGGTTTGATAAGCGCAACGGGTGACACCATAAATATGAAAAGCGCCCCTGGAACAAATAAAATTACTAATTCAGGTACAATAAATACAGCTCAAAATGAAAATGATAGCAGTGGTATTGCTGTTTTAGTTCAGAAAACAGATAACACTGAGATTGTTAATAGTGGAACTATTCATGGTGGAAATACTGCTATACAAGGTCTAACAACTGACGATATAACCATTACAAACAGTGGTACTATTTCTGCAAATTTGAATACTTCTCCTGCCATTTACCTTACCAATGGAACAGATGCAACAATAACAAACACTGGAACTATTACAAGTTTAAGACATGGGATTAGACTTGGTAAATCTCATGGTTCATTCAATAATGCTACAATTATTAATTCTGGTTTAATTGCTGGCACAACTCATAATAATAGAAATTCAATATATGTAAGCGATGATGACAATGTAACTTCGGGATTTAATTTAATAACAAAAGGAGAAGGACATTATGATGGTAAAATTCTACTTAGTGATCAAAACGGAACAACCGGTGTAACATTTTTCGATTTTACGTTAGATTGTAGTATTTCAAGAGATCAGACCATAGAAATTCATGAAAAACAAAATATGAGGGTAATCAACAATTTATGTGGGAATGATACTTATGAAATTCTAGACTCAAATTTAAATCCAGATGCAGATAATTCTGAAACAAATGGATATTTAAGAATTTATGGTGAAGATTTAGATATTGATAGCCATAATAAAAAATATAGATCAGAAATATTTTTATCTAATTTAAACGATATTTTTAATTCAGTTTCAGAAGAAAAAAAATCTAGTGGATATTATTCTGTAAAAAAAAGAGACAATATTTATAAAAATGAAACACGTGGTGTAACTGGAGACTTTAAAATCGAAAATGATAACTTTACACCCTTCTTAAGTTATTCGTCTCAGCAAGCAAAATTTAATAACGGAGAAGCTTTAGATAGTGAAAATTTAGCTATTGGTTTAAAAAAAGACATTGAATACGAGAAATTTAAATTTTCTGTTGTTTCAATTTTTGGTTTAACTCAAAATAAATATTTAGATCTAGAAACTGAAACAAAGCAAACTATTTCAAAAAAAAATCTGGGTCAGTTTGCTGCTGTAAATTATAAAGCATCTAAAGAAATTGAAGTCGATGAAAGCCAAAGTTTAAATATTGAAGTTGATGGAAAATATGGTTTAAGGAGACTTCCAACTTATCTAACATCTTTTACAGATGGGGATCTTTCAGTTGATGACGCAGTAGATCAAGTATTATCAAGTGGATTTAACGTTGAATATTCAAAATCTTTTGAGAATGGTTTTGTTCTTAAACCATATACAGGCCTATCTTTAAATCAAACTTTGAGTGAAAAAATTGACATTGTTGCAGATGGTGAAAGGAAAGACATGGCCCATTATTTGGATGATGATTTAGCAATAAAAGCTGGTTTAAATATCAGCAAAAATACAGATAATTTTGGCCTAAACTTTAATCTTGAATTTAATGAACAAAATGGACTTAAAGACAGCCAAGTAAGTATTTCATTAACTAAAGTAATTCAGAATAATATTAGCAAAAAAAGAGAGGGTCTACCTATTGATCCAGAATTAGAAAAATTGTTTGATCAATTACAATTAGCTAAAGAAAATGAAAGATTGGCTGAGATAACCGGTAGAGCAGTTGAAGAGAATAGAATAATGAAAGAAATGATTATTCAATTAATTAAAGAAAACAATAAACTCAAAACAGAGAGAAATCTTTTACTAAAAAATTGATTTTAAAGATTTAACAATACTAAAATTTGTGCTTGAGTACTTATTAATCTCAAATGCTTTAAAAAATTTATAATATTTATTTCTTTGAAGATCTGGTAACTTTAAGTAAATCTGTTGAATTGTATCAGATTTTAATATCTTAAATTTTTTTCTTTTTCCAAATAAAATTAAATATAAATAAAATTTCATAATATTTTTACTATTTAAATTGAAAAATAATTTAAATATTAAAAATAAAAATAAAGGTATAAATATCCAAATATATATTTTAGAAAAGTTAAAATTTAATAATTCTTTAATAAAGTTTTTTCTTTCATTATCATCGTATGATAATAAATGCTGAGTCCATACAAAATCAGCGTAATTAAAATAATAACTCATTTTTTTAAAAAAATTTGATGAAAACAAACTATTAGATGCGAATTGTTTATTTGAGAAAATATTATTAAGTGTGTTCCTGACATTACTGTCAGGAATTGCACTGGTTGGATCTATTCTTACCCAGCCTTTATCATCTAGCCAAACTTCTGCCCATGCATGCGTATCTTTTTGCTTGAATTTGTAAAAATCCCCTACATTATTTAATTCACCTCCATAATAACCTGTTACTATTCTACTTGGTATATTTGCAAGTCTTGCAAGAAGAACAAATGTTCCAGCATAATATTCGCAATACCCTTCTTTAAAATCAAAGAAAAAGTTTTCATAATTATTTCCAGAAAAATTTTGAGGACTTAAATTATAATAGTAAGATCCATCAGAAAATTTTTTATATACCTTATTTAAAAATTCTGTCGGTGTTGAAGTATTATTATTTAAAACCCATTCTTGAAGTCTATTTGATATATTAGATGGAGTTTTTGTATAATAGTCTTTTAGATCCTCTCCTAAATAGTAATTAGTTTTATATCTTTTAAAACTTATTTGTTTTTTTCGATCAATTAAATCTCTGCTAACATAAATTTGATTAAAATAATCTTCTGATATTTCAATATTATTAGAGATTAATTTTGAGTTTTTTAAACTTGGAATCCATTTCTTTTTAAAAGGTTCTAAAATTATCTGGTAGGTTTGATTTAGATCTCTGCCATCTTTAACTTTAAAAGATGATTTATATTTATCAAATAAATAGTAACTTGAAGACGGTCTCCAGGATTTGTCGTCTTCCATGTAATCAAAAATTTTTACTCTAAAATAGAGTTCTTCCTTTTTAAAATTGTTATTTATAAGTGTAAAAACATCCTCATCGGAATTTGAAAACTCACTGAACGATCCAAGATTAATGCTATCTGGAATTCCAAGAGAGCTCGATGCTGGATTAAATAATCTAAAATTTATTTCTGCACGTGGGAAAGCTAGATAGAATATAATTATAAAAGGAAAAATACTTAATCCAAATCCTAAATATTTGAATACATTTTTAATATTAAAATCCAACAATTCCTTTTGCTGAATTAGATACATATTTATTATGACCAGTATTACGATAGTAAAACTTAATATAGTGCTTAATATATCTTGGCCTTTAATAAGGCTCGCAACCGATATTATTAAACAAATCAAGCTGAATGAAAGTTTGTTATCTTTATTTTTTAATTCTGAAAACTTCATAATCAATAATATTGCTAAACAGTTTAGGAAAAATTCCTCAGAAAACACATACTGATTAAAAATAAGCTGAATATAAATCGCACCTATAGCAATAATACCTAAGATTAAACTTTTTAATTTAATTTTGATTTGAAAAAATAGAATGTTGAAAATAAATACAAAGAACCAAAATAATTTATTATTTAGTGTTAAATCTGCTGATAATGAAAAAGTACATAAAAGCAAAAGCAGAAAAGTAAATACTGATAAATTATAATTATTAATTTTTAACATTAGCAAAATATTTTAATATTCGGTTTAAAGATTGATTGTTGTCGTTTAGGTATAGTTCCTGTTCTTTATGCTTTATTTTCAAGTTCAATTTTTTTTCGTAACAATAATTAACTATATAGGATGAGTAATTTAGCAATTTTTCAAATTCAATATGTGGATATTTATCTAAATCTAAAATTAGATTAGATAATTTTTCAGTATCACTAAAAGTTTTTACATATCTTTTGTCATTAATTATTGATTTTTTCCATGCAATTTTTGAAAAACTATCTCCATTTTTAAATTCATCAATACCATCAAATTCATCTGCATTAATGATATTAATTATTTTAAACTCTTTTAATAATTCATCATTTGGAAGAACTTTTTTTGGATAAATAATTATTTCACTCCTTGGATTGAAAATAACTTTAGTTCTCATCACTCCAAAGGGATAAATTGATTTAAGTGTTATTGGATTAAAATAAGATTTGCCTCTAAGTTTACTTTTATACTCTATTTTAAATAAATTAATTCCGTCATTAAAATTATAATTACCAATGTTTTTTTTATTGTATTCTATATCAATATTAATTTTTTTTTCTTTTGACGAATTTAAGATTTGAAAACTAATTGAATTTACGGTTTCTGCTTCAACTAAATACTCGTCTTTGCATATAAAATCGAGCTTACTAATATTTTGGTGTGAAATGAATATTGATATAAAAAAAACAAAAAATATTACTATTGAAATTAATAGTCCTGAATTATTTTCATAAAATACTGAGATTAAAAAGCAAAAAAAAATAAATAAGCCTAAACCTAAACCATTAAGGTTAGGATAAATATAAATTTTCGCATTTTTTTTAAAATTAAGGAATTTTTTGAAATTAAAACTAAAAGGTCTGGATTGAATTTCCATTATCCAATATTAATTTTTTGAAGGATTTCTTTATTAACATAACTAAGTTTATCCTGTTGATTTAAAAACTTGATTCTATGCCTTAAAATATAAGGTATTGTATCTTTTATATCTTGATGAGAAACATACTCATTTCCATTAACAATTGCCCACCCTTTAGCTAAGTCAATTATTTGCTTCATACATCTTGCTGAAATATAGATATTTTGCTCTAAAGCTTTAATGATTTGTTCTATTTCAACAACGTATTGATAGATTTCATCTTTTATTGTGATTGCTTTTTTTTTATCATTAATTTGAGACCAATTAATTGCTTCAGTTGCAGAATTTGAAAAAGAGATATTTGTTTTTAACATTAAAATTTTTTCTTTTTGGTTTAAGTCTGACAGTGAATAAGAGATCATAAAACGATCCAACTGTGAGTCTGGTAAAGAACTTGTTCCAGAAGTATCCATAGGATTTTGAGTTGCAATGACAAAAAATGGTTCTGGTAAATTATAGCTCTCGCCATCTATTGTAACATTTTTTTCTTCCATTGCTTCTAAGAATGCACTTTGAGCTTTTGGGCTTCCCCTATTTAGTTCATCAGCCAAAACAATATTTGTAAAAATAGGACCTTTCTGAAATTTTAACTTATCTTCTGATAAAATATTAAATCCAAGAACATCACTTGGCAGTAAATCAGATGTAAATTGAATTCTTTTAAAATTTAGTCCTAAGCTTGATGTAATTGCTTTAGCAAATGTAGTTTTTCCTGAGCCAGGATAATCTTCAATTAAAATACTTCCTTCAGAAATGATTGCGGCTAGAGTTAATTTAATTTTATCTACATTGCCAACTATAGTTTTAGAGGTATTTGATATTATATTTTCAAACATATAAATTATTTTGATTAATAAAAAATTACAGATTGAATATTACTTTCAAAAATTAAATATATCAATGTGCCAATAATGATGTAAGGACCAAATGGTATCTGTGATGAAAGTTTTTTCGATTTTTTTATTAGACTAGGGATTACAAATAACAAAGCAATTATTGAAGATAAAAATATTACGAATGGTATCGAGATCCATCCAAACCAAAAACCAATTACTGATAAAAGTTTTGCATCACCCAAACCCATACCTTCTTTTTTTCTAACTTGTTTATAAAAATAAATTATAGACCAAATAACAAAATAACCAAAAATTCCTCCAATTAAAGAATTGATAAAATTAGGAAAAATTGGATTCAAATTCGGATCAAAAGACTTTAAGAAACCAATAATCATCAAAGAAAAAGTTAGTACATTTGGAATGATATAATGCTTTAAATCTATGAAGAAGATTATAATAAAAGACAATCCTAAAATTAAAAACAACAAGGTAGTTATGGTGATACCAAATAAGTGATAAATCACTAAGAAATATAAAATAGTAATTAACTCGATTAATAAATACTGGGGCGAAATTTTTTTTTTACAATTTCTACATTTACCATTTAAAAATAAAAATGAAATTATAGGAATATTATCTTTCCAAGTAATTAATTTTTTACAATTTGGACAAAATGATCTCCCTGATACAACTCCCTTATTTATAGGAAGTCTATAAATACAAACATTTGCAAAACTTCCCCAAAGACCCCCGAGAATAATTACAAATATTAGATCCACAGAAACTGATTATAATTTAATGTTTGATGTAATGTGAATTAATCCGTCTATTACATACTGAACCATTAGAACTGCATCTTGTAGGTGAATGTATAAATTAGGTGTATTAATTATAATCTCCATTGTTGAAAAATTTATCAAAAATTGCTTAAAATACTAGTTAAATAAATGTTTCTATTTAAATCAAAAAAACCGATTGAACCAAAAAAAGAAGCTGAACAAGTTAATGTTGATTTAGAGCTTGTCACAAAAATGAATCAAGACTTCGCATTATCTCTTGATTTAAATGACACTCTGATGAATGCATTACGAGTTATCATTGCAAGACTAAATGCGGAAGCTGCAAACATTTTTCTAATAAATGAGCAAAAGAAAAAATTTGAATGTATTGCTTCACTTCATCAAGATTATTTAGACGAATATGAATTAGATTTAAAAGACGGTGTTATGGGTAAAGCTGTTCAGCAAAGAAAATGTATTCGTGTTGGTAATGTAAGAAAAGATGTTCGAGAAATAGCTGAATTTTATTTTGATTTAGATAATAAAACAAATTTTACAACATATTCGGTATTGTGCTCACCATTGATCGCTGCAAATGAGTGTATTGGTGTTATTCATTGTTTAAATAAAAAAACTAATGATAAATTATTTATTGAGGATGATAGAAAGCTTCTAGAAACTCTCTCTGCACCAGCTGCTTTAGCAATTAGAAATGCAAAAATGGCAAAAGAAATGGTTGAAAAAAATAAAATACAAAAAGAAGTGGAAATCGTTGGAGAAATCCAAAGATCTTTATTGTCGAAAAATAAAGAAAAAGATTTTCCTATTTCAGGAATAAACATACCAGCAAAAGTTGTTTCTGGGGACTTTTATAATTTTTCAGATTTAGGAAATGGAAAATATGGATTTGGAGTTGCAGATGTATCTGGAAAGGGAATAAAGTCATCGCTCTTAATGTCTAAAGCATCTAGCTTGTATAGGTGTTTAAGTAAAACCAATTTTTCAGCATCAGATCTATTGTTTCAATTAAATAATGAGATATGTGAAACTATATCAAGAGGTATGTTTGTTACTATGCTAATTGGAATATACGACTCAAATAAAAAAGAGCTATTGTTATCTAGTGCAGGTCATGAGCCACCATTAATATTGTCTTCAGATGGAACTTTTAGTAATTTTTCAGAAGCTGGGCCACCATTAGGTATTATGCCAAAAACAAAATATCCAGAACACACTATTCCTTTCGAAAATAGCTCAATGTATATTTTTACAGATGGAATTACTGAGATAAAAAATCCAAGTGGAGAAATGTTAGGGTCTGAAGGATTTGAAAATTATATAAAAAAATATCAAACAACTCCAATTAATGAGAGATTAAAAACAATGATTGATGATATTCTTGGTGCTGGTCATATACAAAAAGATGATTTAACTATTGTTGCAATAGATGGCAAATAGCTAATAAACAGAAATTTGCTCTTGATTGTATATTTTACAACTCATAACAATACTTAATCCCAGCATAATAGATAATAAAGATGATCCACCATAAGACATTATAGGTAATGGAGCACCAACGATAGGTAACATACCTAAAACCATTGCTATGTTAACAAATACATATAAGAAAATTGCTGTAGCAAAACCAAAACAATATAATTTTGCAAAGAAGCTTCTAGAGACTAGCCCAACATTTATTATTCTATAAATTAATAGTATATATAAAAATAAAAGTATAATTGACCCAAGAAACCCAAATTCCTCTGAAAAAAGTGTAAATATAAAGTCGGTATGTTTTTCAGGCAAAAATTCTAAATAACTTTGAGTTCCTTTTAAGTATCCTTTTCCAAAAAAACCACCTGATCCAATAGCTATTTTTGATTGAATTATTTGATATCCAGCTCCTAGAGGGTCTCTATCTGGATTAAAGAAAGTTAGAATTCTAGATTTTTGATAAGGTTTTAAAATAGATATAGCAAAAGGTAGTGAAACTAATAACAACAATCCCGAATAAACAAAATATTTAATATTTAATCCTGCCAACCAGATTATAGCAATACCGCTTCCTGCAATTAAAATAGAGGTTCCTAAGTCAGGTTGCTGTATTACAAGATAACAAGGAATTATTAAAAGGATAATTGGTTGAATTAAAAACTTGATGCTTTGAATATCTGAACTTTGAATTCTGTGATAATATCTTGCAAAACATATTATCACAGCAATCTTCATTAACTCTGATGGTTGTAAATTTAAAAAGTATAAGTTTATCCATCTTGTTGCGCCAGATGCTGAAATTCCAAAAAATAAAACTGTTATTAATAAAACTAATCCAACAAAATAAAATAAGTAAGCATTTTTATACCATATTGAAATTCTCACAAAAGATAAAACTAAAAATAAACAAAAAAATACGGACAATCTAATAATATGATTTTTTGTATAAAAAGAAAATTTTCCTCCTTCTGTAGAGTAAATTGCAAAAACACTAATTAATCCTATAGCAATTATTAGTAAGATTAATAAATAATCAATAGATCTTAATTTATCTAAAAAACTGTAATTACTTGCTTGTATTCTTTCTCTCAACATTAAGCTAAACTAGTATTTCCATTATTAAATTGTTCTCTTAATTTATGTCTATCAATAATTCTTTTAATTAATTTACTTGCAAGTGGTGCAGCTGCTTTACTTCCAGAACCTCCATGTTCAATAATTACACTTATTGCATATCTTGGATCCTTATACGGTGCAAAAGCAACATACAATGCATGGTCTCTCTTTTTGTATTCAATTTGTTCAGTATCTAAATCTAATTCTCTATCAAGATCAGTAATTCTTCTAACCTGTGATGTTCCAGTTTTTCCTGCAAATTGGTAATTGGGATCTTCATAACGAGATTTATATGAAGTTCCATATTGTTCATTTGTAGAACCATACATTGCATCTAATATGAAATTAATATTAGATTTTTTGTGATACATTCTGTGATAATATTCAATATTTATGTCATCTAAGTAATTTCTTTCGTGCAAAGTAAAATTAGATTTATCCAATTTTATTTTATTTATTACGTCATTATAATTTATAGTCTCATCTTTGATGATATGAGGTTTTATTTTATATCCTCCATTTGCAATTTGAGCAGTCATTAGACAAAGTTGTAGTGGTGTAGTTTGAATGTAACCTTGCCCTATACCGTTGATTACAGTTTCTCCTAAATACCAACTTTGCTCCAATACACGTCTTTTCCATTTTGTATCAGGAACCAAACCATTTTTTTCATCATTATATGTTTCACCAAGTACATTTGTTCCAAGACCATATCTTTTTGCGATTATTGATAATTTATCTACTCCAAGTAATCTTGCCATTTCGTAAAAGTAAATATCGCAAGATTGTTTTATAGCATTTCTCAACTTCATATACCCATGGCCCTCTTTTTTCCAACAATGATATTTTACTCCATATAGTTCATATGGATGCTTATGACCTTTACATCTTATTGTTTTATTAGGATCTAAAATTCCATACTCTAGAGCTGCGAGTGCAACTAATGGCTTGAAAGTTGAACCAGGAGAATAAAGTCCTGCAATTGACTTATTTATTAGAGGTTTTAAAGGATTATTTCTGATTTCTTGCCAATCTTTGTGATTAATTCCGTGCGTAAATTTATTTGGATCATATGTTGGTGATGATGCCATTGCAACTACTTCGCCGGTATAAATATCCATTGCACACATTGAGCCTGCTTTTCCTTTGAGTAACTCTTGGGCATATTTTTGAATTTCAATATCTATAGTTAAGTTTACTTTGTTGCCCTGCCTTTCTTTAATATAGTCTATTTGGCTTATTCTTTTTCCAGATGCATTAACTTCATATCTTTTAATACCGTAATTACCTATTAACACTTTCTCTTGTGAATTTTCTATTCCATATTTTCCTACTTTTAGACCGGGAACAAAATTTTCTTTTATCTCTGGTTTTTCAAGATCTTTTGGACTAGCGTCACCCACATAACCTACTACATGTACTAGATCATTCGCATAGGGATAGAACCTAGATGTTGATAATACAGGTTTTGCACCTTCTAATTCATGTAAATATAAATTAATTTTTGAGAATTGTTCCCAAGTATAAACATCCTCCTCGTTATAACTCTACCTTTTTCTATGTTTCTTCCTCTATTCAACATTTTCTTGTTTTAAACCTAATAAATAAATTTGATTAAATAATTTTGCCACTGCTGGATAAATTAAAAATGAAAAAAAAGCTGTTGACATTAAAGCTCCATAACTAATATTTCCATCAAAGAAAATTGCTAATACTGTAAAATGAATTGAGCTAACAATTAATATTGCAATAAAGAATAGTATCCAATCATAAATTAGATTGGGAACTAGAGTTCTTGTCCTAAAAAAAGATGCAATAACACAGAGCAAAAGATAATTTATTGACGAAACTCCAATCGGTAGATTTTGTACAACATCATTAATCACTCCTGCAAAAAAAATAAGGCCATAACCAAGCATTTCGGGTTTCCTTAAAACCCAATAAAAAACTATTAAATGAATAAAATTAAAAGATATATTAATTTTAAAAATTTGAAATGAAAATGAGTAACCTGTCAAAGCAAAGAAGAATAACAAAATAACAGGAAAACCATTTAATATAAATTGATAAAATTTTATATTTCCCCTAGCCATTTACTTATTTACCTGTACATAATTAAGTTGATTTAAGTTACTAAAAAACTTCACATACTTTTTATTGTCTTGAATAATTATTTTTCCTACAGGAATTGACGCTGGAATTGTACCATCTGATCCAGAGGTATATACAATTTCATTTTGTTTTATTTCATTTTCTTTCGGTAGGTATTCTAGCTCCGCATACTCATCATTCCCATTTCCTGAAAGTATGGCATTGACGCCACTTGGCTCGATAATGATAGGGATTTTGCTATTAAGATCATTAGCCAGTAATACTCTAGAACTTAAAAAGTTAACATTTACAACCTTTCCAATGTAATATAAACGGTCTTTAACAGCTGATCCTAATTTAACTCCATTTTTTTGACCTTTGTTAATTATTAGTGACTTCAAATAAGGACTTTGTTTGTCCATTAAAATCTTAGTTAGCATATATTCTTTAGAAAAAAGATCTCTCTCCTCTATCAATTTTTTTAAAAGAGCATTTTCTGACTTATAAAAATCAACTTCTTTTCTGAGTGAGTCAAGATCAAGGTCCTTATCTCTTAAAGTTGAAAACTCTTCGTACATACTCATATGATCTTGGAAGAGATAATATTTATTTTTTACATACTTAAATGGGCTTGATGCAACGTATGATCCTCTAAATATAATATCTTTTGTAATTGACCTAAATTGATTAACTGGACCAGTTTTAAAATACTCTAATGATAAAACTAAAATGGATATGATTAATAGAGTAAATAAAGAAAATTTTTGTCTATTTCCTTTTTTTAGAAATGCTGAACGAATAGCAATAATAAAATCATCTCTACTCGATTCTGTTGACATAATATTTAATACTCAGATAATACAGTAGAAAATATTTCTTGATCGTCTAACGCCTTTCCAGTTCCTATTGCAACACATGACAATGGATCATCGGCAATATTTACTGGTAATCCAGTTTCTTTGGAGAATCTTTTATCTATATTTTTTAAAAGAGATCCTCCTCCTGTCATTGTTAAACCCATATCAACTAAATCAGCTGATAATTCTGGGGGTGTATTTTCTAATGCTTTTTTTATACCGGATACAATTTCTTTAAGTATCGGGTTTAAAGCTTCTGAAGTATCTTGTTCTGAGATGTTTACCTCTTTAGGGGTTCCAGATCTTAAATCTCTGCCTTTAACTGCATAAGTATTATTATTTGTTGGAATTGCTGTTCCAATATCTTTTTTAATTTTTTCAGCAGTACTGTCCCCTATCATCAAGTTATATTCTTCTCTCATATAATCTTTCAATGCATTGTCCATTGCATCTCCTGCAACTCTTAAAGACTCTGAGTAAACAACGCCTCCTAATGACATAACGGCAATTTCCGTTGTGCCACCACCAATATCTACTACCATTGATCCTGTTGCTTCTTGAATTGGTAGTCCGGCTCCAATTGCCGCTGCGATTGGCTCTTCAATTAATTGAACTCTTCTAGCTCCAGCTGCAAGTGCACTATCTTGAATAGCTTTTCTTTCAACTGGTGTTGATCCAGTTGGTACACAAATCAATATTCTTGGATTTGCAATTGTTTTTTTATGAACTTTTTTAATAAAATGCTTAATCATTTCTTCTGTAACAATAAAGTCCGCAATCACGCCATCTCTCAAAGGTCTTATTGCTTGAATATTACCTGGCGTTCTTCCTAACATTGTTTTAGCTTCATCACCTACTGCCAAAACTGATTTTTTTCCTTTATTATCTACAACAGCTACAACAGATGGTTCGTTTAGAACCACACCTTTGCTTTTTAAAACAACTAGCGTATTAGCTGTTCCAAGATCAATTGCCATATCTTGGCTCCAAAACTTTCTTAAATTGGCAAACATTGACATTTAATTATATTCCTTTCACTTTTTGATGTTTAATATTTTGAGATGGTGCTTTTTTTTCACGTTTTATAAGCATTTTATTCAATGCATTTAAATATGCGTTTGCTGATGCAACTAGAGTATCCGTATCAGCTGATTGACCTACTGTAGTCCTATCATTTTCTTCAATTTTTACACTTACAGTTGCTTGAGCATCTGTACCTTCTGTTACCGCATGTACTTGGTAAAGAGACAATTTTACATCGTGAGGAAATAACTTTTTTATACATTTAAATATTGCATCTACCGGTCCATCTCCTGTTTCTGTAGTATTTTTAATATCACCGTATACATCTAATGTCATTTCAGCTTTTTGTGGTTCCCCTGTTCCAGCAAATACTTTTAAGGATTTTAAATTAATAGCATTTATTTTATTATCTACAATTAAACTATCATCCACTAACGCTACTATATCTTCATCATATATATGTTTTTTTTTATCAGCTAAAACTTTAAATTTTCCGAAAGCAGCTTGGATAATATCGTCTGTAAGATCTGAATAACCTAAATCAGATAATTTATCTTTAAATGCATGTCGTCCTGAATGTTTGCCCATAACAAGCGAAGTTTTCTTTACTCCAACACTTTCTGGTGTCATAATTTCATAAGTTTCTCTATTCTTTAACATTCCATCTTGGTGAATTCCTGACTCGTGTGCAAATGCGTTTTTTCCAACTATTGCTTTATTGAATTGAACAGGAAAACCAGTTGCATTTGAAACAATTTTCGAGGCTTTGCTTATTAATTCTGTTTTAATCCCAGTATTATATGGCATTAAATCATTTCTTGTTTTAATTGCCATAACTACTTCTTCTAATGCAGCATTTCCTGCTCTTTCACCTATTCCATTAATTGTACACTCTATTTGTCTTACGCCCTCTGAAACTCCAGCTAATGCATTTGCTACTGCTAAACCAAGATCATTATGACAGTGTGCAGATAATATTGCTTTATCTATGTTTGGAACATTATTTTTTAAGTGTTTAATTGTTTTTGCAAATTCTTCGGGAATAGAATATCCTACTGTATCTGGAATATTTATGGTTTTAGCTCCACATTTAATTGCAAGCTCAACTGTTTTGCACATGAAATCCATATCAGTTCTTGTTCCATCCTCACAGGACCATTCTACATCGTCAGTAAATTTTCTTGCATATGTAACACTTTCTTTAATTGCATCTAGAACTTGCTCATTTGTCATTTCAAGTTTGTGTTTCATGTGTAAAGGACTTGTGGAAATAAAAGTGTGAATTCTAAATCTTGGAGCGTGTTTCAACGATTCATGACATGCATCAATATCTTTTTTAAGTGCTCTCGAAAGACCGCATGGAATTGAGTTTTTCATTATTTTACTTATCTCAGAAACTGCTTCAAAATCTCCTGGTGATGCTATTGGAAAACCCGCTTCAACAATATCTATTCCCATTTCATCAAATACCCTTGAAATCTGAATTTTTTCTTCAACACTCATAGACGCACCTGGTGATTGTTCACCATCACGCATTGTCGTATCAAATATGTATAATTTTTCTTTATCTGACATTGTATTTTTTAGCCCGAGCATAATACATGCTCTCGCTCAGATTGCAAAATAATTTGCGAGAATTAGCCCAATTTTAACATCAAGTTATTTCTTATCGCTATCGACAAGCTTCTTCTTGGCAATCCAAGGCATCATTTCTCTTAAAGTAGCACCA
>CACJQT010000007.1 GCA_902595635.1 uncultured Pelagibacteraceae bacterium | reverse complement strand
TTACCTTTCAAAAGTCAAAAAAAATAAAAAGTGCAAATAAGAATGACATTCAAAGAATGTTAAATTTATGCATTAATAATTTAGAAAATAAAAATTTTTTTCATCCACCTGAAAAAAAACCGATCATGATGGAAAATTTAAGAAGTATTTTCTATAAACTCAATCTTTCAGAAAAAGAAACTCGTATTTTATCGAGTGTATTTGCTGGTTTAAGTAAGGAAAAGGTTGATTGACAAAACATAACTTAGGCTTATAAGACCTGATACTAATGACAAAAAGATTAAACTCTAAACATAAAGTAGATAGAAGATTAAAAGTAAATTTATGGGGGAGACCCAAGAGTCCTTTTAATACAAGAGCCTATCCTCCAGGACAGCATGGACAAACAAAAGCTGGAAAACCTTCAGACTATGGAATTCAACTTCAGGCAAAACAAAAATTAAAATCATATTACGGTAATATGAATGAGAGACAGTTTAGAAATGTTTATAAGAAAGCGATTATGAAAAAGGGTGATACTGCTGAAAACTTAATTGGATTATTAGAGAGAAGATTAGATGCTGTAATTTATAGATCAAAGTTATCAAACACTATTTTTTCATCAAGACAATTGATTAATCACGGTCATGTTAAAGTAAATGGAAAAAAAGTTAATATAGCAAGTTATCAGGTTAAAGAAGAAGATACGATTGAAATTAGAGATAAATCTAAACAACTTGCTTTAATCGATATTGCTCTTGCTAACAAAGAAAGAGAAGTTCCAGAATATCTACAATTAGATGAAAAGAATAAAAAAGTTAAATTTGTAAGAGTTCCATCTTTTGAGGAAGTGCCTTATCCAGTTGTAATGGAGCCAAATTTAGTAATTGAATATTACTCTAGATAATTAATTTTTAGCCTTAAAGTTTATTCCTTTAGATTCAAAAAGTTTAGAGAGTTCTCCACTCTCATACATTTCTTTTACGATATCACATCCACCAATAAACTCTTTTTTAACATATAATTGAGGAATGGTTGGCCAATCACTAAATACTTTTATACCTTCTCTTAGTTTTTGATCTGCTAAAACATTTACACCTTTAAAATTTACTTCAAGTACCTTCAAAATATTTGAAGTTGCCATTGAAAATCCACACTGAGGTGCATCAGGTGTACCTTTCATAAAAAGACATACATCGTTATTTTCAATTTCACTTTTTATTAAATCATTTGTTTCTTGTTCCATTTAAATTTCCTTTGTTTTAATTGCTAAAGCGTGAAGCTCATTTCCCATTTTACCTTTTAAAGAATTATACACCATTTTATGTTGTTCTATTTTGCTTTTACCTGAAAATTCAGATGATGTCACTGTAGCAGAATAGTGATTTCCATCACCTGCTAAATCTTGAATTTCAACTTTTGCGTCAGGTAATCCTTCTTTAATTAAGCCCTCAATTTCTTTTAAATCCATTGCCATTAGTTATCCATATATTTCTTTAACCAATACTTATGTGCATCTGCTAATTCTTCAATAGGCAAATTGATATCATCATTATATTTAATGGAATTACCATCTATTATTCCTAAATCGTCAAAATGTACTGAATATTTGTTTAAAATCTCGATTACTTTCTTCAAACTAACTCTAGGTATTTCAACAATATATCGAGCCTGATCTTCACCAAAAAAATATTCATATTTATTTGTTAAACCTTTAAGTAAATTAATTTTTATTCCTTTTTTTCCTTTTATACACATTTTTGATACTGCAGTTAAAATTCCACCTAGCGAAACATCATGACAGCTCACAATAAGATTTTTCCTAGATAAATCTAATAAAGTCCCACCTATGTTTTTTTCATTAAATAAATTAACGGTTGGTGGTGGACCTTTTTTTTCATTTAAAAGTTCTCTTGCAAAAATACTTTGATCTAAATGCCCATCAGTTTTACCAATTACATAAACTAAGTTTCCTTCAGTTTTAAAATCCATTGTAAGCATTTGTTGATAGTCAGAGATTAGCCCTACACCTCCAATTGTCGGTGTTGGCTTTATGCCTTTATCTTTTGTTTCGTTATAAAACGAAACATTTCCAGATACGACTGGAAAATCTAGATATTTACTTGCTTCTGTAATTCCTTCAACACATTCTACGAATTCACCCATATTTTTTTCTTTTTCTGGATTTCCAAAGTTTAAACAATTTGTAATAGCAATAGGTTTAGCTCCTACCGAAATAAGATTTCTATAGCTCTCACAAACTATTTGTTTTCCTCCAGTTAATGGATGCGAGAAACAATATAATGCGGATGAATCTACTGATGCCGCTACCGCTTTATTGGTCCCATGAACTCTAACAACACCAGCATCACCTCCAGGTTTTTGAATTGTGTCACCCATTACTGTATGATCGTATTGATCCCATATCCATTTTTTGTCAGAAATGTTTGAATTACTTAAGATCTTCTTCAAGCAATCTGATAATTTCAGAAATTTAAATTCGTCTTTATCAAATTTTAATTTTTGAGGTAATTTAGTTTTTTTCCAAGGACGATCATAGATTGGAGCATTTTCAGCAAGAAGATCAATCGGTATTTCAGCAACTTTTTTATTATCAAAAATTAATTCTATTTTTTTTGAATTAGTTGTTTTACCTATAACTGCGAAATCTAGGTTCCATTTATCAAATATTTTCTTAGCGTGATCTTCTTTTCCTTTTTCAAGAACTATAAGCATTCTTTCTTGACTTTCAGATAACATAATTTCGTAAGGTGTCATTTTTTCCTCTCTACAAGGAACTTTGCTTAGATTTAATTCAATTCCAAGATTTCCTTTTGAGGCCATTTCAACACTAGAAGAAGTTAATCCTGCAGCACCCATATCTTGAATTGCAATAATTGAGTTATCAGCCATTAATTCTAGGCAAGCTTCAAGTAGTAATTTTTCAGTAAATGGGTCTCCAACTTGAACTGTTGGTTTTTTTTCTTCAATTTTGTCATCGAAAGTTGCTGAAGCCATACTGGCGCCATGAATTCCATCTCTTCCAGTTTTCGAACCTACATATATTACTGGTTTATCCAAACCGGCTGCTTTTGAGTAAAAAATCTTATTTTTATTTACTAAACCAAGAGTCATGGCATTTACTAAAATATTTCCATTGTAAGACTCATCAAACGTTGTTTGACCAGCAATTGTTGGAACTCCAATACAATTTCCATATCCACCTATCCCTTTAACAACTCCTCTTAATAAGTTTCTTGTTTTTTTATGTTGTGGTGAACCAAAATGAATTGAATTTAGATTTGCTATTGGTCTTGCTCCCATTGTAAATACGTCACGCATGATACCACCAACTCCAGTCGCCGCACCTTGATAAGGTTCAATAAATGAAGGGTGATTGTGGCTTTCAATTTTAAATACAATTGCATCGTCATCTCCAATATCAATGACACCAGCATTTTCTCCAGGTCCTTGGATAACCTGCTTTCCTTTGGTGTGCATTTTTTTTAAATGTTTTCTAGAAGACTTATAGGAGCAATGTTCGTTCCACATTGCAGAAAATATTGCAAGCTCAGTTAAATTAGGTGTTCTCTTAAGAAGTTCACATATTTTAGAAAATTCTTCTTTTTTTAATCCGTGGTCTATTGCAACTGCTTCTGTGACTTCCATTACTTAAAATTATCTAAAATATTTTTGAAAAATAATGAACCATCTTCACCTGATAAATATTTGTCTATCATTCTCTCAGGATGTGGCATCATTCCAAGAACATTTTTATTATTATTAAAAATTCCAGCTATATTTTTAATTGCTCCGTTTGGATTAGTTGTTTCACTTTCTGTACCATCTTCTCCACAATACGTTACAGCTATTTGATTATTATCTTGCAATGATTTTAATTCATCATCACTACAAAAGTAATTTCCTTCATTGTGGGCAATATGGAGTTCTAAAACATCTTTTTTTAAATCTTTAAAATATTTATTTTGTTTATCTTTAACTTTTACAAAAACATTACTGCATATGAAATTAAGAAACTTATTTTGTTGCAAAATTCCTTTTAGTAAGCCAGTTTCAGTTAAGATTTGAAATCCATTACAAATACCTAATACTAAACCTCCAGAATTAGCAAAATCAATTACTGATTTTATAATCTTTGATTTAGAAGCAATGCTTCCACACCTTAAGTAATCACCGTAAGAAAAGCCACCTGGCAATACTATTAAATCTGATTTTGGAATAGATTGATCATTGTGCCAAACCATTTGATTTTTAAAACCATATTTTTTTAGAGCTACATCCATGTCTCTATCACAATTCGATCCTGGAAAAATAATGACTGATGATCTCATTTATTAAACTATTTTGTAATCCTCAATAACAAGATTGGCTAATAGCTTTTTACACATATCATCTACTAAAGACTTTGCTTTTTTTTCATCTTTCTCTTTAACTTCAATTTCAAAATATTTACCTTGTCTTACATCTTCTACATTTCCAAAGTTCATACCATTAAGCGTTTGTTGAATAGCTTTTCCCTGAGGATCTAAAACCCCATTTTTAAGAGTTACAATTACTTTAATTTTCATTACTTCTTTTTAATCTTAACTGCTTGTGGTTTGGTGTATTTTAATGGTCTTATATTTGATTGTTCATGAAGTATATCTAATCTTCTTGCAACCTCTTGATAAGCTTCAATTAGATTACCAAGCCCTTTTCTAAATCTATCTTTATCTAATTTTTTATCACTATTTACATCCCATAGTCTGCAGGTATCAGGACTTATTTCATCCGCTAGTATTATATATTTTTTTCCATTATTTTCATATCTTCCAAATTCTACTTTAAAATCTACGAGTTTAATTCCAACACCTCTAAACATTCCTTGAAGAAAATCGTTAATTCTATTTAATTCTTTATTTATTAGTTTTAATTCATCTTTTTCCATCCACTTAAAAGCTAAGATGTGTTCAGTGCTTACTAAGGGGTCTCCCAAATCATCATCTTTTAAGCAATACTCTATTAGTGGATTATCTAAGACTGTCCCATCTTCAATACCTAATCTTTTAGTTAGTGACCCTGTTGCAATATTTCTTACAATAAATTCAATAGGAATAATTTCAGCATACTGAACTAGTTGCTCTCTCATATTTAAACGTTTTACTAAATGATTTTTGATACCAACATTGTTCAATTGGGTTAATATATGTTCAGAAATTCTATTGTTTAAAATTCCTTTACCATCCATCACTGCTTTTTTTTGATTATTAAATGCAGTTGCATCGTCTTTAAAATGTTGGATAACATATTTTTTATCATTAGTTGCAAAAATTATTTTTGCTTTACCTTCGTATAATTTTTTTCCTTTTTTCATTATTTAAATACTCTTTTAAATATATAATTTACATTTTTTAAGTGTTTGTCATATGTAAAGATTTTATCTAATCTTTTTTCACTTATTTTGCCAGTGATTGATTTATCACTCTTTAAAAGTGTTAATAGGTTTGTATTTTTTGCAAAACTAGCTTTTGCATGAGACTGAACCAATCTATACGCTTTCTCTCTAGCGATGCCTGATTTAGTAAGTTCTAACATTACCTCTTGAGAAAAAACAAGACCTCTTGTTAAGTTTAAATTTTTTATCATCATTTTTGGATAAACAATCATTTTCTCTAAAATTCCTGACAGTCTAACTAAAGCAAAATCTAAAGTTATGTTTGCGTCTGGACCAATATTTCTTTCAACACTAGAATGAGAAATGTCTCTTTCATGCCACAAAGAAATATTTTCTAAAGCTGGAATTACATAGCTTCTCACCATTCTTGCAAGTCCTGTAAGATTTTCACTTAATATTGGATTTTTTTTATGAGGCATAGCAGATGAGCCTTTTTGATCTTTTGAAAAGTATTCTTGTAATTCATAAACTTCTGATCTTTGTAAATGCCTTATTTCTGTTGCAACTCTTTCAACAGATCCAGCAATAATCCCAAGAACTGCAAAGTAATGTGCATGTCTATCTCTTGGTATAATTTGAGTTGAAATTGGTTCAGTTTTCAATTTTAATTTTTTTGCAACATAAGTTTCTACTTTAGGATTTATATTTGCAAACGTTCCAACAGCTCCTGAAATTGCACATGTTGATACATTTTCTATTGCATCTTTTAGTCTTAATTTATTTCTTTTAAATTCTTCATAAAATGATGCTAATTTTAGTCCAAAAGTAATAGGTTCCGCATGAATTCCATGACTTCTTCCAATACAAGGAGTCATTTTATATTTTTTCGCCTGTTTTTTTAGAACAGATAAAATTTTATCAATATCTCTTAATAAGATGTTTCCTGATTGAACCAATTGAATATTTAAAGTTGTATCTAAAACATCAGATGACGTCATTCCTTGATGAAGATATCTTGCTTTAAGACCGGCTTGTTCTGTAATTGATGTCAAAAAAGCAATTACATCATGCTTAACTTTTGCCTCTATATCATGAATTCTTTTAACTTTGATTTTACCTTTTTTTTTAACTAATAACGCAACTCCTTTAGGAATAATTTTATATTTTTCCATTGCCTCAGCTGCAGCGATTTCTACATCTAGCCAAATTTTATATTTGTTTTCTTCAGACCAAATACTGACAAGTTCTTTTCTAGAATATCTTGATATCATTAATTATATGGGGGCCTCGTATAACCTTTAACAGATTCTGTGAAAATTTCATATGAATCTTCTGTGATACCAACAGTGTGCTCAAATTGTGCTGATAAAGATTTATCTTTTGTTACTGCTGTCCACCCATCATTCAAAACTTTTGTGTCATATTTTCCGTAATTTATCATTGGTTCAATAGTAAAAGTCATACCAGGTATTAGTTCTTTGCCAGTATTTTTAGATCCATAATGAAGAATATTGGGAGGTTCATGAAATACATTACTTATTCCATGTCCACAAAAATCTCTTACAACTGAATAACCTTTGCTTTCAACATAAGATTGAATTTCAAATCCTATATCACCGAGTTTTTTACCTGGTTGTAAAATTGATATTGCTTTCATCAAAGAGTCATAAGTTGCTTCGATTAAATTTTTTGCCTTAACTGGAACATTTCCAACTTCATACATTCTACTTGTATCTCCATAATGATTATCAATGACCGCTGTCACATCAACATTGACTGCATCACCATCTTCTAAAATTCTCTCAGAGGGTATTCCATGACAAACTACATGGTTTAATGATGTGCAGAGTGATTTTTCAAAACCTCTATAAAATAATGGAGCTGAATAGCCACCATTATCTTTTATAAATTCATAACCTAATTTATCGATCTTATCTGTTGATACTCCTGGTTTAATATAATCTGTAAGCATGTCTAAAGTTTTAGATGCAAGCTTTCCAGCAACTCTCATCTTTTCAAATTTTTCTTTATAATCACTCATCTATAATATTAATTTTTTTTTCAATTTTAATCTCTTTAGAACTAAGTTTGCATCTATAAGCGAGAAATTTAACTCCTGCTTTTTTTGCTTTTTTTGTAGTTTTCAAAATAAATTTGATCAATATCTTTTGCAATTCTAAAGTTATTAATATTTTGAATTTGCGTTAAAAATAAGACATATGGCTTATATCCTTTTTTAATTGATTTAATTAGCATATTTAGATGTTTTGTTCCTCTTGATGTTACTGCATCAGGAAATTCCGCAAGATCATTTTCTCTAAATAATGTTACATTCTTTACTTCTATTAAATAGCTGTCACATAAAAAATCAAATCTTGTATCATCACTAAATTTAAATTCTGGTTTAATATTTTTGATAGTTTTAAACTCAGATATTAATTTATTTTCTAATCCATGATTAACGATTTTGTTAGCTCTATGAGTATTTACCCCAATGTATCTTTTTTTAGCTTTAATAATTTCTAATGTGAATTTCAATTTTCTTTTTGGATCATTGTGCTCTGTGACTAAAACTTCATTACCTTGGTCCAAGAGTCCCCGCATAGATCCAGTGTTAGGACAATGTGCCGTTATAATCTTGTTATTTACTTTTATATCGGCGAAAAATCTCTTATATCTTTTTAATAATTTTCCTTTAATAAGGCTATTTGTAAATTTCATATAAATTTACTTATATTTACATATGCAAAATAAAAAAGAGATAAATGCTGGTATTTTAATTATCGGTAATGAAGTTCTATCAGGTAGAACGCAAGATGTTAATACAAGCACTTTAGCTATTTGGTTAAATTCATTAGGCATACCTGTTGCCGAAGTTAGAGTTATTCCTGATGATGAAAGTATAATTATAAATACAATTAATGAACTGAGAAAAAAATATTCATATATATTCACTACAGGAGGAATAGGTCCAACACATGATGATATTACTGCTGAGTCTGTTTCAAAAGCATTTAATATTGAATATGGATTTCATAAAGAGGCTTTTTCAATATTAGAAAATTATTATAAGCCGGGTGAGTTTAATGAAGGTAGACAAAAGATGGCTAAAATGCCTGTCAGTGCTAACTTAATTTTGAACCCTTCTAGTGGGGCACCAGGTTTTTATGTTGAAAACGTATTTTGTCTTCCAGGTGTACCATCTATTATGAAGGCAATGCTTGGAAGTTTAAATAATCTTTTAGTTGGTGGAGAGCCAATATTAAGTGAAACAATTAATTTAAGAACTGTTGAAAGTGAAATAGCTAAATCTTTAACAGAGGTACAGAATAATAATTCTGAAGTTGAAATTGGAAGTTATCCATTTTTTAAAGCTGGTAAATTAGGAGTATCAATAGTTGTTCGATCAGTTGATAAAACAAAAATTGATAAATGTAACTCAGAAATACTTAAATTTGTAAAAGATAAACAAATTGAAATAGTTGAGCGTTAATTATGCTTTATTTTGCTTACGGTAGTAATCTGAATCATTTTCAAATGAAAAGAAGATGTAAAGATTCAAAATATCTAAAAAAAATTAATTTAAAAGGTTACACACTTAATTTCAGAAGTAAATATCGTGCAGCGGATATAGAAAAGAAAAATAACTCCATCGTGCCTGGCGGATTGTATGAGATATCGAAAAGTGATGAAAAAAAATTAGATATTTATGAAGACTATCCAATTTTATATAAAAAAATGTATTTTAAGTATTACAACAATATAGTGATGACTTATATAATGCCTAAAAAAAACAATTTTTAGATATCCAACTGAAAGATATCTAAATGTGGTTAAACAAGGCTATAAAGATTGTAAATTAGATCAAAAATATCTCAAAAAAGCTTTAGTGAACTTTTAATTAATGCTTTCAAAATCTAAAATATTTTTTAAAGGTATAGTTGCTGTTTTACCTCATATGTTATCAGTAATTCCTTTTGGAATTATAACTGGAGCTATTGGTATTGAATTAGGTTTTGATCCAATTTTAGTTTATGCAACTTCCTTGATTATTTTTGGCGGCGCTTCACAGATAATATTTATGCAACTTTTGTCGGGTGGAGCCTCATCATTAGTAGCTATTACATCAGTTGGAGTAATTAATTCGAGACACTTGTTATATGGAGCAGTTTTATCTGAATATCTTGAAAAACTTAGTTTTTTAAAAAAATTATTTATATCTTATTTTATTGTGGACCAAGGTTTTGCAGAGTCTAACAAGTATTTAAAACAGAATAAAAATTTATCTAATCCACATTATTACATACTTGGCACAGGGGTGACCCTTTGGTTTTGTTGGCAGTTGTCTACAATTAGTGGAATAATATTGGGATCATTTATTCCTGAAGAATTAGGTTTAAAATTTGCGATCCCTCTTACTTTTTTAGCAATTATTGTAAATGACTTACGAAAATTAGATCATGTTTTTGTGATGTTGGTATCTGGATTTGCATCATTAATTTTATTTAATGCTCCATTCAAATCTTACATAATATTATCTCCAATTGTTGCTTTAATTGCAGCTTTTATAATGCTGAGGCTGAGAAAATGACCTGGTTTTCAATTATAGTATCTGGAATTGTAACTTATTTTTCTAGGATGGCCATGGTAGCTTTAATTGACAGAGAAATGCTTGGAACAAAAGTTAAAGAGGTTCTTAATTACGTACCAGCAGCTGTATTTCCGGCAATAATTTTTCCTGGAGTTTTTTTTAATGATTTTGGTTCATTAGTAGAAATCACAGATCCAAAATTATATGGTGCAATTGTTGCTTTAGTTGTTGGATTTTATTCCAGAAATGTAATTGCTACTATTATTTCTGGACTATTATCTTATTGGTTTATTATTTTTTTCTTATTAAAATAGATATGTGTATTTATATTCTAAACTTCATAATTTAAATAAACCTATCCGTATTGCTTTTATTGGTTGTGGCAAGTTTGTTTCTATGTTCCTTGCACAATACAATCAATTAAACAAAATCATTTTAGACACTATAATTGAACTTGATATTGATAGAGCTAAAAAAAATTGTCTAAACAGCGGATTATCTAATGAAACTATAGACAAAATTAATTTTACTGACAATTTAGACGAAGTTTTTTACAGAGAAATTGATGTATTTATTGAGGCTACAGGCAACCCTATAGCAGGTACATTACATGCAAAGAAAATCATAGAAAGTAAAAGGCATGTAATAATGGTCAATGTAGAGGCAGATGTTTTGTGTGGAAAATATTTATCTGACTTAGCCAAAGAAAATAATGTTATCTGTTCCATGGCTTACGGTGATCAACCATCATTAATATTAGAACAAATTGAATGGGCAAAATTAAATGGTTTTGAGGTTATATGTGCAGGTAAAGGGACAAAATATCATCCATCATTTGAATATTCGACACCAGAAACTGTTTGGGAACACTATGGTTTAACTAAAGAAAGAGCTGAAAATGAATCTGGTATGAACCCAAAAATGTTTAATAGTTTTTTATGCGGAGATAAGTCATCAATTGAAATGTGTGCAGTTAGTAATGCGACAGATTTAAAGTGTCCAAATGGTGGATTAACTTATCCTCCAATTGGAGTTTATGACATTGCCAAAAAATTAATTCCAAAGTCTGAAGGTGGTTTATTAGATTATTCAGGTCAAGTAGAAGTGATTTCGAGCATTGATTTGGATAAAAAAGATATTCCCAATGATCTTAGATGGGGAGTATATATAGTTATTAAAGCTCAAAATGAATATGTTAAGAATTGTTTTAAAGATTATGGGATGGTAACAGATTCTTCAGGAAGTTACTCTGCAATTTGGAGACCTTATCATTATATTGGATTAGAATTAGCTCAATCTATTTATTCTATAGTCCTTGATAACAAGGCAACAGGTCATACAAAAAATTTTAACGCTGAAATTGGGAGTGTAGCAAAAAAAGATTTAAAAGTAGGTCAAAAACTTGATGGAGAAGGAGGTTATTGTGTTAGGGGAAGATTGATTTCCTCAGAAAGGTCTAAAATGGAAAGAATTTTACCAATGGGTTATACTGATAATGCAGTTTTAAAAAGAAACATAAAGAAAGATTCATTTATACGCATAGATGATGTTGAGCTTAATTTACAAAATGAAATAATTGAAGCTAGAGAATATCAATATAATTTAATTTAGACATATAAAAAATTATCATAAATATTTGATATAAACTTTTTTTCTAAAAAAAGTTGAATCAATAATTTTCTTTTTATTAAGAACTGGAAGTTGAAAAGGCGGAAAAATTAATGCCCTTATCTTATTGTGAAAATTAATAGAATTAGTTTTTTTTTTAAAAAATTTTTCTTTATTATAATTTACGAAAGATCTATTAAAGTAAGATGATTTACTATTGATTTGTTTTTTTGTATTATATTTCTTGTTTATAATTTTTAAAAAATTTTTCTTAAAAATTTGTACTGAATAAGTCATCAATTTCTTATAATTTAAAAAAGCATTTGTATTAAGATCTATTTTAAATTTTAATTGATCAATTATGTCGCCAGTATCAATACCACTATCAATTTTATGAAGAGTTACTCCTGTTTTTTTTTCACCATTTTTAATTTGTAAATAATTTGTGTGACAACCACGATACTTAGGAAGTAAGCTAAAATGAATGTTAAAAAGTTCTTTACTTTTAAATTTTTCGACTTTCAATATTTCCTCAAATTCAATTGAAATTAAGATTAAGTTTTTAAGACTATAAATATCTTTTAAATTTATAATCTTAAGCTTATTTTTTTTAGCATACTTCCGTAATGAGGGTTGCCATCCATCAATACCCTTGTCACTTTTGTTTGGTAATACAAGCAAATTTCTTTTTTTTATTTTTTTTGAAACAAATGTGAGTATATCTACTGAGCATTTATTTTTTCCAGCAATACAAATTTTATACATAAAATAGTATTTATATTCTTATTGTTGTTAACTTAATGTCAATTTTTTTTTTAACTTTTCATAAATTTGATCTTCAATATCATTCCATTTATTAAAAGTTTTTTGCTTAAAAATATTTAAACTTTTATATGGATTAAATTTATTAAATTCACCCCACCTCCAGTCAGGATTTAGGCTAAATAATCCCCAAGTCTCTTTATTTAAAGAAGCCGATAAGTGTAATATGGATGTATCTACTGTTATAACTAAATCAAGATTATTTATTATTGAAGCAATTTCATCAAGGTTTAGCTTTCCATAATCAATTAAATTTGTGGATCTAAAAAAATCAAGATCTCTATCCCATATTTCATTTTGTAAACAATAAAAATTAGCATTTAAAGACAAAATTTTTTTCAAAGAGCTCAACGGAATAGATCTATAAGGTTCATTTGTTCCATTAAAGGAACCAGACCAAACAAGGCCGATATTCATTTTAGAGTTAGAAAATTTATTTTTCCATTTTAAATCGTTTACTCTATTTGATTGTATTAAACTTTCATTATTATTTATTTTTTCTTTAAAAAAAAATTTAATTAAAGATCCTAATGTAATTTTAAAATCAAATTTTTGATTTTTACAATTTTCTATTACATCAATTGATAGATTTTTAATTTTTTTTCTAAAAAGATTTAAAAGTTTACTTTGAGTAACAAAAGTTACATTTTTGGCAATTTGAGTTAAAGGAATTAAATATTTGGAAAATTGAATACAATCACCTAAACCTTGTTCACTAAAAACTATTATATTTTTTTTTTCAATATTTTCTCCTGCCCATTCCTTAATATTATTGAAATAATTAATTTTTTTTGCAAGCCTATGCTCATAATATTTCCAACCATCCTCAAAATTACCGTCATATAATAATCTAAGCGAAAAATAATTAAAAAAATCAGGACTTTGTTCATTGTCTTTTTTAGACTGAGTTAATAATTTTTTTCCTTCATCATTTTTTCCAACATTAAATAATAATCTTAGAAGTGAAATTAGAAATTTTGATTTATTTTTATTTTTTTCAAGTATTATTAAAGCGTCTTTAATTTGATTTTTAAGAATCAAAAATTCAACTTTATTAAATATAAATTCAATATAATCTTTATCAATTTTCTGTGCTTTTTTGTAATAAAGATTTGCTTTATCTATATCTCTTAATTTAATGTAACACTTTAGTAAGTTATTGACTATAATTTTATCTTCACCAAGCTCAATAGCTTGTCGAAAGTAACCCAAGGCAATTTTTGGCTTACTTATTTTAAGGTATATACTACCAATATTATTTAGAGATTTTTTTTTATCGTTATTATTAAAATCTATACAAATTTTATAATATTTAATTGCTTCATTAAAATTATTATTTAACTCAAGAGCAAAAGCTAATTGATAATTATATCTATGGTTAGATTTATCAATTTTCATCAATTTATTTGCACATAATAATACTTGTTTAAAACGTTTCTTTTTTAAATATAGTAAATAAAGATTTTTAATTGGGTCTTCAAATTTTTCATTGAGTCTATTTGATTCTAAAAAACTAGCTTCAGCTAAATTTAAGTCTTTTTTTAATAGATGTATTGCCCCTCTAAAGTTAAATATAATATATTTATTCTCTTTATTTTCATAAAGATCACATAGTTCTAACGCTTGTTTTAAATTTTTATCTTTTATACTGTCAACAATATTATTAAGATCTCGCACTAACATGTTATATTGAATGTTTATTATTAAACTTGTACAATTATAAATATTATCATAAATACTCATGAAATTCATTAATGCCCTCGTGGTGAAATTGGTAGACACAAAGGACTTAAAATCCTTGCCCTTTTGGGAGTGCCAGTTCGAGTCTGGCCGAGGGCACCACTGATGGTTAACCCTTTTATAATTTCAGATAAAAATTTCAGATCATCCAAAATAAAGAATGCTGTTCTAAAAAAAATTAAAAATCATTCTTTGGCAAAATCTAATTTAATTATTGTTATAGGTGGTGACGGTTTTATGCTTGAGACATTAAAAAAATATAATAAGTATAAAAAACCTTTTTATGGAATAAATTCGGGAAACTATGGTTTTTTAATGAATAAATTTTCAAAAAAAACAAATTATAATAATTTAATTAATGAAAGATTAGTCTCAATATCACCATTAGAAATGAGAGTAAAAAATAAAATGAACTTTATGAAAAAATCTATAGCAATTAATGAAATCTCTGTTCTTAGACAAAGTCGACAAACAGCGTCATTAACTATTTCAAATGGCAAGAAGCAAATTATCAAGCATTTAATTTCTGATGGTGTGTTAGTTTCAACTCCAGCAGGTAGCACAGCTTACAACCTTTCAGTTCATGGCCCCATTCTTAGCATAGATTCTAATAAACTATCAATTAGCCCAATAAGTGCTTTTAGACCAAGAAGATGGAAAGGAAAAATAGTGAGTGATAAATCTAAAATCATAATTAAAAATTTAAATCCAAAAAAAAGACCTATAAGTGCAGTTGCTGACAATATTGAAGTTAGAAATGCGAAATTAATTTCTATTAAAACAAATAAAAAAATCAAATTTCATTTATTATTTGACAAAAATAGAAGTCTTCAAAAAAAAATAAAACTTGAACAATTAAGAAACGAAACACAATAATGGTGCCCCCGCACGGACTCGAACCGCGGACCTATTGATTACAAATCAATTGCTCTACCAGCTGAGCTACAAGGGCATTCAGAGTTTTTTAGTATGATTTTTAATATTATCAAGTTTTATTTTTATATTGATTTATATGATGAAAAACAATTGCTGCACTATTTGATATATTTAAACTTTCGATATTTTTGTTTATATCTATTTTTACCGAAAAATCTGTATATTTTTTTGTATGTTCTCTCATACCAAATCCTTCTGAACCAAAAAGCAAAATATTATTCCCATTCCACTTAATATCAATAAATTTTTTTTCACCTTTTGCTTCAAATCCATAAATCCAAAAATTTTTATCTCTTAAAAATTTTAGTGTCGTATTTATATTTGACACTTCAAAAATATTAATGTGTTCCATACAACCACTTGCAGATTTATACATTAGTTTACTTTCCGATGGAAAATGTCTTTCTTTAATAATTATTCCATCTATCTCAAATGATGCAGCACTTCTAATTAAAGACCCTATATTTCTAGGATCTGTAACCTCATCCAAACATGCAATTGTTAAATCATTCTTTGATTTGATAAATTCTTTTAAATTTATTTTTTCAAAATGCTCGATTTCAGCGACATAACCTTGATGAGTAATTCCATCTTTTGAACAATATTTATCTAGCTCTTTTCTAGTTTTGTAATAAATTTTTAAGTCTTTAAGAAGATTTTTTTTTGAGCTTACTCTATGTATGTTTTTTTTACTCTCCTCTGTTAGAAAAATTTTTAAAACTCTCCTGTGGGGGTTTTTTAATGCCTCTATCACTGCGTGTTTTCCGACTATAAAAAATGATGATCTGTTCATGATATTTACTGAATTTACACTATTTTTTCAGCTATTTTCCTATATTTCACGTATTGCATTTGTACAATAAAAATATATAAAACGCATGTTGTTTAAAGCTTTATTGAACATGGGGTGCTTCCCCCTAAATATTATTAAGGAGGGGTACCAAAGCGGTCAAATGGGGCGGGCTGTAAACCCGTTGACTTCGGTCTTCGAAGGTTCGAATCCTTCCCCCTCCACCAATCAATAATTCTTTATAATAACATGGAGTGTACTTGGGTGTTGCGGGTGTAGTTCAATGGTAGAACGCTAGCCTTCCAAGCTGGATGTAAGGGTTCGATTCCCTTTACCCGCTCCAAAAAAATAAATTATAAAAAAGAGGTAAACAAGTAATGTCAAAAGAAAAGTTCGTAAGAAATAAACCGCACTGTAATATTGGTACTATAGGTCACGTGGATCATGGTAAAACAACATTAACTGCTGCGATTACAAAAGTTTTAGCAGAGACTGGTGGTGCGCAATTTACTGCTTATGATCAAATTGATAAAGCTCCAGAGGAAAAAGAGAGAGGAATTACAATTTCAACTGCTCATGTGGAGTATGAGACTGAAAAAAGACACTATGCTCACGTTGATTGTCCAGGTCATGCTGATTATGTAAAGAACATGATAACAGGAGCTGCACAAATGGATGGAGCTATTTTAGTGGTTAACGCTGCTGATGGTCCAATGCCACAAACTAGAGAGCATATTCTTTTAGCAAGACAAGTGGGAGTTCCAGCTATAGTTGTTTATTTAAATAAAGTTGATCAAGTTGACGATAAAGAGATGATCGAACTTGTTGAGGAAGAGATAAAAGATTTATTAACATCATACAAATTTCCTGGAGACAAAACTCCGATAATAAAAGGTTCTGCATTAGCTGCTGTTGAAGGAAGAGATGATGAAATTGGTAAAAATTCAATAATGGAACTAATGAAATCTGTTGATGAGTTTATTCCACAACCTGACAGACCAAAAGATAAAGATTTTTTAATGCCTGTTGAAGACGTTTTTTCAATTTCTGGAAGAGGTACTGTAGTAACAGGGAGAGTAGAGTCTGGGGTAATTAAAACTGGTGATGAAATTGAAATCGTCGGAATAAGAGAAACAAAAAAAACAGTTTGTACAGGTGTAGAAATGTTTAGAAAGCTATTAGATTCAGGTGAAGCTGGTGATAACATAGGTGCACTTTTGAGAGGTGTTGAAAGAACAGATGTAGAAAGAGGACAAGTTTTATGTAAACCTGCCTCTATAACTCCACACACTAAATTTGAGGCTCAAGCTTATGTATTAAAAAAAGAAGAGGGTGGAAGACATACCCCTTTCTTTACAAAATATAGACCTCAATTTTATTTTAGAACAACTGACGTTACAGGGGAAGTAGAGTTGCCAGCTGGAACAGAAATGGTCATGCCAGGTGATGACGCTAAATTTACAGTAAAATTAATCACACCAATTGCTATGGCAGAAAAATTAAACTTTGCTATTAGAGAAGGTGGTAGAACAGTAGGAGCTGGAGTAGTAACTAAAATTATCGAGTAAACTCCATAGGAGTGTAGCTCAATTGGTAGAGCGCCGGTCTCCAAAACCGGAGGTTGGGGGTTCGATTCCCTCCGCTCCTGCCAAACAAAAACTATATGAAGAACCCTTTAAAATTTATTCAGGATGTTAAACAAGAGGCTTTCAAGGTCACTTGGCCAACAGGAAAAGAGGTTATCCAAGGATCTTTAATGGTAGTAGCAATGGCTATAGTTGCTGCTTTATTTTTTTTACTTTTGGATCAGGTTCTTCAATTTTTTTTAGAAATAGTTTTAAAGGTAAGTTTTTAAATGAAAAATTGGTACATAGTTCAATCTCACTCCAGCTTTGAAAATAAAGTTGCTAAGGAGATAAAAGAGGAAGCTGTAAAAGCAAATATTTCCGAGAGAATTGAAGAAATAATTGTACCAACTCATGATGTAACTGAAGTTAAAAGAGGTAAACGTATTCAAAGAAAAAAGAAATATTTCCCTGGATATGTTTTATTAAAAAGTGAAATGGATAATACTATTTACCACTTGATAAAGAATATAAAAAAAGTAAGTGGTTTTCTAGGTACTAAGGGAACACCAATTCCAGTTTCAGAAAAAGAAATTGAAAAAATACTTGGACAAATTAAAGATGGTGTTGTTCAGCCTAAATCAGGTATTGAATACAATGTAGGAGAAAAAGTTCAAGTTATAGACGGACCTTTTGCATCTTTCAGTGGATTGGTTGAAGATATAGATGAAGATAAATTAAGATTAAAAGTATCAGTTTCTATATTTGGAAGACCAACACCTGTCGATTTGGAATATAGTCAGGTAGAAAAGGCAAGCTAATGGCAAAAAAAGAAATAAGTGGATATATAAAATTACAAATTAATGGTGGCCAAGCAAATCCAGCTCCTCCAGTTGGACCTGCCTTGGGTCAAAGAGGAATAAATATAATGGAATTTTGCAAGGCGTTTAATGAAAAAACAAAATCATTTGCAGGCAAACCAGTTCCGGTAATTATTACAGTTTATAAAGATAAAAAATTTGATTTTATTATTAAATCACCACCTGCTTCTCATTATATAAAAGAAGCTGTAAAATTAAAAAGTGGCTCAAAGGAACCAGGTAGAAACATTGTAGCAAAAATTTCAAAAAAACAATTAAAAGAGATTGCTGAAAAGAAAATGGCCGACTTAAATGCACACGATGTTGAAGAGGCTGCAAAAATAATAGCTGGTTCTGCAAGATCTATGGGTATTGAGGTAGTAGAATAATGTCATCAAAAAGATATAAAAAATTACCAGAAAAAACTAGAGACTTGCAATCTCAAACTGTAGATAAATTAATTCCTATTTTAAAACAAAATTGTACAACAAAGTTTGATGAATCTTTAGATTTAAGTTTACAAATTAATAATAAGCAAAAGAAAAGCGAGATAAATATCAGAACTGTAATTAATTTACCAGGTGGAAGTTCTAAAAAAGTAAAAATTGGAGTTGTTTGTGAAGAGAATAAATCACAAGAGGCAAAAGATTCTGGAGCTGAAGTTGTTGGTGGTGATGAACTTATTGATCAAATAAAGTCGGGAAATATAACTTTTGAAAAATTAATATGTACACCAGGCATGATGATCAAGCTTTCAAAATTAGGAAAAGTTCTAGGTCCTAAAGGACTGATGCCTAATCCAAAATTAGGATCAGTAACTAACGATATAAAAAAGGCAGTGACTGATGCAAAATCTGGTCAAGTTGAAATAAGAAATGATAAAGATGGAAATATAGGTGTGAGTATAGGAAATAAATCATTTGCCGACGATAAGTTAATAAATAATTTCAACGCAATAATTGATGCATTAGATAAGGAAAAATCAAATAATACAATTAAAGGAGATTTGATTAAACAAGCTTTCTTAACTTCTACAATGGGCGTTTCATACAAAATCAAATTAGGTAAGAGTATTTAGTTATGATGAATAAAGAACAAAAGAAAAAATATATAACTGATATGACAAATCAGTTTGAAAAATCTGAAGCAGTGATTGTTACACATTACCAAGGTTTAACAATGAACCAGTTAGATGACCTTAGAGCTAAAATGAGACAACACGGCATAAAATTTAAAATTACAAATAATAGAATAACAAAATTGGCATTAGAAAAAACAAGATGTAAAGATCTATCAAATTTGTTTTCAGGTCCAACTGCTGTAGCACTTTCCGAAGATGCAATAACTTCTGCAAAGATTTTAACAAAATTTTCAAAAGAAAATGAAAATTTAAAGATTCTGGGAGGAATCATGGGTTCTGATGTTTTAGACGTTGCTGGTGTCAAAAATGTAGCTACTCTTCCTTCATTAGATGAAGCTAGAGCTAAAATAGTAGGAATATTGAGGTCTCCAGCACAAAAAATAGCAAGTATTTTACTTGCGCCAGCGTCAAAAATCGCTATTTTAGCGCTCGAAAAATCAAAAAAATAACCAGGGACAAGATTTATTATGGCTGACTTAAATAAAATTATAGATGACTTATCAAGTTTAACTGTTGTAGAGGCAGCTGAACTTTCAAAACAATTAGAAGAAAAATGGGGTGTGACTGCAGCAGCAGCTGTAGCAGCAGCACCAGCAGCAGCAGGTGGAGCAGCACCAGCAGAAGAAAAAGATGAATTCACGATCATGCTTACTGCAGCAGGCGATAAAAAAATTAATGTTATCAAAGAGGTAAGAGCTATTACTGCATTAGGTCTTAAAGAGGCAAAAGATTTAGTTGAAGGAGCACCGAAAGAAGTCAAAACGGGTGTTAATAAAAAAGAGGCAGAAGAGATAAAACAAAAACTCGAAGCAGCTGGCGCAAAAGTAGAACTAAAATAAATTAGATAGGATTTTTTACTGGTTAATTATTTTTTAATCAGTAGTTGAGATGCAATTATCTTTTACAGAAAAGAAAAATATAAGAAAAAGCTTCGGAAAACTTAAAGAGAGTTTATCTATCCCAAATCTTATAGAGGTACAGAAGAATTCTTATAAAGAACTTACAGAATTTAAACAAGATGTTGAGCAACATCTTGTTAAGGGTTTCGATAGAGTTTTTAAAAGCATTTTTCCGATAGAAGATTTAAATGATAAAGCAACATTAGAGTATGTATCTTATAAATTAGAAAAACCTAAATTTGATGTTGAGGAATGTATATCTAGAGGTTTAACTTATTCTGCAGCTCTCAAATGTACTCTTAGACTAGTTGTCTATGAGATTGATCAAGAAAATAATACAAAGGATATTTTATCAGCAAAAGAACAAGAAGTTTATATGGGGGAAGTTCCAATGATGACAAATAGTGGAACTTTTATAACCAATGGAGTTCAAAGAGTAGTTGTTAACCAGATGCACAGAAGCCCAGGTGTATTTTTTGATCATGACAAGGGCAAATCACACGCTAGTGGTAAATTATTATTTAATTGTCGTGTAATTCCTAATCGTGGATCTTGGCTAGACTTTGAATTTGATGTAAAGGATTTTTTATATTTTAGAATTGATAGAAAAAAGAAAATATTAGTTTCTACTTTATTACAAGCTTTAGGATTTTCAAAAAATGATATTGTTGACGAATTCTATCAAAAAGAAACATTAAATTATGATAAAAAATTAAATAAGTGGAAAACTAAATTTGATCCAGAAAATTATAAAGCCAAAAACTTTTCAGAAGAAGTAATTGATGCAAAAAATAATAAAGTAGTTGTAAAATTAGGTGAAAAAATAAATTTTTTAACTGCAAAAAAACTCTCAAATGATGGTCTAAAAGAAATTTTTGTTTCTAGCGAATCTTTATACGGTAAATTTTTACATAGAGATATTAAAGTTGGTGAAGATATATTTAAAATTGGAACAGAAATAAATGAGACCATAATAAGTAAAATCATTGAGGCTGATATTAAATCTTTAGATATTTCTAGAACTAACTCAATAAATAAAGGTCCATACTTATTATTAAGTATTTTTAATGATAAAAATGAAAATAAAAATGATGCAATAACAGAAATTTATAAGGTTTTAAGACCTGGTGAACCTCCAACAATAGAAATAGCTACTCAGATATTTAATAACCTATTTTTTAGTTCTGAAAGATATGATTTATCAGATGTTGGAAGAGTAAAAATGAATTCAAGGTTAGAATTAAATTGTTCTGATAAAATAACAATTTTAAGAAATGATGACATTTTAGCTATTATTAAAAAAATGTTGGATTTAAGAGATGGTAAAGATGAAGTTGATGATATAGATCATTTGGGAAATAGAAGAGTAAGATCAGTTGGTGAACTTGTGGAAAATCAGGCAAGAATAGGCGTCTATAGAATGGAAAGAGCTATAAAAGAGAAAATGACTACCCTAGATGTTGAGTCAGCAATGCCCCAAGATTTAATTAATGCAAAACCTTTGACTATTTCTCTTAAAGATTTCTTTGCAACCTCACAACTGTCTCAGTTTATGGATCAAACTAATCCACTTTCCGAAATCACTCATAAAAGAAGAGTGTCTGCTCTAGGACCAGGCGGTTTAACAAGAGAAAGAGCTGGGTTTGAAGTCAGAGACGTTCATCCAACTCATTATGGAAGAATTTGTCCAATTGAAACACCAGAGGGACCGAACATTGGACTAATTAATAGTTTATCAACATATTCAAAAATAAATAAATATGGTTTCATTGAAAGCCCATATAAAAAGGTAAAAGATGGTATCGTGCAAAATAATATTGAATATTTATCTGCCATGGAAGAGACCAAATTTACTATTGCACAAGCTAATTCTCTTATTGACAAAAATGGTAAGTTTACTGAAGAGTTAGTTTCTTGTAGACAAAATTTAAATTTCATTTTAGCTAAACCAGATACCATAGATTATATCGATGTTTCTCCAAAGCAACTTGTATCAGTGGCTGCCTCTCTAATACCTTTTTTAGAAAATGATGATGCTAATAGAGCACTAATGGGCTCAAATATGATGAGACAAGCAGTTCCGCTGTTAAAACCAGAGGCCCCACTTGTGGGTACAGGTATAGAAAGTGATGTTGCTTTAGATTCAGGAGTAACAATAGTTGCGAGAAGAGATGGAGTTGTAGATAAAATTGATGGTAAAAGGATAGTTATTAAAGCATCAAGTGAAAAAGATTACTCTAAATCAGGAGTCGATATATATAATCTACAAAAGTTTAAAAGATCAAATCAAAACACCTGCATAAATCAAAAACCTTTAGTTCGAGTAGGGGATAAAGTTAAATCTGGAGATATCATTGCTGATGGCCCATCAACTAAAGTTGGCGAATTAGCTTTAGGTAAAAATGTAACCGTAGCCTTCATGCCTTGGCAAGGTTATAACTTTGAAGATTCAATATTAATTTCAGAGAGATGTGTAACAGATGATGTATTTACATCTATACACATAGAAGAATACGAAGTAATGGCTAGAGATACAAAATTAGGTGAGGAAGATATTACAAGAGATATTCCAAATGTTAATGAGGAGTCTTTAAAAAATTTAGATGAGTCGGGAATAGTTTATATTGGTGCTGAAGTTAAACCAGGGGATATTTTGGTGGGTAAAGTTACTCCTAAAGGAGATACTGCATCAGGCCCTGAAGAAAAATTATTAAGATCAATATTTGGAGAAAAAGCAATTGATGTTACTGATACATCATTAAAAATGCCAAGTGGAAGCGGTGGTATAGTAGTTGATGTAAGGGTATTTAATAGACATGGTATTGATAAAGATGAAAGATCAATAACTATTGAGCGAGCAGAAATCGAGAGTGTTCAAGAAGATAAAAAAGTTGAAGAAGAAATTTTAGAAAGAAGTATAAAACAGAGATTGTCATCAATATTAAGTGGAACAAAAATTAATAAAAAAGTTAAAGATGTCGAGGTTAATACAGTTATATCTGAAGAGATAATTAATAATTTACCTGTTTCTGATTTATTTAAAATATCAGTCGATGAGCAAGATAAAGTATCTTCATTGTCTCAAATTAAAGATCAGTACAATAGCGCTAAACAAGATATTCAAGAAAGATTTGAAGATAAAGTTTTAAAAATTAGACAAGGTGACGATTTATTACCCAGTGTTATGAAAATGGTTAAAGTTTTTGTTGCTATAAAAAGAAGACTAAGACCAGGAGATAAGATGTCTGGAAGACATGGAAATAAAGGTGTTGTTAGTAAAATAGTTCCAGTTGAAGATATGCCCTATAGAGAAAATGGTAAACCAGTTGATATAGTTCTTAACCCATTAGGTGTTCCGAGTAGGATGAATGTTGGTCAAATATTAGAGACACACTTAGGATGGTCCTGCACAGAGTTAGGCGAGAAGTTAAATCAATTAGTTAACGAAAATCAAAAAAAAATTGAAAAGACAGAGAAAATCAAATCATTTTTGAAGAACGTGTATGGTAAAGAAATATATGATGAAGACATTGAAAAATTAAATCAATCTGAATTTGAGGATTTATGTTCAAACATAAGACACGGTGTTCCAATAGCTACACCAGTTTTTGATGGCGCTAAAGAAAACGATGTTACCAAAATGTTAGAATTAGCTGAATTACCAAACTCAGGTCAAACTACACTTTGGGATGGAAGAACTGGCGAGAAATTTGATAGACCTGTAACAGTCGGAACGATTTATATGTTAAAACTTCATCATCTAGTTGAAGATAAAATTCATGCTAGATCTACTGGACCTTACAGTTTAGTAACACAACAACCTCTTGGTGGTAAAGCACAATTAGGAGGTCAGCGATTTGGTGAAATGGAAGTTTGGGCATTAGAGGCTTATGGAGCTTCGTATACATTACAAGAAATTCTTACCGTTAAGTCAGATGATGTAGCTGGAAGAGTTAAAGTTTATGAAACTATAGTTAAAGGTGAAGAAAATTTTGAATCAGGAATACCTGAGTCATTTAACGTTTTAGTTAAAGAAATTAAATCTCTAGCACTAAATGTGGAGCTAAATTAATATGAGTAAAGAACTAACAGACCTATTTAAATCTTCAGAAATTTCTGATGCACAAAATTTTAATAGTATAAAAATTACACTTGCTAGTCCTGAAAAAATTAAATCCTGGACATACGGAGAGATTAAAAAGCCTGAAACAATAAATTACAGAACTTTTAGACCTGAAAAGGATGGATTATTTTGTGCAAGAATATTTGGACCTATAAAAGATTATGAATGTCTTTGTGGTAAGTATAAGCGAATGAAATTCAGAGGAATTATATGCGAAAAATGTGGTGTTGAGGTTACAAAGTCAAATGTCAGACGTGAAAGAATGGGTCACATTAATTTAGCAACTCCAGTTGCTCACATATGGTTTTTAAAATCGTTACCAAGCAGAATATCTCTTGCGATAGATATGAAGCTTAAAGAGGTAGAGAGAGTACTTTATTTTGAAAACTTCATAGTTATTGAACCAGGATTAACTAGTCTTAAGAAGAACCAGCTTTTAGGTGAAGAAGAACTTATAAAATATCAAGATGAGTATGGTGAAGAGTCATTTACCGCAGGTATTGGAGCTGAAGCAATTCTAGAAATTTTAAAATCAATAGATTTAGAACAAGAAAAAGAGGTCTTAATCAAATCAATTAAAGAAACAAAATCGAAAGTTTCAGAAGAAAGATCAATTAAAAGATTAAAACTTATTGAGTCTTTTATAGAGACTGGAAATAAACCAGAATGGATGATTTTAACCACGATACCTGTAATCCCTCCAGAGTTAAGACCATTAGTACCTTTAGATGGAGGTAGATTTGCTACTTCTGATTTAAATGACTTATATAGAAGAGTTATAAATAGAAACAACCGTTTAAAAAGATTAATGGATCTAAAAGCTCCAGACATAATTGTAAGAAATGAAAAGCGAATGCTTCAAGAATCAGTAGATGCATTATTTGACAATGGTAGAAGAGGAAGAGTAATTACAGGTACAGGCAAAAGACCATTAAAATCTTTAGCAGAGATGTTAAAAGGTAAACAAGGACGATTTAGACAAAATTTATTGGGCAAAAGAGTTGATTATTCTGGAAGATCAGTAATAGTAGTTGGACCAGACTTAAAATTACATGAATGTGGTTTGCCAAAAAAAATGGCTTTAGAATTATTTAAACCATTTTTATATGCAAGATTAAATAAACTTGGATTAGCCTCCACAATCAAGCAAGCTAAAAAACTTGTTGAAAGAGAAAGAAATGAAGTTTGGGACGCTTTAGAATTAATTGTTAGAGAACATCCAGTTATATTAAATAGAGCACCAACGCTACATAGACTAGGTGTTCAGGCATTTGAACCAAAATTAATAGAAGGTAATGCAATTGAATTACATCCACTAACTTGTGCTGCATTCAATGCAGATTTTGATGGTGATCAAATGGCAGTGCACGTGCCATTAAGTTTAGAGGCACAATTAGAAGCAAGAGTTTTAATGATGTCTACGAATAATATTTTAAGCCCCTCAAATGGAAAACCTATAATTGTTCCAAGTCAGGATATGATTTTAGGTATATATTATCTTTCTCAACCGCCATATCAAACTGATAGAGTTGAAGGATATTTTGTAAACACTTCTGAGATTGAGCATGCTTTAGAAATTGGTCAGATCAAAGTTCACTCTAGAATTGTCTCAAGATTTGCAACCGTCGATGAAAATGGTAGTACAAAATATGAAAAACATATAAGCACAGCTGGAAGATTTCTTTTAGCAAATTTAATTCCAAAAAATATAAATAATAAATTTGCTCTAATTGATAGATTATTGCCTAAGAAAATAGTATCTGAGGTTATTGATCATGTTTTCAGATTTTCTGGCCAAAAAAGCACAGTAATTTTTTGTGATAAATTAAAAGATCTTGGCTTCAAACATGCATTTAAAGCAGGAATATCATTTGGTAAAGATGATTTAGTTATTCCAGATAACAAACAACAATTAATTGATGAAACTAAAAAATTAATTTCTGATTATGAAAATCAATATGCAGAAGGATTAATAACTAGAGGTGAAAAATATAACAAAGTTATCGATGCTTGGTCAAAATGTACTGATAAAGTAGCTTCAGAAATGATGAAAAGAATTTCTGCAACCGAAATGAATGAAGATGGTCTTAAAATAAATTCAGTATTTATGATGGCAGACAGTGGTGCAAGAGGTTCTGCGGCTCAAATGAAGCAATTAGCTGGAATGAGAGGCTTAATAGCTAAACCATCAGGAGAAATTATAGAGTCTCCAATAACATCAAACTTTAAAGAAGGTTTAACAGCACTAGAATATTTTAATTCAACACACGGTGCTAGAAAAGGACTAGCAGATACTGCATTGAAGACAGCAAGCTCTGGATACTTAACGAGAAGACTTTGCGATGTTGCACAAGATTTAACTATAACTCAAGTTAAATGCGATAACCCAAGTTTCATAAAACTTACTGAGGTCTTAGAAGGTGGAAATATAATGGTTAGTTTATCAGAAAGAGCTCTTGGAAGAGTAACAGCAAAAGATGTAAAAAATCCACTAACAGGTGAAGTTTTAATAAAAAAGAATAGCATGATCGATGAAGCAGCATGTGAAAAAATTGACTCTGCAGGTGTAAAAAACTTGAATGTTTACTCAGTAATGACTTGTAGTTTGAAAGAAGGTGTATGTGCCACTTGTTATGGTAGAGATTTATCAAGAGGTAAAATGGTACATGTTGGTGAAGCAATTGGAATGATATCAGCCCAATCTATTGGTGAACCAGGAACTCAGCTTACAATGAGAACTTTTCACGTTGGAGGAACTGCATCAGTCAAGCAAGACTCCCAAATAGTATCAAATAATGATGGTATATTAAAAATTGTTAATACAAATCTATTGGTAGACTCAAAAAAGAATTTAATTGTAATGGGAAGAAATACAGAATTATCAATAGAAGATGATAATGGATTACAAGTAGCTGCATATAAAGTTCCATATGGATCAAAACTTTTCTTTGAAAATGGAGATAAAATTAAAAAGGGATCAAAAATATGTGAATGGGATCCATATACAACACCTGTTATTGCAGAAAAAGATGGAATAGCAAATTATGTAGATTTAATAGATGGTGTATCAATCGCGGAGACAACTGATGATGCAACTGGAATTTCTACTAAAGCAGTTGTTGATTGGAAAACTCAATCTAAAAACACAGATTTAAAACCAAGAATTACTTTAAGAGATGCAAAAGGAAATGTTGTTAAAAAAGCCGATGATAATGAGGCAAGATATTACTTAGTTCCAGACTCAATATTATCTGTTAAAGATGGACAAAAAATTTCAGCTGGCGATGTAATAGCTAGACTTCCTAAAGAAACTACAAAGACTAAAGATATTACAGGAGGTCTACCAAGAGTTGCTGAATTATTTGAAGCAAGAAAAGCAAAAGATAGCGCAATTATTGCTGAGAATGATGGAAAAGTAATATTTGGTAAAGAGGTAAGAGGCAAACAAAGAGTAACAATTGAATCTGAAAATGGTGATACTTCAAGTTATTTAATACCAAAAGGAAAACATATCAATTTTAATCAAGGTGAAAAAATTAAAAAAGGTGAATATTTGTTAGATGGTCAACCATTGCCTCATGATATTCTTAGAATTTTAGGTATTGAAGAATTAACTGAATATTTCGTAAACCAGGTGCAAGATGTTTATAGACTACAAGGTGTAATTATAAATGATAAACACATTGAGGTTATATTAAGACAAATGCTGAAAAAAGTTGAAGTTAAAACTCAAGGTGACAGCTCATTACTTCCAGGAGAAATTATTGACAGAATAAGATTTGAAAATATGAACGAGCAGCTAATTAAAGATGGCAAAAATCCTGCTGTTGGAGAGAGAGTTTTAATGGGAATAACTAAAGCCTCACTTCAAACAGAGTCATTTATTTCAGCTGCTTCTTTCCAAGAAACAACAAGAGTTTTAACAGATGCTGCTATTAAAGGTAAGGTAGATAAATTGTCAGGATTAAAAGAAAATGTTATTGTTGGTAGATTAGTTCCTGCTGGAACTGGATCTGTTAAAAATTTGTGGAACAATAAAGCTCGTTTAGACGATGAAAAATTCATTGCTGAGAACGAAAAGATTGAGCAAGCAGAAAGCCCTGTAAATCAATAAAAAAACCTAATTTTTCCATGTCCTTTTGATTTGACAAATGGAATTTCTATAGTATTTTGTGCGTGTTTTTGGTTGGAATGTAGTGACTAGTGCACTAAACGCTGCCACAAATAACCTGACAGTTATTTCATCTAAAATCAAACTTATATAAAATTTTATGCCAACAATTAACCAGTTGTTAAGAAAAGGACGAGAAAAACAAATTGCTAGGAACAAAGTTCCAGCGTTGCAAAAACAACCTTTAAAAAGAGGTGTTTGTGTAAAAGTTTATACAACTACACCTAAGAAACCAAACTCAGCATTAAGAAAAGTTGCGAGAGTTAGATTATCAAATGGTTTTGAAGTTACAGCTTATATACCTGGGGAAGGACATAATTTACAAGAGCACTCTGTTGTACTTATAAGAGGTGGACGTGTTAAGGACTTACCTGGAGTTAGATATCATATACTACGTGGTAACTTAGATACTCAAGGTGTCGCAAATAGAAAACAGAGACGTTCTTTATATGGAACGAAAAAAGGTAAATAAAAATGTCTAGAAAAAGAAAAGCTCCTAAAAAAATTCCAATTGTTGACCCTAAATATAAATCAGTAATAATTCCAAAATTAATCAACTCTATAATGTTAGATGGTAAAAAAACTATCGCAGAAAAAATTGTTTATGATGCAATTGATAAAATTAAATCAAAATCCAAAGACGAACCTTTAACAGTATTTAATGATGCAATAAATAATGTAAGACCAACTGTTGAAGTTCGATCGAGACGTGTAGGTGGAGCTACCTATCAAGTTCCAGTAGAAGTTAAAGCTAAAAGATCACAAGCGTTAGCATTAAGATGGATTATTGATGCATCAAGAAAAAGAAAAGATAAAAAAATGTCTGACAAATTATTTAATGAAATATTTGATGCTTATCAAAAAAGAGGTTCAGCAATAAAAAAGAAAGAAGATACACATAAAATGGCAGAGTCAAATAAAGCTTTTGCACATTTTAGATGGTAATTAATATGGCAAAAACTCATCCACTAAATAAATATAGAAACATAGGTATCATGGCCCACATAGATGCTGGCAAAACTACAACTACAGAAAGAATTTTATATTATACAGGAAAGAGTCATAAAATCGGAGAAGTTCATGATGGTGCTGCCACGATGGATTGGATGGAACAGGAGCAGGAAAGAGGCATTACTATAACATCAGCTGCAACTACTTGCTTTTGGAGAGAGCACAGAATTAATATTATTGATACCCCTGGCCATGTTGATTTTACAATTGAAGTTGAAAGATCTTTAAAAGTTTTGGACGGTGCTGTTGCAGTATTTGATGGTGTTGCTGGTGTTGAACCACAATCAGAAACAGTTTGGAGACAAGCTGATAAATATAAAGTTCCTAGGATTTGTTTTGTAAACAAACTTGATAGAACTGGAGCAGATTTCTTTAGATGCGTAGATATGATCAAAGATAGGCTTGGAGCTAAACCTTTAGTTATGCAGGTGCCTATTGGAATAGAGGCATCGTTACAAGGTGTTGTTGATTTAGTTAAAATGAAAGCAATTGTTTGGAAAAACGAAGACCTTGGTGCTGAATGGGAAGAAAAAGATATTCCAGATGATCTCAAAGAGACATGTGATAAATACAGACAAGAACTAGTTGAGACAGCCGTTGAGCAAGATGAAAAACTAATGGAAGCCTATTTAGGTGGTGAAGAAATTAAACAAGAAGATTTGATTAAATGTGTAAGGAAAGGATGTTTAAATTTTGAATTTGTGCCAGTTTTAACAGGTTCTGCTTTTAAAAATAAAGGTGTCCAACCATTATTAGACGCAGTTGTAGATTACTTACCAAGTCCAGAGGATCTTGGATCTATAATGGGTACAAAACCAGGATCTGATGAAGAAATTGAAATGAAGTTTGAGGATAGTGCGCCTTTTTCAGCTTTAGCTTTTAAAGTAGCAACAGATCCATTTGTAGGAAGTCTTACATTTATAAGAATTTATTCTGGTACAGTAAAATCTGGAACTGGAGTTTATAATACTTCTTCAGATAAAGAAGAAAGGGTTGGAAGAATGCTACTAATGCATGCCAACTCGAGAGAAGATATCAAAGAAGCAAGTGCAGGTGATATAGTAGCTCTTGCTGGACTAAAAAATACAATAACAGGCCATACTTTAGCAAATAAAGACGCACCAGTATTACTTGAGCCAATGGAATTCCCAGACCCAGTTATAGAAATTGCTGTAGAACCAAAATCAAAAGCTGACCAAGAAAAGATGGGTGAAGCATTAGGAAGATTAGCAAAAGAAGATCCTTCTTTTAGAGTTTCATCAGACGAAGAGTCAGGTCAAACAATAATAAAAGGAATGGGTGAATTACATTTAGATATTATTGTTGATAGAATGAAAAGAGAATTCAAAGTTGAGGCAAATGTAGGTGCACCTCAAGTTGCTTATAGAGAAACAATATTGAGCGCAGCTGAATTTGATTATACACACAAAAAACAGAGTGGTGGAGCAGGACAGTTTGCTAGAGTAAAATTATCTGTCGAACCGCTAGAACCAGGTAAAGGTAGAGAAATTGAAAGTAAAATAAAAGGTGGAGCAATACCAAAAGAATTTATACCAGGTGTTGAAAAAGGTGTAGAGACAATAGCTGATGGCGGAATTCTGGCTGGATTTCCTTTAATCGACTATAAAGTTACAATCTTAGATGGTTTGCACCATGATGTTGACTCAAGTGTATTAGCTTTTGAACTTGCTTCTAGACAATGTTTTAAAGAGGCATGTGCTCGAGGAACTCTAAAACTTTTAGAACCAGTAATGAGAGTAGAAGTAGTTACCCCAGAAGATTATATGGGCGATGTAATAGGTGATTTGAATAGTAGAAGAGGTCAAATAAGTACACAAGAGCAAAGAGGAAATGCAACAGTAATAACAGCAATGGTGCCATTAGCAAATATGTTTGGATATATAAATAGCTTAAGATCAATGTCACAAGGTAGAGCTCAATACTCAATGTTTTTTGATCATTACGATAAGGTTCCACAAAATGTTCAAGATGAGGTTACTAAGAAAACAGGTTAACTATGGATAAACAAAATATTAGAATAAAACTAAGAGCTTACGATAACAAGGTTTTGGATCAGTCCACAGAGGAGATCGTAAATACTGTTAAAAGAACAGGAGCTAATATTAAAGGTCCAATTCCTCTACCTACAAAAATAGAGAGGTATACTGTTTTAAGATCACCACATATTGATAAAAAAAGTAGAGAACAATTCGAAACAAGAACTCATAAAAGATTAATTGATATTATAGAACCTACACCTGCAACAGTTGAAGCACTAATGAAACTTGATTTAGCATCAGGAGTAGATGTGGAGATTAAAATATAATGGAAAATTTAGCTTTAATTGGAAAAAAAATAGGAATGTCTAGAGAGTTTTTTAAAACTGGCCAATCAGTTCCAGTCACTGTGTTAAAAATGGAGACTGGAAGAGTAATAAACGTTATTAACAAAGAAAATAGAGGATATAACGCAGTCCAAATAGGATTTGGAAAAATAAAAAATTCAAAATTAACCAAAGCAATGAAAGGCTATTTTGCCAAAAAAAATACTGAGCCAAAAAAAACACTTAAAGAGTTTAGATTAGAAAATACTGAAAATTTCAAAGAAGGAAATGAAATTGGATTAGAAATATTCGAAAACGTTAAATTTGTTGATGTTAAATCTAAGACAATTGGTAAAGGATTTGCAGGTGCAATGAAAAGGCACAATTTTGGTGGATTAAGGGCTACTCATGGTGTTTCAATTTCTCATAGATCACACGGTTCAACAGGACAAAGGCAGGATCCAGGTAAAGTTTTTAAAGGAAAAAAAATGGCTGGTCATATGGGTGATAAAATTAGAACTATACAAAATATTGAAGTTATAAAAACTGACAAAGAAAATAATTTGCTATATTTAAAAGGTTCTATCCCTGGATCAAAAAATACAGAAGTTTTAATTAGAAAGTCAGTTAAAGACATCAACCGAATGTCAATAGGCGAAAAAATTGAGCAAATTGAAAAACAAAAAAAATCAGCTGATAAAAAGAAAAAATAAATGAAAATAGATAAATTAAGTATAGATGGAAAAAAACAGAGCATAGAAGTTCTAGATAAAATCTTTAGCGCTAAAGTTAACAATCAATTAGTGAGTGGTGTTATTTACAAATTAAACGCAAATTTTAAGGGTAGAAAAGCAAAGACAAAGCAAAGAAATGAGATTACAGGATCAACATCAAAAATCTACTCACAAAAAGGTACTGGTAATGCAAGACATTCCAGCAAAAAAGCTCCTATATTTGTAGGAGGAGGAGTAGCTCATGGACCAAAAGGTCAGGATAATTATAAAAATAGAAAGTTGAATAAGAGTGAAAAAAAAATGAGTATAGCCTCACTTATTACTGAAAAAAATAAATCGAATAATGTAATTATTTTTGATGATTTTGGGAAAAAAATTGAAAAAACAAAAGAAATGTTTGAACTTTTGAAGAAGTTTGATGCAAATAACTCATTATTAATTGTAGATACAAAATCTAAAGATAATATCTTGAGGTCAACAAAAAATATTCCTAATGTTAAATTGACAGATGCAAATCATTTCAATGCTTTTGATTTAGTTAAATATAAAAAAATTATTTTTACTGAGAGCTCAGTTAAAGAATTGGAAAAAAGGTATCAATAATGGATAAATTAAGTTTATACGATAAAATCCTGTTTCCTGTAGTAACTGAAAAGTCAACAAACTTGTCAGAACAAAATAAAATTGTTTTTAAGGTTCCTCAAAGTGCTAATAAAAAAACTTTAAAAGGATCAATTGAAAAAATATTTAAAGTCAACGTAACAAAAATTAATATCATTAATAAAAAAACACTAATTAAATCTACTAGAGGAAAAAAAGTTAAAAAGAAGGGTTTTAAAAAAGCAATCATTACCCTTAAAAAAGGTCAAAATATTGACTTAACAACAGGAATTTAAATTATGGCTTTAAAAACATTTAAACCTTACACGAAATCTACCAGAGGTACTATTTTAACAAGTAGAGAGGGTTTATGGAAAGGTAAGCCTTATAAACCATTAACAAGTTCAAATTATTCTTCAAAAGGAAGAAATAATTATGGTCGAATAACTTCTCGAAATCATGGAGGTGGACATAAACACAAATATAGAAAAATTGATTTTTATAGAAAGAAAAATGACATGAAAGCAGTTGTAGAGAGAATTGAATATGATCCAAATAGATCTTGCCATATAATGCTAGTTAAATTTGAAGATAATCAAAAATTTTATTATCTTGCTCCACAAAAAGTAAAAGTTGGTGATTATATCCAGAATGGTTCTTCTTCAGAAATTAAAATAGGAAATTGTTTACCATTACAGGATATTCCGGTAGGTATTGATATACACAATGTTGAAATACAGCCAGGCGCTGGAGGAAAAATAGCTAGAGCAGCTGGCTCATCCGTAACAATTTCTGGTGTAGATGGAAATTACTCAATTATAAAGATGACTTCTGGTGAAGTTAGAAAAATTGACTCAAGAGCTAGAGCTACCATTGGAGTATTATCTAATCCAGATCAAAAGAACATTAAAATTGGTAAAGCTGGTCGATCAAGATGGTTAGGAAGAAGACCACATACCAGAGGAGTTGTAAAAAATCCAGTGGATCACCCTCATGGTGGTGGTGAAGGAAAATCTGCAGGAGGTAGACATCCTGTTTCTCCAACTGGACAATCAGCCAAAGGATTAAAAACAAGAGACAATAAAAGAACTGATAAATTTATAATAAGAAGAAGAAAGAAGAAGAGAGCTTAATTTATGGCAAGATCTGTTTGGAAAGGACCGTTTGTAGAGGAAAGCTTAATTAAAAAAGTTGAAAAGATTAAAAATGATCCTAATAAAAAACCAATTAAGACTTGGTCTAGAAAGTCAACGATAATACCTGACTTTGTAGGATTCAGTTTTTTAATTTATAACGGTAAAAAATTTATACCAATAACTGTTTCCGAAGACATGGTGGGACATAAATTCGGTGAATTTGCTCCAACAAGACAGTTTTTTGGTCATACACCAGCTGATAAAAAAGCAAAAGTTGAGGGTGGAGCAAAAGGAGCTGATAAGAAATAAGTATGAGTAAAAATAAAGATATAGATTTAAAACAAGTTAGATCAATAAATAAGAACGTAAGATCTAGTGTAAGAAAATTAAAACCTATACTTAAATCAATAGTTGGTAAAAAAGTAGAAATTGCAATTAGAGATTTATCTTTCTCAGAAAAAAGAATTTCTAAAGATGTTAAAAAAACAATCTCATCAGCGGTTGCAAATGCTGAGAATAATTTTCAATACGATATTGATAATTTAGTAGTTAAAGAGGCCTTCTGTGGAAAACAAGTGATAATGAAAAGATTTAGAGCAAGAGCGAAAGGACGAGCTGCAGAAATTATGAAACCATACTCAAACGTAACAATAGTTTTGAGTGAACAAATGAAACAAAAAGAGAAGGAACATGGGACAAAAGGTTAATCCAGTCGGTTTAAGATTAGGTATCAATAGAGGATGGGATTCCGTTTGGTACGCAAAAAAACAAGATTTTGGAAATTATTTAATTGAAGATTTTAAAATTAGAGAGTTCATTAAAAAAAATGTTATCAATTCAGGTGTTTCAAAAGTAATGATAGAAAGATCAGCAAAAAAATGTTTCGTAACAATTTATACTTCTAGACCTGGATTTGTAATTGGAAAAAAAGGAAGTGATATAGAAAAAATTAAAGGGAAATTATCTAGATTGAGTGCTAATGAAATAGTTTTAAATATCAAAGAAGTAAAAAAACCTGAGACAAATTCATTTTTAGTTGCCGAGAACATAGCTCAACAGTTAGTTAAACGTGTTTCTTACAGGAGAGCAATGAAGAGAGCAATGCAATCCGCATTAAGATTAGGAGCTAAAGGAATTAAAGTGTCTTGTAGCGGAAGACTTGGCGGAAACGAAATTGCAAGAACAGAATGGTTAAGAGATGGAAGTATTCCATCTCATACTTTGAGAGCAGATATTGATTACGCAGAAGCAGAAGCTTTAACCACTTATGGAATAATTGGTATTAAAGTTTGGATATATAAAGGTGAGATTTTTACAAAAGAGTTTAGTCAAGAAAGGAATAAAAAATAATAATGTTACAGCCCACAAGAACAAAGTTCAGAAAAGCGCATAAGGGAAGAATACATGGTAACGCTTCACGTTGTAACAAAATGAATTATGGATCATTTGGTTTAAAAGCTATCCAGCCTGAAAGAATTATATCAAGACAAATTGAGGCAGCTAGAGTAGCATTAACAAGACATATGAAAAGACAAGGTAGAGTTTGGACTAGGATGTTTCCAAATATACCAGTATCAAAAAAACCAACTGAAGTAAGAATGGGTAAAGGTAAGGGATCTCCTGAATTTTGGGCATGTAGAGTTAAACCAGGAAGAATTTTATTTGAAGTAGATGGTGTAACAGAAGAAATTGCTAAAGAGGCTCTTTACAAAGCTTCTGCAAAATTACCAATAAAATGTAAATTTATTAAGAGAATTTAAATGAAAAAAAGTGAGATAAAAAAAATGACTAAACAACAAGCTTTGAAGGATATTGAGAAGTTAAAAAAAGATCTTTTTAACTTTAGATTTCAAAAAATTAATGGTCAGATAAAAAGTCCATCAAAGATAAGTGAAACAAAAAAGAATATTGCAAGATTAAAAACATTAGTAGTGAGAAAAGATGCCTAAAAAAGTATTAAATGGAATAGTTGTCAGCGATAAACCAAATAAAACTATAACTGTTCTAGTTGAAAGAAAATACCAACATCCAGTGTTAAAAAAAGTAATTAAAGCTAGAAAAAAATATAGTGTTCATGACGAAGAGAATAAATACAAAAATGGAGATAAAGTATCTATTCAAGAGTGCAAACCTTATTCAAAGTCAAAAAAATTTGAGGTAATAGGAGTTTCCAAATGATACAAGTTCAGACCGAATTATTTGTAGCAGACAATACTGGTGCAAAAAAGATTGAATGCATAAAAGTATTAGGTGGCTCTAAAAGAAGATATGCAAGTATTGGTGATACTATTGTTGTCGCTGTCAAAGAAGCAATCCCAAAAGGAAAAGTAAAAAAAGGCGCAGTTCATAAAGCAGTTGTTGTAAGGGTAAAAAAAGGCATTCATAGAAATGATGGGTCTAAAGTAAGATTTGATAACAATGCAGCTGTACTAACAGACGATAAAGGTGAGCCAATAGGCACAAGGATTTTTGGACCAGTTACAAGAGAATTAAGAAATAGAGGACAAATGAAAATAATTTCTTTAGCTCCGGAGGTATTATAATGATTAAAAAAGGTATTAAAGTAAAGATACTGTGCGGTAAGGATAAAAATAAAGATGGTGACGTCATTGAAATTGATAGAAAAAATAATAGGGCTAAAGTTAAAGGTATCAACATGGTAAAAAAACATGTGAAAACTACAAAAGAAAAGAAGGGAGGAATAGTTTCAAAAGAAAACTTTGTACATCTTTCCAATTTAGCAGTTTTTGATACCAAAAATAAAAATGAGGCTAAAAAATAATGATACCTAGATTAAAACTAACTGTAACTAAAGATATAGAGCCAGCATTAAAAGAAAAATTTGGTTATAAAAATTTATATATGGGTCCAAGAATACAAAAAATTGTTTTAAATATGGGTTTAGGTCTTGATGGAAACGATCAAAAAATTTTGAAATCGTGTCAAGAAGATTTGGCAAATATTACTGGACAAATGCCTGTAGTAACAAAATTTAAAAAATCTATAGCAAATTTTAAAACTAGAAAAAATACCAATTCTGGATTGAAAGTAACATTGAGAAAAAATAAAATGTATGAATTTATTGATAGATTAACAAATATAGCGTTACCTAGAATAAAAGATTTTAGGGGATTAAATCCCAATGGTTTTGATAAATATGGAAATTATACTTTTGGTGTTAAAGAGCATATTATATTTCCAGAAGTTAATTTTGATAAAGTTGACAAAATTAGAGGTTTAGACATTACTATTGTTATTAAATCTCAAAATATAGAACATAGTTTTGAATTATTAAAACATTTAAATTTCCCGTTTAAAGAAACAAGGAGTAATTAATGGCTAAAATGAGTGCAATTAACAAGAACAATAGAAGAATTAAGTTATCAGATAAGCTTTATAAAAAGAGAATGAAATTAAAAAAAATAATAATGGATAAAAAATTATCCTTAGAAGAAAGATTTAAAGCACAACAAAAACTATCAAAGTTACCTCGAAATTCTGCAAAGGTTAGAGTTATGAACAGATGTCAAATTACAGGTAGACCTCATGGTGTTTACCGAAAATTAAAAATTTCAAGAATAGCCCTTAGACAACTTGGTTTAGAAGGTAAAATTCCTGGAATGGTAAAATCTAGTTGGTAGAAAGGAAAATATGAGTCTAAGCGATCCAATAGGTGATATGTTAGCAAGAATTAAAAATGCTCAAGTAAGAAATCATAGCAAAGTTTCATTACCATCATCAAAATTTAAAGCTAAAATTGCCGATGTGTTAAAGACTGAAGGTTATATTATTGATTACAAAATCAATGATGAAAAAAAACCTTCAATTGAAATTAATTTAAAATATAACTCTGGAAATCCAGTTATAAATACTATTGAAAGAGTATCAAAGCCAGGTAGAAGAATTTTTTCTAGCGCAAACAGTCTTCCAAAAATCAATAATGGACTTGGTATAGCAATTGTGTCTACACCACAAGGTGTAATGACCGATGTTGATGCAAGAAAGAAAAAACTTGGTGGTGAAATTATTTGTAAGGTATTTTAATGTCTAAAATAGGAAAAATAAACATACCAATTCCTGAAAAAGTAAAAGTTTTATTATCTGGGAATACAGTTAATGTAGAAGGACCTCAAGGCAAACAATCAATCAAATTAGATTTAGAAATGTTTGAACTTAATATTACAGACGGGAAAGACGTTTCAATAAAACCTAAAAAACTCGATGATACTTCTAAAAGATTATGGGGTATGAGTAGAAGTTTGCTTAATAATGCAATTGTTGGGGCAAGCAGTGGATATGAAAAAATACTTGAACTAACAGGAGTTGGATTTAGAGCAGCTTTAAAAGGTAATGTATTAAATATGCAGCTAGGATTTAGTCATGACATTAATTATAATATTCCAGAAGGTATTAAAATAGCTGTTGAAAAACAAACAACATTAAAAATAAGTGGTTCAAATAAACAACATGTAGGAATGGTTGCATCACAAATTAAAAGTATTAGACCACCAGAACCATATAAAGGAAAAGGCATAAAAGAAAAAGGTCAATATATTTTAAGAAAAGAGGGCAAGAAAAAATAATGAAATTAACAAATATTGAAAGAAAAAGATTCAGAGTAAGAAAAAAACTTAAAAATGTATCTAAAGATAGATACAGATTAAGTGTTTCAAGATCGTCAAAAAATATAAGTGCACAAATAATAGACGATGTAAAAAATATTACTTTAGTTTCCGCTTCATCAATAGACAAAGATCTTAAAGGACAGAAAAAAAACAAATCAGAATTATCAACTATTGTCGCTGAAACTCTTGCAAAAAAAGCAAATGAAAAAAATATTAAAAAAATTTACTTTGATAGAGGTATTTATAAATATCATGGGAGAGTTAAAATTTTTGCTGAAACATTACGAAAAAATGGAATGGAATTTTAAAATATGGAAAAAAATACAGAATTTGTAGAAAAATTAGTTCATATAAATAGAATAACAAAGGTTGTTAAAGGTGGAAGAAGATTTGGTTTTTCTGCTCTAGTCGTAGTTGGTAATCAAAATGGTAAAATTGGTATTGCACATGCAAAAGCAAAACAAGTTCCAGACGCGATTAAAAAAGCAAATGAACTAGCTAGAAGAAAATTGATACAAATACCTCTAAGAGATGGGCGAACTATTCATCATGACATATATGGCAAGGATGGTGCAGGCAAAATTAAATTAAGATCTGCTCCTAAGGGAACTGGAATAATAGCGGGTGGTCCAGTTAGAGCAGTTTGTGAAGTACTTGGAATAAAAGATATTGTAGCTAAATCTTTAGGTACAGCAAATCCACATAATGTAATTAGAGCATGTATAAAAGCCTTATCAAAACAAAATTCACCGAAAAATATTTCTAATTTAAGAAATAAAAAAATTTCAGAAATAATTGAGAAAAGAGGATAATGACATTATTAAATACATTACATAAGCTGAAAACAAAAAAAATTCGTGTAGGAAGAGGTATAGGATCTGGAAAAGGGAAAACTTCTGGCAGAGGAGTAAAAGGTCAAAAATCAAGATCTGGAGTAGCTATAAAAAGTTTTGAAGGTGGCCAAATGCCATTATACAGAAGATTACCAAAAAGAGGTTTCAACCCTATAAACAAAGCAAATGTTGCAGTAATAAATTTAGGTGATTTACAAAGACTAATTGATATTAAAAATATTAGTACAGATGTTAAAATTAATATTGAAACATTTAAAAAAACTAAGTTTTTTAGAAAATCAATTGATAAATTTAAAGTTTTATCAAATGGTGATTTTAATTCAAAGATTAACATTGAAGCAGATTATTGTTCCAAAACTGCTAAAGATAAAATCGAGAAGGCTGGCGGACAAATTACTGTTAAAAATCAATCTAAATAATGAGTACCTCAACACAATCTAACGATTTAAGAAACAGAATACTTTTTACATTATTTATACTTGCCGTTTATAGATTGGGAACATTTGTTCCTTTGCCTGGAATAGACCCCGAACAACTTCAAATAATGATGGAAGGAAATCAAAAAGGTTTACTGGGAATGTTTAATGTTTTTGCAGGTGGAGCTGTAAGTAGAATGGCAATTTTTGCTCTTGGGATAATGCCTTATATATCATCTTCAATTATTGTCCAATTACTTACTGGTGTTTCAGAATATTTTAAAAATTTAAAAGCCCAAGGTGAAATAGGAAGACAAAAAATTACTCAAATAACTAGATATGGAACTGTACTGTTAGCAACTATACAGGGCTATGGATTGGCTGTTGGGCTAGAGTCGTCAGCAGATTTAGTAATTAATCCTGGAATATTTTTTAAAATTTCAACAGTAACCACAATTGTTGCTGGAACTATATTTTTAATGTGGCTCGGAGAACAAATTACACAGAGAGGAATTGGCAATGGTATATCATTAATAATCTTTTCAGGTATTGTTGCTGAAATTCCTAGGGCACTAGTAACGACATTCGAACTTGGAAGGACTGGTGCAATTTCAACAGTAATGATAATTTTTATATTTATATTACTTGTTGCAACAATAATGTTTATTGTTTTTATGGAAAGAGCATTAAGAAAAATTCTTATAAATTATCCAAAGAGACAAATGGGGAATAAAATGTATGGTGGAGACTCTTCTCATTTACCTTTAAAAATTAATTCTGCAGGTGTAATACCCGCAATTTTTGCTTCAGCTTTATTATTATTACCAGTCACCTTTTCAAACTTTAATGTTTCTCAAAATGAAACGTTTTTAAATATTTCATCTTATTTTTCTCAAGGTCAGCCTTTATATATGTTATTATATGCTTCTGGAATAATCTTTTTTACATTTTTTTATACTTCAATTACTTTCAATCCTACCGAAACAGCAGAAAATTTAAGAAAATATGGTGGATTTATTCCAGGAATAAGACCTGGAGAAAGTACTGCACTTTATATAGACACAATATTAACAAGACTTACAACAATAGGAGCATTATATCTCGCATTAGTTTGTTTAATGCCAGAATTTCTAATTGCAAATTATCCTATCCCATTTTATTTGGGTGGCGCTTCTGTTTTAATTGTTGTTGTTGTTGCAATTGATACTGTTACACAAATTCAAACTAGGATGATGAGTTCTCAATATGAGCAACTTATTAAAAAAACAAAATTTGGTAGATAAGTGAACATAATTTTGTTTGGTCCACCAGGAGCTGGAAAAGGTACTCAAGCCAAATATTTAGTAAAAAAATTAAATGGTTATCAAATTTCTACAGGTGATATTTTAAGAGAAGAAATAAAAAAAGATACAGATATTGGAAAAAAAATAATAAATAATATGAATGAGGGAAAATTTGTTAGTGACGAAATTGTAAATAGTCTTTTAAAAAATCATGTTTTTGACCCTAATAAAAAAGAAAAGTTAATATTTGATGGATATCCAAGATCTCTTAACCAAGCTAAAAATCTAGATCTATTATTAAAAAATTCAAATCAGAATATAGATCATATTTTTTTTTTAAATGTTAACAAAGACACTATTGTAGAAAGGATAAAAAAAAGAAAAATTATAGAAAAAAGATCTGATGATGATCTAGATACTATATTAAAGAGATATGATACTTACATCGAAACAACTAGACCGGTATTAGATTACTATTCAAAAAATTCAAATTTTCATGAGATTGACGGAGCAATGGAAATCGATCAAATAACAAGTAAAATTGAGGATTTTTTGAATGTTTAAGGCGTTGACTTTGAGTAATCTTCTTATATAAAAGGCACAATTTATCACAATAATTATGGCTCGTATTGCAGGTGTAAACATTCCACAAAATAAATTAGTTCATGTTGGACTTACATATATTTATGGTATTGGAAATAAATTTTCTAACCAAATTTGTAGTGCATTAGAAATACCAAAATCAAAAAGAGTAAATGAGTTAACAGATGATCAAATTTTAAAGATAAGAGAATATATAGATCAAAAGTTTATTGTAGAGGGTGATTTAAGAAGGGAAACATCTCTAAGTATAAAAAGATTAATTGATCTAGCAACTTATAGAGGGTCTAGACATAGAAAGAAACTTCCTGTTAGAGGTCAAAGAACAAGATGTAATTCTAGAACTAGAAAAGGAAAAGCAATCGCAATTGCAGGAAAAAAACTAACTCCACTTAAAAAATAATGAAAAAAGAAGAAGCTATAAATAAAGCAGAGAAAACAGAAACTAAATCTAAGAAAAGTTCTTATTCTAAGAAAAAAAAGGGAAAAAAGAATATTCTAAATGGGATTGCTTATGTTCAATCTACTTTTAATAATACAATCGTATCTATTGCCGATACTAATGGAAATGTTATTTCATGGGCATCAGCTGGACAAAAAGGATTCAAAGGTTCTCGTAAGTCCACACCTTATGCAGCACAAGTTGCTGCTGATGCAGCTGCAGCAAAAGCTTTAGAGGTTGGTATGAAAATTTTATCTGTTGAAGTTAAAGGTCCTGGATCTGGAAGAGAAACTGCTTTAAGAGCTTTACAAGCTAGAGGTTTTAAAATTATATCAATCAAAGACACAACACCAATGCCACACAATGGTACAAGACCACCTAAAAAAAGGAGAGTTTAATGGAGCAAACAGAAGTAAATTCAAAAAATTGGAAATCATTAATTAAACCTGCAAAACTAGATGTTCAGTTAAGTGATGATAAGGCATTTGCAAAGATAACGGCAGAACCTTTAGAAAAAGGTTATGGTTTAACTCTTGGAAATTCATTAAGAAGAATTCTTTTATCTTCGATTAGAGGTACGGCTGTAACATCAATACAAATTGATGGTGTTCTTCACGAATTTACCTCAATAAAAGGTGTAAGAGAGGATGTAACAGATATTGTACTTAATGTAAAATCTTTAGCTCTTAAAAGTTTAACAGATGAACCAAAAAAGTTAATACTTGATGCCAAGGGACCTGGAGAAATTAAAGCTTCTGATATAACATCAGTTGCAGACATTGAGATTTTAAATCCAGATTTAGTCATTTGTAATCTAGATGAAAATACAAAGTTTCATATGGAAATGTCAGTAGGTACTGGTAAGGGTTATGTATCAGCAGATATTAATAAACCCGAGGAGCCACCACTTGGTTTAATTCCAATAGACTCACTATTTAGTCCTGTAAAAAAAGTATCTTACTCAGTAAGTACAGCTAGAGAAGGAAAAGCATTAGATTATGATAAACTAACAATGGAAGTAGAAACAAATGGATCAATTTCAGCTGAAGATGCGGTAGCATATTCAGCAAGAATATTTCAAGATCAGCTAGGTATGTTTGTTAATTTTGATGAACCACAAGAAGTTATAGTTAAAGAACAACCATCTGAGCCAGAATTTAATAAAAATTTATTGAGAAAAGTTGATGAATTAGAACTTTCTGTAAGATCTATGAATTGCTTAAAAAATGATAACATTATTTATATTGGCGATCTTGTACAAAAATCTGAAGGTGAAATGCTGAGAACACCTAATTTTGGTAGAAAATCATTAAATGAGATTAAAGAAGTATTAACTGGAATGTCATTATATCTTGGTATGGAAATTCCAAATTGGCCACCAGATAATATTGCAGAATTATCCAAGAAGTTAGAGGAAGCGATATAATGAGACATAAGATGGGCTATAAAAAGCTCAATAGAACCTCAGAACACAGAAAAGCCCTGATTAAAAATATGCTCAACTCATTAATAAAATATGAGCAAATCACAACAACTTTGCCAAAAGCAAAAGTTTTAAAACCTCAAGCTGACAAAATTATAACTTTAGGTAAGAAAGATACCTTATCAAATACAAAAACATTAATCTCAAAACTACAAGACATTAAATCTACAAATAAAGTTAAAAAAACCCTTTCTAAAAGATATGAAAATCGAAAAGGTGGATATACGAGAATTATCAAGGCTGGATTTAGATATGGTGATAATGCCCCAATGGCTGTGATTGAGTTTGTAGATAGGGATGTTGAAGCAAAAAGAGTAGATAAAAAAAAGAAAGTCACAGCCAAAGATCAAAAAAAAGAAGCTCCAAAAGAAGCAACAGCTTAAATTTAAAAAATGAAAAAACTATTAAACGTTGATAAAACGTTCAATGGTATGAGAATTGATAGATTTTTAAGAAATCACTTCGGTCAAATTCCACAAAGTTTAATTGAAAAAAACCTAAGAAATGGAAGGATTAAGCTAAATAAAAAAAAAATTAAAAGTTCAAAAAAAATTCAATTTAATGACAAAATTGAATTATATAATTTTGAATTTAAAAAAATTATTAAGCAAAAAAAAGAAAAATATAATCCTAGCAATGAAATTATAAAAGAAAATGAAGATTTAATTATCGAAAATAATGATAATTTTGTGGTTTTAAATAAACAAGCGGGAATTTCAGTTCAGGGTGGTACAAAATCTAAAAAAAATATAATTGATATATTTGCAAAAAGTAATTTATTTCGTGATGAGAAACCATTTTCCGTTCATAGATTAGACAAAGATACATCTGGAGTTTTTATAATTGCAAAAAATAGAGAAACTGCCCAACTACTTACCTCGCTTTTTAGATTAAGAAAAGTTTATAAAACTTATTTAGCAATATGTAATAGTGAATTAATTTTAAACGACAAAGGCATTTTAAAAGATGATTTAATTAGATTTGAAAGTAAAAAAAAAATTGTTGAAAAAGCTGAAACAAAATATGAAATTTTAGATAAAAATAATAATGCAACCTTTATTCAGTTAAATCCAATAACAGGTAGAAAACACCAATTAAGAAAACAATTATTCAATTTAGGAAATTCAATTATTGGTGATAAAAAATATAATTCAACAAATAACTCAAATGTAAATAATAAAAATTTAATGCTACATTCATATGAAATAAAATTTAAAATTAATGAAAAAAAATATACATTTAGAGCCACACCTCCAAATTATTTTAGAAATATGTTAAAAACAAAAAGACTTAATTTTTAATGTTCGATAAAAAATTTTTTATTAAATCATTCTCAATATTTTTATAATTTTGTTTTTTAATTTTATTTAAATTTGAAACTCCTCTATCTCTGATTCCACATGGAATTATCTTTTTATATACATTAAGATCGTTCGATATATTTAATGCGAATCCGTGATAAGCAATCCATTTTTTTACCTTTATGCCTATTGCTGCAATTTTATCTATTTTTCCAGATTTGTGCTCAAACCAAATTCCAATATTTTTTCTATCAGCAAAACACTTTATGCTGTAAATTTTTAGGGTATCTATAATCGTTTTTTCGATTGCAGTTATTATTTTTTTTATATTTTTACCTCTTTTGTTTAAGTCGATCACAAAATAAAAAACCAATTGACCTGGACCATGATATGTTATTTTTCCTCCTCTATTCGTTTTAATAAAGTTTATAGATTTATCTAAAATCTCATTATTGTTAAAACTTGTTCCACCTGTGTAAATCTCTTCATGCTCAAGTATCCAAATAAGTTCATTATTTTTATTTTCTTTGATTTGCTCCAATCTATCTTCAAGCGTATCTATCGCAGATTTATATTTTATTGGTTTTACTGACTTTTTGATCTCTATTGTCATTATAAATTTGTATTATTTATATTTTGTATTAATAGTGCCAACTAAATTATAGGTAAATTTTATGACTATAGTGAAAAAAATAAAAGATAAAAAAGTTAACTTTGAATTTAACAAAGAATTCATCAAAGTTGTCACAGATAAAATTGCCTCAAATGATGCTGGATTTATTACAAATTCGTTCAATGCTATGCATCCTGCAGATGCTGCGGACATTATTGAACATTTAAGTCAAAATGATAGAGAAAATTTAATAAAATTAAATAGTTTCAAAGTTGATCCTGAAGTTTTTGTTGAATTAAATGAATCAATTCAGTCTGAGATGATTGCTTATTTGTCATCTGACTCAATAGTAAACATATTAAAAAATTTAGAATCAGATGACGCAATTAAGATATTAGAAAATGTAGACGAAAAAGATAAAAATACAATTCTTAGCTCATTACCTCCTAAAGACCGATTTGCATTACTTGAAAGTTTAAGTTATCCAGAAGACTCTGCTGCTAGATTAATGCAGCGAGAATTTACAGCTATACCAAGTAACTGGTCTGTAGGGCAAACAATAGATTATCTAAGAGAAAATAAAGAACTTCCTGAAGAATTTCTCGAAATATTTATTGTTGATCAAGAATTTAAACCCATTGGTACAGTTCCTTCATCAAGAGTATTAAGAACTCCTAGAGATACAAAAATGATGTCTATAATGGCTGAGTCTCAAACTTTAATACCAGTTGATATGGATAGAGAGGAAGTTGGTAATTTATTTGAAAATTATAATTTGAGTTCAGCAGCTGTAGTAGATAAGTCTGACAAATTAGTCGGGATGATAGCTTATGATGATGTTCTAACTGTATTAAAAGAGGAAGCTGAAGAGGATGCACTTAGATTAGCAGGAGTAGGTGATGAAGAAATAACAGATGGAGTAATAACAAAAACGAAGAGAAGATTTAATTGGTTGTTACTAAACTTGTTTACTGCCTTTCTTGCAACTTATTGCATTAGTTTATTTGGTGCTACTATTGAACAAATGGTAGTATTGGCTTTTTTAATGCCAATAGTAGCATCAATGGGTGGTAATGCTGGTATGCAAACTTTAGCTGTCACTGTAAGATCGTTAGCAACACAGGATTTAACAAAAAATAATTTTACTAATAATATTATTAAAGAATTTAATATTGGGATTTTAAATGGAGTTATTTTTGCAATTATAAGTTCTTTGATAGTTCAACTATGGTTTAATGATATTCAGCTTTCACTTATAATTTCAATTTCAATGGTTTTAACCATGATAGTTGCTGGTCTTTTTGGTATTTTAGTGCCAGTTACCTTAAATAAAATGAAAATTGATCCTGCAATTTCCTCTAGTGTATTTGTTACAACAATAACAGACGTAATTGGATTTGTTTCTTTCTTGGGTGTAGGAGCTTATTTTTTATAATCAAAAATTATCAATCAATCTTACTCCATTAATATGATAAGCAATAAATAGTCTATATTTAGATTGAAAATTATTTAACTTCATTTTTTTCTCATCTCTAAATTCAAGATAATCAATTTTTATTTTAAATTTATTTTCAAGCTCATATTTGGTTTTTGACAAATCCACAAATTTATTAGTTTTTGATAGTCTTTTAATCTTATCTAATTTAATGGCAATTTTTGATGCTTTTCTTAATGATGATTTATTTAACAATTTATTTCTTGTGGATAAAGCAATTTTATTATTTTCGCGTATAGTAGGACATCCAAAAATATTTGTTTTATATTTTTTACCTAATATTCTTTTAATTAACATGTATTGTTGAAAATCTTTTTCACCCATATAAATATGCTTAGATTTAACAATAGATAACAATCTATTCATCACGTTTAATACACCCTCAAAATGACCTTTTCTATATTTAGCACATAAAATTTTATCAGATTTATTAAGTTTAAAATTTTTCATTTTATTTTTATATATTTCATTGACCTCTGGTAAAAATAAATAATTAACTTTGAGTTTTTTTAATATCGAAATATCTTTTTTTATATTCCTAGGATAATTCTTAAAATCTATTTTTTGATTAAATTGTGTTGGATTGACAAAAATACTAACTATTGTTTCTTTGTTATTTTTTTGTGAAATTTTTATTAAAGATACGTGACCTTTATGAATTCCCCCCATTGTAGGTACAAATCCAACATTTTTGTAATTTTTTACTGCCTTATTTAGTTCAAAAATATTTTTTAAAATTTTCATTTTTAATAAATATGATTATAAGTAAAACATCTTAATGATTAAACAAGCTATTATTCCTCTTGCTGGTTTGGGCACACGTTTGCTACCTTTGACAAGTATTTTTCCTAAAGAGTTGCTTCCAATAAATGGAAAACCTGGAATTGAGTATATTTTAGATGAATGTATTGAGGCGGGTGTAAGTGAAATAATTTTTATTATTTCAAAAAAAAAAGAGATGATTAAGAAATATTTCAATAATGATAATTTTTACAAATCAGTTATAAAAAAAAAGAAAGACCCTAGAATAATTAAAGAGTATAAAAAAATTCTTTTTTTTAGAAAAAAAATTAAGTTTGTTTATCAAAATAAACCTATGGGAACTGGTGATGCTGTACTAAAAACTAAAAAATTTATAAAAAATAATTATTTTTTAATGTTGTTACCTGATGATTTAATTATGAAAAAGAATTGTTCAAAAGATATGATAAAAATTCATAAAAAATTAAAAGGATCTGTAATGGCCAGCATGAAAGTTAAAAAAAATAATGTAGATCGTTGGGGAATTTATTCAATTAAAAAAAATATTGACAAATTAAATTTTAAAATTGCAGATGTAATTGAAAAACCTAATGCTAAAGATGCTCCTTCAAATAATGCAGTAATAGGTAGATACATATTATCAAAGAAAATTTTTCATTATCTAAAAAATCAAAAAAAAGGTAAAGGTGGCGAAATACATATTACAGATGCAATAAGACGAATGATATTAGATCAATATTTATTCATTGGACATAAATTTATAGGTAATTATTTAGATTGTGGATCTATGAATGGTTATATTAAATCTGGAATTGAAATTTCTAAACTATGAAAATTTGCATTATAGGATCTGGTTATGTTGGTTTAGTTAGCGGTGCTTGTTTTTCTGACTTAGGTAATACAGTTATATGTGTCGATATTAATAAACTAATTGTAGAAAAATTAAATAAAGGAATAATACCAATTTATGAACCTGGTCTTCAAGAATTGGTTGAAAGAAATTTAAAAAAAAAAAGACTTTTATTTTCAACAGATATTTCTAGTTCAATAAAAAAATCAGATATTATTTTTATATGTGTAGGTACACCAACAAAAAATAACAAAGCTGATCTTAAATATGTTTATAATGTTGTAAAAAGTATCAAATCCAATCTTAATAAATATAAAATTATAGTAACCAAATCTACAGTTCCAGTCACTACTGGTGATAAAATAGAAAACATTTTAAATTCAAAAAAAAATAAAAATAAATTTGATGTTGTTTCTAATCCAGAGTTTTTAAGAGAAGGAGAAGCTATAAGAGACTTCCAATATCCAGATAGGGTAGTAATTGGAACTAATAGTAAAAAAGCAAATAAGATAATGAAAAATCTTTATCTTCCTTTAATTAAAAAAGGCAGCAGATATGTCAATACTTCTAGAAGATCCTCAGAATTAATCAAATATGCATCAAATGCTTTTTTAGCCACTAAAATTACATTTATTAACGAAATAGCAAATCTATGTGAGAAATCTCACATAGATGTTCAGGATGTTGCGACTGGTATGGGTTTAGATGACAGAATTGGAAGTAGATTTTTAAGAGCCGGACCAGCTTATGGAGGATCATGTTTTCCAAAGGATACAAGGGCTTTAGTCTCAACGGGTCAAATTTTTAAAACAAACTTATCTGTTGTCAAGTCAGTAATAAATTCAAACAAAAAGAGAAATAAATTATTATTAGATAGGATTAAATTAATACTGAAAAATAAAATAAAAAATAAAAATATTTCATTTTTGGGTGTTACTTTTAAATCAGGTACAGATGATATGAGAGAGTCACCATCTTTAAAAATGATTCCCTTTTTAGTAAAAAAGGGTGCATTTGTAAGTTATTATGAACCTACAGGTCAGAAGAAACAATTTAAATCAAAAAACATAATCTTTTACGAAAATATAAAAGATGCTTGTCAAAATGCGGATTTAATAATTATCCATACTGAATGGAATGAATTTAAACAACTCAACTTTAAAAAAATTACAAAAAAAAGAAATTTTAAAATTTTTGATATGAGAAATCTTTACTCAACTTCTGAAATGAAAAAAAATAAAATAAATTATTTTAGTATTGGCAGATAATTAATTAAGATCAAATATTGCATCAACTTCAACTGCAACACCCAATGGAAGGCTATTAGTACTGACAGCAGCTCTTGCGTGTGAGCCAGTTTCATCAAATACACTTTTTATTAGATCTGAAGCTCCATTTATGACTTTTGGCTGCTCAGTAAAATCCTCAGTAGAATTAACATATCCAGTAAGTTTCAAACATGATTTAATTTTGGATAAGTCATCACCACATGCTTTTTTTGCCTGAGATATTATACTTAATGCACATCTTTTAGCTGCCTCATAACCTTGTTCAGTATTATAATCTTTTCCGAGTTTTCCCTTAATTAAATTTCCATTCTCATCAATTGATATTTGACCTGATATGTATAGTAAATTTCCAGATATTCTAGTAGCAGCATATGATCCAACAGGATCATTAGCTTTTGGTAATTTGATATTTAAATTCTTTAAATTTTCATCTGCCGACATTATTTGCCTTTCTTTTTCTTTTTATTTCTATCGTATTCTTTTCTTTTCTCAATTAAAATTAATGCTTCTTCCATAGTCAATTCAACAGGATCTTTTTCTTCAGGTATAGTCGCATTTAAAGATTTGTATTTAATATAAGGACCATACTGACCTTTCATGATTCTAACTGGCTTTTTATCTTCAGGGTGTTCTCCTAAATCTTTTATCATAGATGATGAAATTCTTCCTGGTTTAGCTTCAGCAATTAATGTAACGGCTCTATTTAATCCAATTGTGAATAATTCGTCCACATTTTCTAGTCTAGCGGATTTATTTTCACATTTAAGGTAAGGACCAAATCTTCCAACATTCACAGTAATATCTTTATCGTTTTCAGGATTTTTACCTAAACTTAATGGTAACGAGCATAAGTATTTTGCCTTCTCTAAATCAATATTTTCAATCTCAATTCCTTTAGGAATAGAAACATTTTTTAAATTATTTTCTTCTTTCTTTAATTTTCTTTTTTTCTTTTTAGTTTTTTCATTTTCCTCTATGATTTCTTTCTCAAATTGCAAATATGGACCAAATCTTCCATTTTTAAGAAAAATATCTTTACCTTTATCATTTTTTCCAATGAATTTAGGTTCTGCTAGTGTCAATTGTTGTGCTGCTTTAGATTTTGATAGTGGTCTTGTAAATTTACATTCTGGATAATTTGAACATCCAATAAAAGCACCACCTCTAAAACTATTTTTTAAACTTAATTGCCCAGACTCACAAAGCTTGCATTTTCTATCAATATTTCCATCCTTATCGACCTCAAATATTAGTGATCCAAGACTTTCATTTAATAGGTCTAATACTTCTCTGGTTCTTTTTTCTTTAACACCTGAAACATTAGAATTAAAGTCTTTCCAAAAGTTCTCTAAAACTTTTATCCAATTTTCTTTACCTGATGTTATATCATCTAATTGATCTTCTAATTTTGCAGTAAAATCATAATCAACATATTTGGTAAATAATTTTTCTAAAAACGCAGAAAGTAATTTCCCTCTATCCGTTGGGAAAAATCTTTTATTATTTATGTCAGCATAACCTCTATTAGCTATTACTGAAATTATACTTGCATAAGTAGATGGTCTTCCAATTCCTAGTTCCTCTAATTTTTTAACTAGACTTGCCTCAGAATATCTAGGCGGTGGTTGTGTATAGTGCTGTTCATCAATATGATCTTCAAACATCACATCACCTTTTTCAACATCAGGCAAAGTATTTTCATTGTCATCATCACTTTCATCGATCTTATAAAGTTTAAGGAAACCATCAAATTTTAATGTTGAACCACTAGCTTTGAATATATTTTTATCGTCATTAGAATTGATTGTAATAGTTTTTCTATCAAATTTTGCTGACTGCATTTGTGATGATAAAGATCTGGACCATATTAAATTATAAAGTTTATATTGATCAGTGCTCAAGTATTTTTTCATATCTTCTGGTTTTCTAATTATTTCTGTTGGACGTATAGCTTCGTGAGCTTCTTGAGCATTCTTTGCTTTTTTGCCGCTATAATTTAGAGGTTGTTCTGGTAAATATTTATCACCATAATTCTGTATTATAAAATCTCTGAAAGATATTATTGCATCTTTTGAAATATTAGTTCCATCTGTTCTCATATAAGTAATTAATCCTACGGTTTCACCATCAATATCAATTCCTTGATATAGCCTTTGGGCAATTTGCATTGTTCTTGATGCTCCAAAACCAAGTTTACTCGATGCTGTTTGTTGTAATGTTGATGTAGTAAAAGGTCCTGATGGATTTCTGTTATAAGTTTTTGAACTTATATCTGTTATATTGTATTTTTTATTTTTTATTTGAGATAAAGCATTATTAATATCTTGTTTATTTTTGAATGAAAATTTTTCAACTTTATTTCCATCTAATTGTGAAATAGTTGTATTTATTTTTTCATTTTTATTATTTTTAAAAATAATATTTAAAGTCCAAAACTCTTTTGGTTGGAAAACTTCTATTTCCTGTTCTCTTTCAGTTAATAGTCTTAGGGCTACAGACTGAACTCGACCTGCAGATTTGGAACCTGGTAATTTTGTCCATAGAATAGGGGAGATATTAAAACCTACTAGATAATCTAAAGCTCTTCTTGCCATATAAGCATCAACTAAATGAGGTTCTATTTTTCTTGGATTATCTATTCCATTTGTAACTGCTTTTTTTGTTATTTCGTTAAAAACAACTCTTTCAACTTCTTTATCTTTTAATAATTTTTTTTCTTCAAGAAACTCTTTTACATGCCAAGCGATCGCCTCACCTTCTCTGTCAGGGTCAGTAGCTAGAATAATTTTTTTTGAATCTTTAGCGCTATCTGTAATTTCTTTCAAATATTTTTTTGAAAAACTATCTACTTCCCAAATCATTTTAAAATCATTTTCAGGATCAACAGAACCATTTTTTGAAGGTAGATCTCTTATATGCCCATAGCTTGCAAGAACTGTATAATCTGATCCTAAATATTTATTAATTGTTTTTGCTTTTGCTGGACTTTCAACAATTACAAGATTCATATTTAGAGAACGTACTTAAAACAGTTAAACTGTCAAATTATTAAATTTTTGTCTTAGTTTCTTCTTTATTTATCAAGCGTTTAACGTTTTCTCTATGAGTGTAAAAAATTAAAATAAACATTATGAAGTAAAACATAATGTTATCATTGCTGTAAAAAATTATAAAAATAGGAACACTTAATGATCCAAGAATTGATCCTAAAGATGAATATTTAGAAATTAAATATGTGATTACCCAAACAATACCAAAAACAATACCTAAAAAATAATTTAAAATAATCAACATTCCAACATACGTTGCAACACCCTTACCACCTTTAAATTTTAACCATATTGGAAAAACATGTCCTAAAAAAACAGATAACGAACAAATGTAAATAAATTCCGGATAATTTAATTTAACATAAATTATTGGCAAAACCGCTTTTAAAATGTCTAGTAATAAAGTTGAGTAACCTAAAAATTTATTGCCAGTTCTTAAAACATTGGTGGCGCCTATATTACCTGATCCTGTTTCTCTTATGTCTTTTTTTAAAAAAATTTTTGTTAATAAAAAACCAAAAGGAATAGAACCTAATAAATATGATAAAAGTGATAAAATTAAAATTTCCATTTAAATATTGTAAAGCTCTTGCCCTTTTACATATGTACTTATTACTTTTCCTTGTAATCTTTTATTTTCAATTGACGTATTTTTTGATTTAGAAACCAAATTTTCTTGTTTTACTATCCAAGGTTTATTTATATCCACAATACATAAATCTGCATCATTACCCACAGATAAATTACCTTTATTGATTTTCAAAATTTTTGCTGGATTGGATGTTAATGCAGCAATAATTTTTTCAAGTTTTGCAGATCCATTGTGATATAATTCTAATGATAAGGATAATAACGTTTCAATACCAGTTGCTCCTGTTGCAGCTTGCGCAAATGTTAATCTTTTTTGCTCTTCATCTTCAGGTTTGTGATCTGAAACTATTACATCGATTGTCCCATCATTTAATCCTTGAACTAAACTTAATCTATCATCTTCAGTTCTAAGTGGTGGTGATAATTTTAAAAAAGTTCTAAAGTCACCAATATCATTTTCATTTAAAGATAAATTATTTATTGAGACCCCGCAGGAAAATCTTACTTTTTCTTTTCTATTTTTTATAATTTCAACTGCTTTTCCTGATGAAATTTGAGAAATGTGATAACGACAGTTGTATTCTTCTAATAATGTTAAATCTCTCTCTATAATTATTAATTCTGCTATTTCCGGGATACCTTGCAATCCAAGTTTTGTCGAAATTATTCCGTCATTTATCATGCCATTTTCAGCTAATTCTTGATCTTCCGCATGTTGCATTATTAAAGATCCTAAATCTTTTGCTGAATTCATTATTCTGGACATAACTCTTGTATTCTGAATTGTTTTAATTCCATCTGTAAATGCTATTATCCCTTTACTTTGTAGAAGTCCAAACTCTGTCATATTTGTACCTTCAGTACCCTTTGTTAGAGATGCTGTAGGAAATATATTTATTTTTGATTTATCTCTGCCTCGTCTTTTTAAAAAATCTACTATTGAAACGTTGTCGATTATTGGATCTGTATTAGGCATTGTTACAACTGAGGTTACTCCCCCAGATAATGCAGCATTGCTTAAAGTTCTAAAATTTTCTTTATATTCATAACCTGGCTCACCGACAAATACTCTCATATCAACTATACCTGGGAAAATATAATTCTCTTTTAAATCAATAACTTTTTCTCTACTAGGAATGTTGTTTTTATTCACTTTTTTGCCAACACCTTCAATTTTTCCATCTTCACCTATTATTAATCCTCCTATTTCACTTATGTTGTTGTGAGGATCAACTATATTTGCGTTAATAAAGTATTTTTTTTTCATCATTCACAAAAAATTTTTAAACATGCCATTCTTATCGCAACACCTAATTCAACTTGTTCTTTTACAACACTCATATTGGTGTCATCAGCTAGTTTTGTATCAATTTCAATACCGCGGTTCATTGGACCAGGATGCATAATAATCGAATCTGATTTTGCATATTCTAATTTATCCTGTGTTAGTCCATAGTATTCATAATACTCTCTATTAGAAGATAAGAATGAACTACTCATTCTTTCATTTTGAAGTCTAAGCATCATTACTATGTCACAATCTTTTACACCTTTCTTCATATTTGAAAAAATATTAACTCCAAATTTTTCTATATCTTTTGGTAAAAGATTTGAAGGAGCTACAATGTTAACTTCGGCACCCAACATGTTTAGTAAGTAAATATTTGATCTTGCTACTCTTGAATGTAGAATATCTCCACAAATTGCAACCTTTAATCCTTGAATTTTTTTTTTCCTATTCAATATAGTTAATGCATCAAGTAATGCTTGGGTAGGGTGCTCTCTCCTTCCATCACCAGCATTTAAAACAGCACAATTAACTTTTTGAGATAAAAGATTACAAGCTCCTGAATCTTGATGTCTAATAACTATTATATCAGGATGCATTGCATTTAATGTCATTGCAGTGTCTATTAGCGTTTCACCTTTTTTAATTGCTGAGTTTGTTATATTCATTGACATAACATCAGCACCTAATCTTTTTCCTGCTAGCTCAAATGAGCTTTGTGTTCTTGTTGATGGTTCAAAAAAAAGGTTAATTTGTGTTTTCCCCTTAAGTAAATCTAATTTTTTATTTTTACTTTTGTTTAATTCAATAAATTTTTCAGCTTCTTTTAAAATTAAATTAACATCACTTATTGACAAATCTTGAATACCTAGGAGATGTTTTTGAGAAATTTTAATAGCTTTTGTTTTAGTTGCCATTAAAACCAACTCTATAGCCACAAAGGTTGATTAATGCAAGTATTAATTATTAATAAAATCTATGGCACCTTGCAAGATAAATGCGGCAGCATTTTTATCTATATTTTTTTCTCTTTTAGTTACGTTAATACCTAAATTTTCAGTTAATTTAAACGCCCCAACTGTTGATAATCTTTCATCCCAAAGACTTATTGGAAGATCAATTTCTTTTGATATTGCTTTTGACACATCATTGACTGATTGAGAGGATTTGCCTAAGCTACCATCCATATTTATTGGATTACCAATAATTATTCCCTTAATATTATTTTCTTTAATAATATCTTCTAATTCATTGATAAGATCCTCAAATTTGGATTTATTTATTGTTTTAAGTGGTGTGGCAATTTTTTGATTTTCATCACATATAGCTACACCAATTCTCTTTGAACCTAAATCAAGACCAATTAATCTAGATGTATTTAGCTGTTTCTTTTTAAATTCCTCAATTGTGATCATATTGTATATTATTTACTTAAGTGATAGTTTGCGGCAATATTTTTACCATATGAGTATAGATCTTAAAACAGTAAAGCACATTTCGAAATTAGCAAGAATTTCTATTGATGATGAAAAAGCTAACAAATTAAAGGGCGACTTAAATAATATATTTGAATTTATAGAAAAATTAAATGAATTAAATACTGATAATGTTCAAGCTTTAACATCAATTGCTGAGACCACTCTAAGATTTAGAAAAGATGAAATTAAATCAGAAAATATCAGAGAAAAAATTTTAAAAAACTCACCTGAAGAAAATAAAGATTTTTTTGTTGTACCAAAGGTTGTTGAATAATGTCAGATATAACAAGTCAAAGTTTATTCGAATTAACATCGAATATAAAAGAAAAAAAACTATCTTCAGAGGAAATTACAAAAGCATTTATAAACCGCGCTGAAAAATCGAAAAAATTAAATGTTTATGTTACAGAAAATTTTGAAAAAGCAATAGATCAATCAAAGAAATTTGATTCTAATCCTAATTTAGATTTTAAACTGCCAGGTATTCCTATTGCTGTTAAAGATTTATTTTGTACAAATGGAGTTAGAACAACAGCAGGTAGCAAAATATTAAATAACTTCGTTCCCACATATGAATCTACAGTTACTCAAAATTTGTGGAGTCAAGGAGCAATACTTCTTGGTAAACTTAATTGTGATGAATTTGCTATGGGCTCTTCAAATGAAACTAGTTTTTTTGGAAATGTTCAAAATCCGGTAAGAGAAAATTTAGTTCCTGGTGGATCTTCAGGAGGTTCTTCTGCAGCTGTTGCTGCAAATTTAACTCCAGTTACCATTGGAACAGATACAGGTGGATCTATTCGTCAACCAGCATCATTTACAGGAACTGTTGGACTTAAACCTACATATGGAAGTTGTTCTCGTTATGGAATTGTAGCATTTGCTTCATCTTTAGACCAAGCTGGACCTATGACGAAAAATGTAAAAGACTGTTCTATGCTTTTAGAGGTGATCTCCTCATTTGATCGAAAAGATTCTACTTCAATTGATTACAAAAGAAATAATTATTCGAAAGAATTATCAAAAGATATTAAAGGAAAGAAAATTGGTATTCCTAAAGAATATAGAGTTGACAATATGCCTATCGAAATTGAACAGCTATGGAAAAATGGTATCGCATATGCAAAAGATTGCGGAGCAGAAATTATTGATATTTCGCTTCCGCATACTAATTACGCATTACCAACTTATTATATTGTTGCACCAGCTGAAGCATCTTCAAATCTAGCTAGATATGATGGTGTTAAATATGGTTTTAGATCTCCTGGTCAAAATTTAATAGAAATGTACGAAAAAACTAGATCTGAAGGTTTTGGTGATGAAGTTAAAAGAAGAATTATGATTGGAACTTATGTTTTATCTTCTGGATACTATGATGCCTATTATCTAAAAGCGCAGAAAGTAAGACAATTAATAAAAAAAGATTTTGATGATGCCTTTTCTAAAGTTGATGCAATTTTAACACCATCTACTCCAAGCTCAGCATTTAAAATTGGTGAAAAAACAAATGATCCGGTATCAATGTATTTAAATGATATATTTACAGTTCCAATAAATCTAGCAGGTTTACCAGGTATTTCTATACCAGCTGGTAAAGATAAAAATAATTATCCTTTAGGCCTTCAAGTAATTGGAAAACCTTTTGATGAGCAAAATATACTTAATATTTCTTATGCATTAGAAGATAAGATTAATTTTAAAAATGATATTTCAGACTGGTGGTTAAGTGAGTAAAAAGAGTGAATATATTATTGAAAGAGAAAATAAACAATATGAAGTGATAATTGGTTTAGAAGTGCACGCTCAAGTTACTTCAGAGTCTAAACTTTTCTCGCAATCATCTACAAAATTTGGTGCAGAACCAAACACACAAGTTAGTCTCGTAGATGCAGCATTTCCAGGAATGTTACCAGTTATAAATGAATTTTGTGTTGAACAAGCAATTAAAACTGGAATAGGACTTAAAGCCAAAATAAATAAAAAATCTGTCTTTGATAGAAAAAATTATTTTTATGCAGATTTACCTCAAGGATATCAAATTTCTCAATACAAATATCCAATTGTCGGTGAAGGAAAAGTAATTTTGGATATGCCGAGTGGTCAAAAAGAAATTGGAATCGAAAGATTACATTTAGAACAAGATGCAGGTAAAAGTATTCATGATATTGATCCAAATAATACATTAGTCGATTTAAATAGATCTGGAGTGGCTTTAATGGAAATAGTAAGTAAGCCTGATTTGAGATCTCCAGATGAAGTCAACGTTTATATAAAAAAATTAAGATCAATAATGAGATATTTAGGAACATGTGATGGCAATATGCAAGAAGGCTCTTTGAGAGCAGATGTTAATGTATCAGTAAGATTAAAAGGGGAGACTGAATTCGGCACAAGGTGTGAAATTAAAAATGTTAATTCAATAAAATTTATGCAAATGGCAATAATATCCGAAGCAAATAGACAAATAGATTTGTTAGAGGAGGGGAAAGAAATAGATCAAGAGACAAGACTTTTTGACACTAAAAGAAATGAGACAAGATCTATGAGATCAAAAGAAGACGCGCATGATTACAGATATTTTCCTGACCCAGATCTATTACCGCTTGAAATAAGCCAAGACTTAATTGAAAAAATAAAATCAGATATACCTGAATTACCAGATGAAAAGAAAAAAAGATTTATAGATAAATTTAATCTTTCGCCGTATGAAGCAACAATTTTAGTATCTGACATTGAAACATCAAATTTCTTTGAAGAAGTTATAAAAAATTCTGATGTTAAATTAGCAACAAACTGGATTACAGGTGAATTATTTGCAGTTTTAAATGAAAAAAATTTAGAAATATCTCAAAGCCCGGTTAGTGCTAAAAATCTATCAAAACTTATTAACCTTATAAAAGATGGAACCATATCAGGAAAAATAGCTAAAACGGTTTTTGAGCAAATGATAGATGGAGATCAAGATCCATTAATAATAGTAAAAGAAAAAGGTTTAAAACAAGAAAGCGATCCAAAAGCGATAGAGGTATTGATAAATAAAGTTATTGAAAATAATTCAGATAAGGTCGCTGAATATAAATCTGGTAAAGATAAATTATTTGGCTTTTTTGTTGGTCAAGCCATGAAAGAAAGTAAAGGAAAAGGCAATCCTCAATTAATAAACAAAATATTAAAAGAAAAGTTGAATGGATAAAAATTTCATAATTGATCAAAATATGATCAATTATATTTTTTCACATACAAATAATCTTCACAAAGTACAAAGAAAATTATTAAAATATAACGAAAAACTTGGTCATATTAAAAAATTACAAATTTCAATTCTACAAGCTAACTTTATACAATTTATCATAAAAATTAATAACTATAAATCATATTTAGAAATTGGCACTTTTACAGGTTACAGCATTTTATCTGCTGCACTTGCTTTACCTAAGAATTGCAAATTAATTGGCATAGATAAAAATTTAAAAACTAACAATGAGGCAATTAAGTTTTTTAAAGAAGCAAAGCAAGATAAAAAAATAAATCTTATTTGTAACAATGGAAAAATTGCTCTTGAAAATTTAATTAAGAAAAAGGAAAAATATGATGTGATATTAATCGATGCAGATAAAGAAAATTATATAAATTATTTTAAACAGTCTCTTAAATTAAAAAGCAAAAAGGGTATAATTTTAATTGATAATACTCTATGGAAAGGAGATGTTGCAAATCCAAAGATAAAAGACAAATTAACTATAAAATTAAGAGAATTTAATAAATACATAAAAAAATCATCTATTAATAAGTATATTTTACCAATTGGTGACGGTTTTACAGTTTGTTGGTAATTATGTTTGAAATCGTATCTTTTTATAAAATATCAAAACTTAATAAATTAAAAATTATTAAAAAAAATATTTTAAAAGAAACTAATAAACTTGATATTAAAGGTCTTATAATATTATCTCCTGAAGGAATTAATGGCACAATATCAGGTGGTCAAAAAAAAATTAAACTTATAATTACAAAAATAAAAAATATCTTGTCAATTGATAAGTTTGATATTCAAAATAAAATTAATTCAAAAATATTACCATACTCAAAAAATAAAGTTAAAATAAAAAATGAAGTAGTTCCAATTAATGAAAAAATTAATTTTAAAAATTTTTTTAATAAAAAGTATTTATCACCTAAAAAATGGGACGAATTTATATCTAAAAAAAATATTAAACTGATCGATGCCAGAAAACCTTTTGAATATAAGATTGGTACATTTAAAAATGCGCTTAATCCAGAAACTAAAAATTTTAGAGACTTTAAAAATTATTTATCAAAATTTAATAAAGATCAATCAATAGGGATGTTTTGCACTGGTGGTATCAGGTGTGAAAAAGCATCTAATTATCTTAATAATAAAGGTTTTAAAAATGTTTATATGCTTAAGGGTGGTATCTTAAATTATTTTAAAAAAACTAATCCAAAAAAAAATAAATGGAATGGTGAATGTTTTGTTTTTGATAAAAGAGTAACTATTAAAAAAAACCTAGAAATCGGAAATTATACTGTTTGTGGTGGTTGTAGAATGCCATTGCATAAAAAACTAACCAAATCAAAAAAGTATAAAATAGGCTTATCATGTCCAAATTGCTTTGATAAATTGACAAATGATCAAATTAAACGTTTCACAATGAGGCACAATCAAATGATAAATTCAAAAAAATAATATCATGAATATATTAAGTGATGACATCAAAGAATTAATTAAAAAATTAGCAATACCTGCATCGGTAGGTACACTCTTTCAAACGTTATATAATATTGCTGATACATATTTTGCAGGTAAAATATCACCTGAAGCTTTGTCAGCTTTAACAAAATCTTTCCCAATTTATTTTATTATTATTGCCTCATCTATTGGTATCACAGTTGCAGGTACATCATTGATAGGTAATAGCATTGGAGAAAAAAATAATAAAAATGCTTCAATTTATTTCTGCCAATTAATTTTCTTTTCTTTTCTGATAATTCTGTTGATTACTTTTATTGGTTTAAATTATGCATCAGACCTTTTTTCAATTATGGGTTCAACTAACGAGGTAATAAATCTTGGCTTACAATATACAGATATCATTTTCCTTGGCTCGTTTATTTTTATTTTAGTTGTTGCATTAAATTCATTACTTCATGCAGAAGGCGATACGAAAACTTATAGAAATGCTTTAATATTATCTTTTTTTTTAAACATATTGTTAAATCCAATTTTAATATTTGGATTTTATTTCATACCAGCTTTGGGTATGAAGGGTATTGCAATAGCAACTCTAATTGCTCAAACGGTCGCTTTTTTAATCATATTTAAAAAAGTTTTAAAAAGTAATTTATTTAAAAACATACTTATTTCTTATTTTACTCCTAAATTTTTTTTTTTAAAAAATATTTTTTTTCAATCTATGCCAATAATAATTTCAATTTGCGGTTATTCTATTGCTTCTGCTATTGTATTCAAATATGCAGGTTTATCAGGAGAATATGCAGCAGCTGGTTATGGGGCTGGTACCAAAATAGAACAAGTGGTTTTATTACCAATCTTGGGAATAAATACAGCAATTATCACAATTATTGCTCAAAATTTTGGTGCACAAAATATTTTAAGAATTAAAGAAACGTACTTCCAAGCTATAAAATATGCTTTCATTATAATGATTATTTCTTCTTTTATTATTTATTTTGGTGCTGAAATGATAACAAAATTATTTTCAAAAGATTTAGAGGTCGTTGAATTTGGAAAATTATATTTAGAGATTTCAGCCTTTGTGCTGCCAGCTTATCCAATATTTTTTTTATCAAATGGTTTTTTTATGGCCTTAAAAAAAGCTGAAAACGCATTAATTGCTAATATTTGCCGAAATGGAATTTTTCCATTTGTCGTATTTTATACTGCAATTTATTTTAATTCTGACTTTTCTGAATTTTTTTGGTTATGGGTAATATTCAATTGGATTTTTTCTCTGATGTATCTTGGTTATACTTTTTTTTATTTGAATTATAAATTAGACAAAATTAGAGCTATCAACTAACCATTCATAAAGGTGTTCTGAAAACGATCTTCTTACAAATAAATTAACATTATTCTTTGATTTGTGGTGAAGAATTACATCAATATGATTTACTATTGTTTGTGTTGATGAACCAACATTATTTTTAAATTTTTCAAAATTAAAAGGTGATCCAGATGATAATAATTCAAATATATTTTCTCCTTTTATATTTATGCAAATTAATTGTGAAGAGATATCAGTAATTGATCCAAAATTTAAAGACGAAATATCTTTATAAAGTTGATCAAAAATATTTGTATTATTATTTTCATCAAAATATATCATCCATTCATCCGGACTTAGCCACAAAACATCATAGTTTTCATTTGATGAACTGGTATTTGACTCAGAAGGTAAAATAATAGATAGAATTTTACCCACTTTGGTAAAAAATTCTTTATTTTTTCCCCTGACATTAATTTTAATTTTTTCTTCAGATAAATTGATATCGATATTGTTTTTATTATTATTTAAAATATTTGGATGTAAGATTTCAAGCATTTAGTCTTTTATTCTCCTTATCTAAAAAAATTGTATCAGAAACAGTCACATTAATATTTTTGTTTTCCATTGGAATAATTAACTTTTGACCTTTCATTGTTTTACCACTTCTAACTACAGCCAAGGCAATTGATTTATTTAGGTTTGGACTAAAATAGCTGGAAGTTACATGTCCTAGCATATCTATAGGTTTTGATTTAACGTCTGAAACTATTTGAGCACCTTCTTCCAAAATTTCTTTTGGATCATCTGTAAGTAGTCCTACCAATTGCTTTCTATCTTTTCTAATAGTATCACTTCTATATAAAGATCTTTTACCAATGAAGTCATATTTCTTTTTACTTACAATCCAATCCATCTGTAAGTCTGAAGGAGTCATCGTGCCATCTGTATCTTGTCCAACAATTATGAAACCTTTTTCAGCTCTAAGTAGGTGCATTGTTTCGGTACCATAAGGTGTCAAATTAAACTCATTCCCAGCTTCTATACACATTTTCCATAATGAATGTCCATATTTTGACTCTATGTTAATTTCATAGCTTAATTCACCCGTAAAACTTATTCTCATTATTCTACAATTTATATTTTCTAATTTAGCTTCTTTAAATGACATATGAGGAAAGTTTTCATCACTTAAATCTAAATTTGGAAAAAGTTTGTTAAGAATTTTTTTTGAATTTGGGCCACAAATACTTGCTGTAGAATAATGGTCTGTCACTGATGTTAAATAAACATCTAACTCTGGCCACTCCGTTTGTAAATAATCCTCAAGTTTGCTTAATACATTTGCAGCTCCACCAGTAGTGGTTGTCATTAGGTAATGATTTTCAGATATTCTTGTAGTAACACCGTCGTCATAAACCATACCATCCTCATTTAACATAAGTCCGTATCTACATTTTCCGATTGCAAGTTTTGACCAAGCATTTGTGTAAACTCGATTTAAAAATTCTGATGCATCTGTTCCTTGGATATCAATTTTTCCGAGAGTTGATGCATCTAAGATACCCGCACTATCACGTGCGGCTTTACTTTCTCTTTGAACAGCATCATGCATATTTTCCCCGTTTTTTGGATAGTACCAAGGTCTTTTCCACTGACCAACATTTTCAAATTCTGCATTATTTTTTACGTGCCATTCATGCATAGATGTTTTTCTTACTACTTCAAAAAATTTTCCAACATTTCTCCCAACTAGTGTTCCGAAGGTTAATGGTGTGAATGGCGGTCTAAATGTAGTTGTCCCTAATGTACCCATTTTTACACCAGCTGTATCAGCTATAATCCCAAGTGCGTGCATATTAGATAACTTTCCCTGATCTGTTGCCATACCAGTCGTTGTATATCTTTTTACATGTTCAATTGATCTAAAGCCTTCTTTTAAGGCTAATTTAATATCTTTTGCAGTTGAGTCATTTTGAAAATCTATAAAGCATTTTGTTTTACCTAAAGGTATTTTATTTGGTAAAAGCCATATATTTCTTTTATCATTTTCTTTAGAGCAAATAATATTTGTATCCTGGTAATCTTGATTATCTATATCTAAGAATTTATTAATTTTATTGACTGTTTTATCAATAATATTTTCTAAATCAAAATCTCCATTGCATGAACCAACAGAAATTTGATCTTCACTATTTTCTTTTGGTAAGAATACTTGGTCTTCATCTCTAAAATCTAATTTACCTCCAGATTGGGTATGCATATGTACCATAGGTGTCCATCCACCACTCATACCTAAACAGTCACAACTTAATTTAATCTTATCACCTACAGTTGTATTTCCATCTTCTGATAGTTTCATTATTTCTAATGAATTTATTTTTCTATATCCAAAAGTATTTGTTACGACATGATTAAAGTATATTTTTATTCCTAGGCTTTCTGCTTGTTTGATTAGTTCAGAGCTAGCAGATTTTCTTAAATCAACAATTAAATTCTTTATACCTTTTTTATGAAGTGAAATTGAAGTTTCGTATGCACTATCATTATTCGTAAATAATATTATGTTTTCTCCACAGGTAACACCATAATAATCCAGGTATTTGTTTATTGAATTAGATAATAATATTCCTGGTCTATCATTATTATTGAATACAAGTGGTCTTTCAATTGATCCAGTTGCAATAACAACTTTTTTTGCTCTTATTTTCCATAATCTTTGTCTAATCTTGTTTTTCTTTTTTTCCTCTGGTAAATGATCTGTTAAATTCTCTTTAGCTAAAAGAAAATTGTATCCATGATAAGCTGCAATACTTGTTCTTGTCTTAATTGTTAAATTACTTAATTTTTTAATTTCGTGAATTTCATTTTTTAACCATTCACTCGATAATTTATCATCAATCTTAATATTTTCATTATTTTGATAAATTGTAGAACCACCTAGTATTTTTTTGTCATCTACTAATAAAGTTTTTAAATTATTTTTTGCTGCCATTTTTGCAGCAATAATACCTGAAATCCCACCACCAATTACTAATACATCGTAGTGAACATGTTTGTGATCATAGATATCAGGATCTGGTTCTGTAGGAGATTTTCCTAAACCTGCAGATAATCGTATTAATGGTTCATATACTTTTTTCCAAAAACTCTTTGGCCACATAAATGTTTTATAATAAAAGCCTGCAGGAATTAACGGTGATATAAAGTTATTAATTCCCCCAATATCAAATTTTACGTTAGGCCAGCAATTTTGAGAACTTGCTTCTAATCCTTCATACAATTCTAACTCAGTTGCTCTTACATTTGGTTCCGTTAGGTCTTTTTTACTACCAATTTGACAAATTGCATTAGGTTCTTCTGTTCCACAAGAAACTATGCCTCTTGGTCTGTGATATTTAAAACTTCTGCCCACTAAATGAATACCGTTTGCTAAAAGTGCTGACGCTAAGGTATCACCTTCATATCCAAAATAAGTCTTACCATCATATTTAAATGAAACTCTTTTAGTTTCATCAATATATTCAGTTTTATGTATTCTATAATTGGGCATTACTTGTAATTTACAGGAGGTTTTTCACCCATTTTATAAACAGATAATATTTTATCATTAGATGTATCTCTAACAACGTTGAACCATTTCCTGCATCCGTGAACATGATTCCATCTCTCAAATTGAATACCTTTAATATTTTTTCTCATAAATAGATATTCTGCCCAATCATCATCGCTAAGTTCAGTTGGTTGTTTTGGTCTAACTATATGAGCTTCGCCACCTGAAGAAAACTCACTTTGATCTCTCTCTCCACAAAATGGACAATTAATTAAAAACATTATTAATGTGCAACTGCTGCAGCACCATGTTCATCAACAAGATCACCGCTTACAAATCTATTTAAATTAAATGCTGCATTTAATTTATGTGGCTCATCATTTGCGATTGTGTGAGCAAACAAATCTCCCGATCCTGGAGTAGCTTTAAAACCACCGGTACCCCAACCACAATTAAAATATAAACCTTTTATATTAGTTTTACTTATAATAGGGCTTGCATCTGGACATATATCAACAATTCCTCCCCATTGTCTTAGCATCTTCATTCTACTAAAAATAGGGTAGAGCTCTAAAATAGCCTTTAAAGTTTCTTCAACAATATTATGACTACCTCTTTGAGTATATGAAACATATGAATCTGTTCCCGCACCTATAACTAATTCGCCTTTATCAGATTGACTTACATAAGCATGAACTGCATTTGACATTACAACAGTATTAATAATTGGTTTTACTGGTTCTGAAACTAACGCTTGTAATGGTTTGCTTTCAAGAGGCAGTTTTAATCCAGCCATATTTGCAATTACACTTGAGTGACCTGCAGCAACAACTCCAATTTTATTAGTTTTTATAAATCCTTTAGTTGTTTCTAATCCTTCAACTCTATCACCATTTCTTTTTATTCCTTTAACTTCACAGTTTTGAATTATATCAACACCCATATCACTTGCGCCTCTTGCATAACCCCAGGCAACAGCATCATGTCTTGCTGTTCCCGCTCTTCTTTGTAATGTTCCACCTAAAACTGGGTATCTGATATCAGGTGATGTATTTATAATTGGGCAAAATTTTTTAACTTCCTCTGTATTTAACCAAACAGCGTCAATTCCGTTTAGTCTATTAGCATGTGTTCTTCTTTTTAAATCTCTTACATCTTGAAGGTTATGAGCTAAATTCATTACTCCTCTTTGACTGAACATCACATTGTAGTTTAGCTCTTGAGATAAATTTTCCCATAGTTTAAGCGCATGATCATATAAACCAGCACTAGCATCCCACAAATAATTTGATCTAATGATTGTAGTGTTACGCCCTGTATTTCCACCACCAATCCAACCTTTTTCTAGGACTGCAATATTTTTTAAATTATGTTTCTTTGCTAAATAATAAGCAGTAGCCAAACCGTGTCCGCCACCACCCACAATAATAGCATCGTATTCTTTTTTTGGCTCTGGATTTCCCCAAGCTTGTTGCCAATTCTCATGCTGTGATAAAGCATTTTTTATTAGAGAGAATACTGAATATTTGTTTTTCATATTTTGGAGAAATTACTTGAATATGATTGAATATTCAATGATTTCAAGTTACACATATTATCGTGGAAGGATGGGTGAGCTGGTTTAAACCAGCGGTTTGCTAAACCGCCGTACGCTTGAAAAGGTGTACCGAGGGTTCGAATCCCTCTCCTTCCGCCACTAATAGAGCGGATTATTTCTAAAAAAATCTTTTAAAAATATTGGTTTTTGAGACAAAATGTATCTATAAACATTGTAATTCTCCATAACCCTCTGAACATAGTTTCTGGTCTCTTTAAACTTAATAAGCTCAACCCAATCAACATAATCTATTTGTTTCTTTTGAGGATCTTTATTTATTTTTTTCCAATACTTCACTCTTTTTGGTCCTGCATTATATGCTGCTACAGCGAAAGGGTAGGATCCATCATAATCAAGAATTAAACCTGCGATATAAAAAGATCCTAAATTTATATTATACTCAGGACTTGTTGTTAAACGAGATTTTGAATAAGAAACTTTTGCCTGCTTAGCAACTGTCTTTGCAGTATAAGGCATCAACTGCATTAAACCTTGTGCTCCAACTCTACTTCTTGCAGATATATCAAACTCACTTTCTTGTCTTATAATAGATAAAATTAAAGCTTGTTCTGGTATTTTTCTTGATCCAACTTTATTCGGAGTGCTTATTACTGGATAATTATACTTGTTATGAAACCTTTTTTGATAAGAAGCTATTTTAGAAACCTGAATTGCAAAATCAAATCTAGAGATGTCAGTTGCTAGTTTTGCTGCCAATATTTCACTGCCCGCTGAAACATTGTCATTCGCTAGAAATCTTAAAATATGTTTAGTATATTTATCTTTTTTTACTTCATCTAATAAATGTACTATTGCGACCAATTTATTTTTGTAAAAACTTTCAGCATAATTTTTATCAACTTGAGTACTTTCTTTAAGTTCAAAAGTTTTATTTGGATATACTTTCATATGAGATAATTGACCATAATAGGTTGTTAGATATTTTGAACCTTCTTTAAACCATTTATCTGCCTCTTCTTTATTATTTAGTGCTAAGTTCGTTTTTCCAAGCCAATAAGCACCTCTTGATAAACTAATTGGATATCCAACATTATTATAAAATTTAGTAAAATGACTTTTTGCTAAAATTGGGTCTTTTAAGAAACTTAAAGCAATCCATCCACTTATCCATTCTGCCTCAGCTAATTCAGCACCCTCTGATAGTCCATGTTTACTTGTAATTTTATAAGCTTGCTCATATCTTTTCTTATAGATAAGTGATCTTGCAATTATTGATCTTTCAACCCACCATTTATCTGGGCGAACCATATAGTCTTTATTATTTTTGATACTTAGTAAAATTTCTAAAGAACTATCAACTCTTCCTCTTTTCCTTCTCCATTTGAGTCTGTCATAATTTAAACCTGCATCTTTTTTTAAACTTGCAGGCACATTTGAGATAGCGCTATCAACCCCATAAGATCTGCTCATTAACAATTGCCTTGCTGTATATAAAAGTTGATAATCTTTTGGTAGATATCTTATCATTCTTTTAAGATCCCAATATTTATTTTCCCAAGCTAAATAATCAGCTCTTTTAATATAATCACTACTGTTCAAATATTTTTTAAATTTTTTTCTAAAAAAAATAAGATCATTTTTACTTAAATCAGCTGTTATAAATCCTTCCTTTATTAAATTTATAGCTGACTCTTTATTTTTTGATAACAAAGCATCGCCTAGCATCATTTTTCCAAATCCACTTAAAGGAGGGTGTT
>CACJQT010000006.1:67500-70420 GCA_902595635.1 uncultured Pelagibacteraceae bacterium | reverse complement strand
TTTTAATTTCACAATTTGATATGCCAAATACTTCATCTAAAGCTATTGTTTCTCCAGGAAAATACTCATCGGACAATTCGTCAAATACAATTATTGAACCCTTTGGCATTCTTTTTTTCAAATGAATAAGTGCTTCTTTTGTTGGTTTATAAATATCAAAATCTAGAATAGCTAAAGACACAATCAAATGTTTATTTTTATTAAAAAATTTAGGTATTGTTTTTATTGCATCTCCTTTGATTAGCTCAAATTTTTTTATATGAGATAAAGGGTTCAAGCTTTCATTTTGATTTAGTAAAAGATTTAAAAAATCAAAATAATTATCTGTTACACCAAACGAACCTTCTTTGTTTTGATGTAATTTTCCATCTTTCTTAGAGATTCCTTTAAAACCACTGAATGTATCAAATCCATAAATATTTCTATGCCTATTGAATGGCTCCAATAGTCCCCTTAGAGAAACCATTAGGTTCAAAGTCTGGCCCCATCTAACTCCAAATTCTAATATTGATCCATGGGTATTTAAAATTTTTTTATAAATCTCATAAAAAAAAAGCATTCTACCAAAATTTTTTGAAGTTAAAAATAATCCTAAATTACTTAAAATTTCATCTTCAGGTATATTACTTTTTTTTAACATTTGAGACATATTTGATAATTTATTTTTTTCTTTTTCACTCGAAAGTATAATTGCATCAAATTTTTTAGTTTTATTTTTTTTCATCTTTGTAAATATTTTTTTTTATTAATATTAATCTTATATCTCCAATAATCTAATAAATCTCTTATAGTCTGATCAAATTTAATTTTAGGTTTCCATTTAGTGTGTTTCCTAAATTTTTTAGTATTTGGTATTTGTAAATCTGCATCAATAGGCCTTAATCTAGATTTATCTACTTTGTAAGTTATTTTTTTGCTAGACAAATTGATTAGATATTTCAAAATATCACCAACTTTACATACATAATCTCCTCCAATATTGTAAATTTCACCAGGAATTGGTTTAACACTTAAAAGCATGAAATAGGCTGTTACTGCATCTCTTACATCAGAAACCGTCCTCAAACTGTCAAGATTTCCAACTTTAACTACTGGATTTAATAATCCTGCTTCTATCATTGCTATTTGTTTTGCAAAAGATGATTCGGCAAATACATCTCCTCTTCTAGGACCTGTATGAGTAAACATTCTTGTAGTCAAAACCTTTAAACCATAAGCTTCATGATAAAATTGAGCCACACTATCAGTCCCAATCTTTGAAATAGCATATGGTGATGCTGGATGAAATGTACAATTTTCGTCAATAGGCAACTTATTTTTTGGTACACGCCCAAAAATTTCAGAAGATGAACAAACATGAATTAAAGCATTATTTGAATAATTTTTTATAGCCTCTAATAATTTAGAAGTACCAAGAATATTTGTTTCATAAGTGTCTATCGGTATATCAAAACTAGTTTTTGGAAAACTTTGCGCAGCAAGATGATGAACAAAATCTGGTCTAACTAATTTAATTATATCATTTAAAGATTTATCGTCTTTCAAATCCCCATAATGAAGAAATATTCTTTTTTTATTATTAATTCTATCAAGGTGTTGTTCAATGTTTTCTAAAGAACTTCTCCATCTTATCAAGCCATGAATTTCGAAATTAGTGTGTTCAAAATAAAAATCTAAAAGATGAGAACCAACCATTCCTGTGATACCTGTTATAAATACTTTTTTCTTCATTTTTTTTTAATTTTTTTTATATCTTTTAGATATTCTTGAACAATTTTTGAAGTATTAAGTTCATTTTTAACTGTGTAAAATGCTTTTTTTTGAATTTCATAGTATTTTTTTTTATTATTCATCAAATAATTTATATTATTAACAATATCTTTTGAATTTTTTGAAACTAAGCAATTATAATTATTTTTTAAAGTAGGATCTGAGTAAGCATCAAATTTTGTACAAATAACAACACAACCTAAATTAAATGCTTCATGTAATCTAGATCTTAATCCAGCACTCATTGGTGAAGCGGATAAAATTATATCATTACTTAAATACTCTTTTCTAATATTATTAACAAAACCTTTATTGACTACAAAATTATTTTCATAAAGATTTTTAAAATTTGCATTTTTATTTGCTCCAACTATATTTAATCTTACATTCTTAATATTCAAATATTTTTTAAAGTAAAAAATTAATTTATCATTTAAATATTTATATTGTGCATAATTTATAGAACTCATTTTTCCAACCATTAGGATAGAAAATTTTTTTCTAATTTTTTTTTTTCTTATCTTTACAAGACTATTATAGTCAATCTTATCAAATATATTTGGATGCCGATAATATTTTACTTTTAAATTATATTTGTTGATTAAGATTTTTCTAAAATCTTCTGATGAGTGTCCAATCAAAGTGACACCTTTAAGAATATTAGCAATTTTTCTTTGAAATAATTGACCTCTAATTAAATAAAGAATATTTTTCAAAAGTTTTAAAAAATTATTTGACTGATATTTTAATCTTAACTTTGAAATTTCAAATGGCATTTCAGTGGCAAAACAAAATTTTTTTACATTAATTATATTTTCACACCAAAAAATAGATGCAGAGCCGTATAAAAATAGTACATCTGGTTTTTCAACAAGTATAGTTCTCTGAATATATTTTTCTATTTCATCTTTTTTGCCACCATAAAATTTATCAAGGAAGTTAGAGGTTTTATTAGTTTGATTCACAAAATAAAAATTTACTTTTTTTTTATAAGGTCTAATAAATCTGTTAACTTTTGATTTAGACAGATAAGAAGTATTTAAAAAATATGAAAGCTTAATCTTTTTTTTCAAAAAAACTGTTATTACTTCATGAAGATAATTTCCACTTCCAGATAAATTTTTTCCTGGTGTTTCATTAGAAATTATCA
>CACJQT010000006.1:0-62500 GCA_902595635.1 uncultured Pelagibacteraceae bacterium | reverse complement strand
TAAGGAATTTCCACATCCTTTCACACTTAATCACAATTTTGGGACCTTATCTGGTGGTCTGGGCTCTTTCCCTCTCGACCATGGACCTTAGCACCCACAGTCTGTCTGTTGAAGAACTACTTTCAGCATTCGGAGTTTTATTAGGTTTGGTAAGAATCTCTTCCCCCTAGCCCATTTAGTGCTCTACCTCTGAAAGCATATTTATTCAACGCACTACCTAAATAGTTTTCGCGGAAAACCAGCTATCTACGAATTTGGTTGGCCTTTCACCCCTTACCACAAGTCATCCAAAGACTTTTCAACGTCAACTGGTTCGGTCCTCCAGCAAGTGTTACCTTGCATTCAACCTGCTCATGGTAAGCTCATTCGTTTTCGGGTCTAATTCATAAAACTAATCGCCCTATTAAGACTTGCTTTCGCTACGCCTACACCTAGATGGCTTAAGCTTGCTTTATAAATTAAGTCACTGACCCATTATACAAAAGGTACGCCGTCACTCTAAAAAGAGCTTCGACTGATTGTAGGCATGCAGTTTCAGGTTCTATTTCACTCCCCTAATAGGGGTTCTTTTCACCTTTCCCTCACGGTACTAGTTCACTATCGGTCACTGAAGAGTATTTAGGCTTAGAGGGTGGTCCCCCTATATTCGAGCAGGATTTCACGTGTCCCGCTTTACTCAAGAAACTTGTTAAACATTACTTATACGGGACTATCACCCTCTTTGGTTAGCTTTTCCAAACTATTCAAATTTTTTTAACAAGTCTACTGGCCTGATCCGTTTTCGCTCGCCACTACTAACGGAATCTCAATTGATTTCTATTCCTCCGGTTACTTAGATGTTTCAGTTCTCCGGGTTATCTCTTTAAACCTATGTATTCAGTTTAAAGTAACACATAAAGTGTTGGGTTTCCCCATTCGGAAATTTACGGATCAAAACTTGCATACAGCTCCCCGTAACTTATCGCAGTATACCACGTCCTTCATCGGCTTTCAGTGCCAAGGCATCCGCCACACGCCCTTAAACGCTTAATTTATGCACAGAAAAAAATTCTGTGTGAATTAAATTTTTCAAACATTCATCTATTCGAATGTTTATTGATTGCTCAATTTTTTGAACAATCGGATATAGATATTGATAATATAATTTTTTTCACAATTAAAATAACTATGTGTTTCTGGTGGAGGATAGCGGGATCGAACCGCTGACCTCCTGAATGCAAATCAGGCGCTCTCCCAGCTGAGCTAATCCCCCAGATTTTGGTGGGCCGAGAAAGACTCGAACTTTCGACCCCACCCTTATCAAGGGTGTGCTCTAACCAACTGAGCTACCGGCCCTTATCGCAGAAGAGTGAAACACAAATTTTTAAGAAGAGAAATGAGGACGGTCAACATTATCCTGTTATATTTTTTAGATTAAGAAATTTTCTTAATCATCCTTAGAAAGGAGGTAATCCAGCCGCAGGTTCCCCTACGGCTACCTTGTTACGACTTCACCCCAGTCGCTGACTATACCGTGGTCAAGGGTTTAAAGCCTTGCCTTAAGGTAGAACCAACTCCCATGGTGTGACGGGCGGTGTGTACAAGACCCGGGAACGTATTCACCGCGGCGCGCTGATCCGCGATTACTAGTAATTCCAGCTTCATGTACTCGAGTTGCAGAGTACAATCCGAACTGAGGCATTTTTTTAGGATTTGCTTGACGTCGCCATCTCGCTTCCTATTGTAAATGCCATTGTAGCACGTGTGTAGCCCAACACGTAAGGGCCATGAGGACTTGACGTCATCCCCACCTTCCTCCAGCTTATCACTGGCAGTTCTTTCAGAGTGCCCAACTAAATGATGGCAACTAAAAGTGAGGGTTGCGCTCGTTGCGGGACTTAACCCAACATCTCACGACACGAGCTGACGACAGCCATGCAGCACCTGTGTTTCGTCCGGCCGAACCGAAAACTTCTATCTCTAAAAGTCGCGACGAACATGTCAAGTGTTGGTAAGGTTCTGCGCGTATCTTCGAATTAAACCACATGCTCCACTACTTGTGCGGGTCCCCGTCAATTCATTTGAGTTTTAACCTTGCGGTCGTACTCCCCAGGCGGTGTGTTTAATGCTTTCGCTGCGACACTGAAAATAAATTTCCAACGTCTAACACACATCGTTTACGGCATGGACTACGAGGGTATCTAATCCTCTTCGCTACCCATGCTTTCGTTCCTCAGCGTCAGTAATGATCCAGAAAGCTGCCTTCGCAATTGGTATTCTTTCTAATATCTACGAATTTCACCTCTACACTAGAAATTCTGCTTTCCTCTATCATACTCTAGCTAAAAAGTTTTGATGGCAGTTCCAGAGTTAAGCTCTGGGATTTCACCACCAACTTTTTTAACCACCTACGAACTCTTTAAGCCCAGTAATTCCGAACTACGCTAGGTCCCTTCGTATTACCGCGGCTGCTGGCACGAAGTTAGCCGGACCTTCTTATTCGGGTACAGTCATTTTCTTCCCCGACGAAAGAGCTTTACAACCCAAAGGCCTTCTTCACTCACGCGGCATCGCTGCATCAGAGTTTCCTCCATTGTGCAATATTCCCTACTGCTGCCTCCCGTAGGAGTTTGGGCCGTGTCTCAGTCCCAATGTGGCTGATCATCCTCTCAGATCAGCTATTGATCAAAGTCTTGGTAGGCCATTACCCCACCAACAAACTAATCAAATGCAGGCTCATCCTTCGGCGCATAAAGCTTTCTCCGTAAAGACTTATGAGGTATTAGCACAAGTTTCCTCGTGTTATTCCTCACCAAAGGGAAGATACCTACATGTTACTCACCCGTCTGCCACTAAGTATTGCTACTTCGTTCGACTTGCATGTATAAGGCGTGCCGCCAGCGTACGTTCTGAGCCATGATCAAACTCTCAAGTTTAAAAACGGCGCACACTAGCTTCTACATAAATACTAAGAATAATATTTATGTATGTTTGAAGTGTGTACGACAAATTTTGGTAACCTTAACCGTCCACACTTCTCTTCTTAAAATATAAACAAATCAAATAGCTAATTGGGTTAAAACCCAATAATTAACATTTTTTTTAATGTTGAGTGGTCCGCTTATAAATAATAATATTAATAAATCAAGATATTAGATAAATTATAAATGATTAAAAAAGCCTTAAAAATCAATGTTTTTTCGACCAAAAATGAAAAGTTCTAGGATAACTAGACTAAAAGAGTATTCAATTTTCTTTTGGCTAATCTTAATAACATTATTTGGAGTTATTATTTCAACAATTTATAAAAATAGTGAAATTGAGAAATCTCACAAAATTAAGTCAAGCCTAAGTAATATTTACCTTAAAAAAACTCTTAAAGAAATCACAAACAATCTAGAACCTAGATATACAACAAAAAAATATATTTCTCAGACAGGGGATACATATGAAATAATTATAAATAAATTAGATGTTAGTAAAGAAGAGAAAAAATTATTACTCAAGTCTATTTTAAAAGAGAGAACATTAAAAATTTTGAGAGTAAATCAAATGTTTGAATTTAAATTTGACAATCTATATTCCAAAAAGGTTATGCAATTTAAAATACAAACAGATAAAAAAAATGAAGTTCTTTTTAGTAAAAACTCTGCAAATGGAGAGTTTAATTCAAGAAATATAAAAAAAAACTTTAAAAAAAATTTAGTTTACAAAGAAACAATAATTGAAAATAGCTTATATAACAGTGCTATCAATTTAGGGATAAAGGCAAATGTTATACTAGAATTTGCAAGGCTTTATGGATTTCAAGTGGACTTTCAACGAGACATCTGGAAAAATGATAGTTTTCAAATAATTTATGAAGAATTTATAAACGAGGACAATAATGTAGTAGATACTGGAGAAATTATCTTTGCGAATTTGAATCTACAGGATACAGATTTACAGCTTTATAAATATGAATATGAGGAAAATAAAATAGATTATTTTGATGAAAATGGGAAAAGTATAAGAAAAACTCTTATGAAAACACCCATAAATGGTGCGAGACTTTCTTCATCTTACGGTAAAAGAAAACATCCAATTTTAGGGTATACAAAAATGCATACAGGTACAGACTTTGCAGCTCCAAAAGGAACACCAATTATGGCATCTGGAGATGGGAAAATAACTAAAGCAGGATGGTGTGGTGGTGGTGGAAATTGTGTGAAAATTAAACATAATAGTACATATCAAACAGTCTATGCTCATATGTCAAAATTTGGAAGAGGTATAAAAAAAGGTGCAAGAGTCAAACAAGGTCAAATAATCGGATACGTAGGATCCACTGGATTGTCTACAGGTCCGCATTTGCATTATGAGGTTATAGAGAATGGTAAGAAAATTAATTCGCAGAAATTGAAACTTCCTTCTGGAAAAGTTTTAAAAGGTGAAGAAAGAAAGAGATTTGAAGTTTCAAAAATTAAAATTGATGTACTTAAATCTAACCTTATCTCAAAATTAAATTAGTCTACTTTTTCTGTAGTATCTAAACTATTATTTTTTTCTTTTTGCGTGTCTATAGGTTTAATATCTTTTTTAAAATTCTGTTCGATAACATTGTTGCTATCATTATTTAATTTATTCATTTCTTGTATACTCAAAATTCTTGAGAAGTGATCTGCGTGTTGTAAATAATTTTCTGATAAAATTTTATCTCCTGATGACAACGCCTCTCTTGCTAGATTACTATATTTTTCAACTAGTTTGGCTGCGTTCTGATTATTCCTTCCTGGGCTCCTATGTCTGAAATCTATATTTGTGTTAAATTCACTTTGGTTCTTGATGCCATTTATTGGTCTTTTTCGATAGTTTCTTTCACTACTCGGTTTAAATCTGTTTTTTCTATTATTACGATAATTATTCATTAATTTAAATTTGTGGATACAACAACTCTAGGAAGGGCATAAATATCTTTTTGAATTTCATCTATGTAAAAATTATTTTTTCTTAAAATTTTAGTTACATCAGTAATCTGATTTTTACCAAATTCAAATATCAATTTTCCTTTATTTTTTAACAATTTTTTGCTTTTTAATATTAATTTTTCTATTATATCAAGTCCATCTAAACCAGCTTTCAAAGCTATAGATGGTTCATAAAGTCTTACATCCTTATCTAATCTCTTTAAATTAATATTATTAATGTAAGGAGGATTAGAAACGATGAAATCATATTTATTTAAGCAAAATTTGTCAATATCGATATTGACAAATTTAACTTTATTTTCCAAGTGATGCATTTTTGCATTAGAAATTGCAACTTTTATAGCATTTTTGCTTATATCTATAGCTGTTCCATAAAATTTTGGTCTTTCCTTTAGAATTGACAATATTATACAACCAGAACCAGTTCCAACGTCCATTATTTGTTTTGAGGAATTAAAATTTGTTAAAGTTAAGACTTGATCAACTATTATTTCAGTTTCAGGCCTAGGTATTAATACTTCCTTATTAACTTCAAAGTTAAGTTTCCAAAATTCTTTTTTTTTTAATATATAAGCTATTGGTTTATTTTTTTTTCTTTTAAAAATTAATTTTTTAAATTTTTTAAAATCTTTATTTTTTATATTTTTTTTTAAATTAATTAACAATTCTTCTCTCGTAGAATTAAGTATTAAAGATAATAACAATTCCGCATCTAAATTGTAACTCTCAATATTGTTAGATTTCAAAACATTACTTCCGTAATAAAGTGCCTCTAAATAATTCATTAGTTTAATTTGTTAAGTTCATCTTGTTGAGCTTGTAAACTTAAACTCTCTATCATATCTTCAAACATTTCTCCTTCCATAAACTCTTCTAATTTATGAAGGGTTAAATTAATTCTGTGATCCGTAACTCGACCCTGAGGGAAATTATATGTTCTTATTCTTTCTGATCTATCTCCAGTACCAATTTTACTTTTTCTATCTTTTGATCTTTCTTTATCAATTTTTTGTCTTTCAAAGTCATAAATTCTCGATCTTAAAATTTTTAATCCTTTCTCTCTATTTCTTATTTGTGATTTTTCATCTTGCTGACTTACAACTATACCTGTTGGAATATGGGTAATTCTAACCGCTGAGTCTGTGGTATTAACACTTTGACCCCCTGGTCCACTACTTCTAAATACATCAATTCTTAAATCTTTCTCATCTAATTTTATATCTAAATCCTCAGCTTCTGGCAAAACTGCAACTGTAGCTGCAGATGTATGAACTCTCCCTTGAGTTTCTGTATCTGGTACTCGTTGTACTCTATGAACTCCACTTTCGTATTTTAAAGATGAATAAATATTTTTTCCTTTTATAATAGCTATTACTTCTTTAAGGCCACCAGCATCACTTTTTGAGATTGAAATTATTTCTATAATCCATTTTTTTTTTTGACATACTTTCTCATACATTTTATATAAATCTGATGCAAAGAGGCTGGCTTCCAGACCTCCAGTGCCAGCTCTAATCTCAATAATTGCATTCTTGCTATCTGCTTGATCTTTAGGTAGTAAAAATAATTTTAATTTTTTTTCATTGATTTGAAAATTACTTTTCAAATTTTCAAGCTCACCTCTTGCAAATTCCTTCATTTCTTTATCTGAGTCTTTATCGTTTATTATATTATTTAGATCCTCAGTATCTTTTTTAAAATTTAAATACTCTTTAGCTTGTTTAATGATGTCATTTAAATCTGAATATTCTTTTGATATTTCTGCATACTTTTTTTTATCAATCTCAGCAGAAGACAGTTCCTGTTCAAGTTTATGATGTCTATTAATTAGATTTTTAACTTTTTCCGGTGGGAGCATCAATTATTTTTATATTGTTAACGCTTTTTCTTCTACTAAAGTAACAATTCTATTTATCATATCTTTAGTTATTACTTTCTCAGTTTCTAAACCATTTAAATAAAGCATGTGATTATCTTTTCCACCGCCAGTTATTCCTATATCTGTTTGTTTTGCTTCACCTGGACCATTTACAACACAACCTATAATCGAGAGAGTTATTGGTTTTTTTATGTGAGATAATCTTTTTTCGAGTTCTTTTACAGTTTCAATTACTTGAAAAGCTTGTCTGGCACACGAGGGGCAAGATATTATTTTAACTCCCCTATTTCTCAAATTTAAAGTTTTCAAAATTTCATTTCCAACTTTAATTTCCTCGATCGGATCATCTGAAAGAGATACTCTTATAGTGTCCCCAATACCGTCTAGTAATAAACTTCCAAATCCTATAGATGTTTTAATACTTCCAGGAAGATAACTTCCTGCCTCAGTAATTCCTAAATGAAGTGGATAATCTGTTTTGTCTGATAGCAATTTATATGCAGCTATAGACAAAAAAACATCTGAGGATTTAACGCTAATTTTAAATTTTGTAAAATCCATATCCTCAATTATTTTGATATTTCTTAAAGCACTTTCAACTAATGCTTCAGGACAAGGTTCTTTATATTTTTCAAGTATATCTTTCTCAAGAGATCCCGCATTAACTCCAATCCTAATAGAGCAATTATTATCTTTAGCTGCAGCTATAACTTCTGCTATTCTTTTAATATCACCAATATTTCCTGGATTTATACGAAGACAATCTGCACCATTCTTAGCAGCTTCAACTGCTCTCTTGTAATGGAAATGGATATCTGCCACGATTGGAACATCCACATTTTTAATTATCGTTTTAAGAGATTCTGTTGAATTACTATCAGGACATGAAACTCTTACAATATCTGCGCCAGCTTCTGCAACTTTATTGATTTGTTCTATTGTAGACCTATGATCAGTTGTAAGTGTATTTGTCATAGTCTGAACTGTAATTGGGTTATCGCCTCCAACTTTAATTTTCCCAACACTTACCTCTTTTGTCTTCTTTCTATTAATATTTCTAAAAGGTCTTATTTCTGATTTCATTTTTCTAATTTAAATTCTTGATGTAAACATTTTATTGCTTTTATAATATTTGTCTTTTTTATTAAAACTGATATTTTTATTTCTGATGTCGAGATAACCTGTATATTAATTTTTTTTTTTGCAAGCGCTTGGAACATTCTAAATGTCACTCCTGGAGTTGTGATCATTCCAACACCGATTATCGATACTTTTGAAACATTTTTATCAAAAATCATTTTTTTAAAAATAATATTTTTATTTTTATTAATAATTTTTTTTGTTCTAGATAAATCTTGAGACTTAATGGTAAAAGTAAGATCTGTTTCCTTGCCATCTGAAGATATATTTTGAACTACCATATCTACATTAATTGAATTTTGAGAGAGTGGTTTGAATATTGAAGCTGCTATCCCCGGTCTATCCTTGACTCCCAACAATGTTACTTTTGCATCATTATCGGTAGAAGAAATTCCAGTTATAATTTTATGATTAATAATATTTTTTCGTTTAGTTATTAATGTACCTGTTTTATTAATAAATGATGATTTTACCTCAATGTTAATCCTATTTAATCTCGCATCTTGTATTGAATGTGGTTGCATAACCTTTGAGCCCAATGAGGCCATTTCTAACATTTCTTCATAAGATATATTTTTGATTTTTTTTGCTGAATTTAGTTTATTTGGATCGGTAGTATATACCCCTTCAACATCTGTATATATTACACATCGTTCTGCTTTAAAAAACTTTGCAATCATAATTGCACTTGAGTCTGATCCACCTCGACCAATAGTTGTTATATTTAAATTTTTATCTATACCTTGGAAGCCAGCTATGATCGGAATTCCACCAGATTTTAGAAATTTTAAAACTTTAGATTTATTTATATATTTTATTCTTGAATATTTATGTTTACCCTCCGTTAAGATTGGTACTTGCCAAGCCATCCAAGATCTAGAATTCATACCATTTGCAACCAGTTGACCTGCTAGCAACGAGCACGAAATCTGCTCACCAGCAGAAACCAGAGTGTCATATTCATTATCGGGGAAAATTTCACTGATATTTTTTGACATATTTATCAACTTATTAGTAGTACCACTCATTGCAGATGACAAAACTATTACTCTATATTTTTTTGAGTAAGATTTAATTATTTTTGATACTTTTTTAATTCTTTGAATTGACCCAACTGAAGTACCGCCAAATTTTAATACAATAATTTTCATTGGTAGTTTTATTTACAAGCTTTATAATATTGATAAAATACATCTTATTTATAATGTCAATAAAGAATGAGCAATAATACTATAAACAAAGAAGAAGTAGAAAAATTTAGCAAAATTGCTGAAGAATGGTGGAATCCTAATGGAAAATTTAAACCACTTCACAAATTTAATCCAATTAGAATAGAGTACATAAAAAACAATATTATTAAAGATTTTAACATTTCATCAAATCACAAACCTTTAAAGGGAATAAGTATTCTTGATATTGGATGTGGAGGAGGTTTATTATCTGAACCTTTAGCAAGACTTGGAGCAGAAGTTGTAGGTATCGATGCGTCCAAAAAAAATATTGATATTGCGAAACATCATTTAAAAAGAAGCAATTTAAACATTGAATATCATAATAGGTCTCCAGAGAATTTCAATTATGAAAAAAAATTTGATGTAATTCTCAATATGGAAATAGTTGAACATGTCGAAAATATTCCTAAATTTATTAATCAAAGTACAAAATTTTTAAAAAACAATGGTTTAATGTTCGTTGCCACCTTAAACCAAACATTAAAATCTTATATATTTGCAATAATAGGAGCTGAATATATTTTAAGATGGCTTCCAATCGGAACACATGATTGGAATAAATTTGTAAAACCTGAAAATCTAGAAAATATCTGCAATAAAAATTCACTTGTATTAAAAAGTATTGATGGGGTTAAATTTAATCCACTTTTAAATAAGTGGAAACTTTCAAATGACAAATCTGTAAATTATATAACAAAGTACAAAAAGAGTTAATTTTCCTTATCTTCAATCCATGGAATGGTTGATGTCTCTATGCCTTCTTCTTTTAGTTCCTTAACATCTTCAATTGATGCTTTGCCAAAAATATTTTTTTTATTCTTTTTTTTACTGTAATGAATAGATCTGGCCTCATAAGCAAAATTTTCTCCAACATATTCAAAGTTTTCTTTTACAAATTTTTGATATTCTCTTAATTTTTTTTTCACATTTTTATAATTCTTGTAAGCTTTGTCTTGTTTGAAGTTAGAATTAACTAAATTTGGCTTCATCAAAGACTTTTCAATTTTTTGAGAATTACACTGCTGACAACTAAGAAGCTTCAATTTTTTTAATTTATCAAATTCTTTTGAGCTAGCAAACCAACTCTCAAACTCAAGACTGCAATTTTTACAATTTAATAAATACTTAATCATTGAAATGACTTAATTACATTTTATAGGATTTCAATACCTAAGATCTGTAATCAGAATTAATTTCAATATATTCCTTAGATAAATCCATAGTATAAGCTGTAAATTTTTTACTTCCAATAGATAGATCAATTGTTATCTCTATATTCTCATTTTTCATATAATCACTAAGGATATTTTCGTTGTAATTTTTATCTAATTTTCCATCTTTAAGGATAATATTAGATCCCATTAATATAGTTAATTTTTCTTGTTTAACAGTCACACCACTTTTTCCGATTGCCATTGCAATTCTACCCCAATTAGGATCTTCTCCAAAGATTGCTGTTTTAACTAATGGTGAGTTAGCTATTGAGAAACAAATATTTTTTGCATCTTTCTCAGTTTTGCTATTAATGCATTTAATGGTAACAAATTTTGTTGCTCCCTCGCCATCGCTCGCAACTCTTTTTGCTAAGTTTAACATGACCTGATGAACGCTACTAATGAATTGCTTTAATTTTGGATCTTTAAAACTTTTTATCTCTTTGTTGTTTGCTTTACCTGTTGAAAATATTGACACCATGTCATTTGTACTAGTATCCCCATCGCATGTTATAGCATTAAAAGTAGTCTTAATATTTAGATTAAGTATTTGTTTCAAAATTGATGAAGAAATATTGGCATCGGTAAAAATAAATCCTAAAGTTGTTGCCATATTTGGAAAGATCATTCCTGATCCTTTTGCAACTCCATATATTTTTACATCGGAACCAGCTATCTTACATTCTGCCATTGATAATTTTGGTTTGGTGTCTGTTGTCATAATCCCAAGAGCTGCTTTGATCCAAATTAGTTTATTTTGATTGTATTTTATTTTATCAACTAAGTTTTTAGTGTTACTTAAAATTTCATTTTCAGGAAATTTTTCCCCTATGGTGCCTGTGCAAGCAAATAATATTTGGTTTGGTTTAATTTCTCTTGGCTTTTCCTCATCTTCTATTTGTTTTGATGTTAATAATTTTGACAAATTTAAGGAAATTTTTTTAAGAGAGTTATAGCCATCATTTCCTGTTAAAGCATTTGCGTTTCTTGTATTGATTAAAATGCCATAAATTTTTTTTTCTTTTATTTTTTTATTCCATTTTATATTTTCAGATACTAAACTAGATTTTGTATATACATTTGCATAACTTGCTCCATCCCTAAAATAAAATAAAACTAAATCGTCTCTTTTTTTGTTATAAAGACCACAGCTAATTGTTGAGATAGATAATCCATCAATATGTTCAAGATCTTGAAAATGTCCTATTTTAGAGTCCTTATGCTTCTTATCAAAAAAGTTGTTTATACCAAAATCCATGCTATTTAATTTTTTAAATAAATAACTATATAATCTATAACTATTAAAACATCAAAAATATGCTTAATCCATTAAACATTATTAGTAAATTTATAAAAAGTGGCAATCAAAAAGAATTAGACAGAATTCAAAAAATTGTAGATGAGATTAATCTTAAAGAAAGTAAGGTTAGTAAATTTGAGGATAATGAATTTCCTTTAAGAACAAATGAATTTATTTCTAGATTAAAAGAAGGAGAAAAATTAAACGATATATTACCTGAGGCATTCGCATTGGTAAGAGAGGCTTCGAAAAGAATTAACAACGAAAAACACTTTGATGTCCAGCTAATTGGAGGTATTGCGTTACATGAGAATAAGATTGCAGAGATGAAAACTGGTGAAGGCAAAACACTTACTATAGTTCTTGCTGCATACCTTAACGCATTAGAAAAAAAAGGTGTTCATATAGTTACCGTAAATGATTATCTGGCAAAAAGAGATAGTATAAATATGGGTAAAATTTACAATTTTTTGGGTTTGAGCTGTGGATATATAAACTCAAACCAGTCAGATGAGGAACGCAAAGAAAATTATAACAAAGATATAACTTATGCCACTAACAGTGAATTAGGCTTTGATTTTTTAAGAGACAACATGAAATATTCAAAAAATGAGATGGTCTTGAGGAAGCACAACTTCGCGATAGTTGATGAGATTGACTCTTGTTTAATAGATGAAGCAAGAACTCCTTTAGTTATTTCTGGAGCGGCAGAAGATAAAACTATGCAATATATTGCTGTAGATAAATTAATTAAAAATTTGAAAAAAACAGACTTTGAATTAGATGAAAAAGAAAAAAATATACTCTTAACAAATGAAGGGATTGATAATGTTGAAAAAATATTTTCTGATGCTGGTATTTTAAAAAATAACAATTTTTATGACCCAGAAAATTTACATTTAGTTCATCATGTAAACCAAGCATTAAGGGCAAATTATTTATTTGAGAATGGACGAGATTATATAGTTAAAGATAACGAAATAATTATAATTGATGAACAAACAGGTAGGCAACTGCCAGGTAGAAGATTTGGTGATGGACTTCATCAGAGTTTAGAGGCTAAAGAAAAAATAGAAGTTAAAGCTGAAAATCAAACACTGGCATCAATAACCTATCAAAATTTTTTTAAGTTGTATGATAAATTAGCAGGTTGCACAGGAACAGCACAAACAGAATCTGCTGAATTTTTTGAAATTTATAACTTGCCTGTTTTACAGATACCTACCAATAAAGAAATGATAAGAAACGATCTTAATGACCAAATCTTTAGAACAAGTTTAGAAAAAGACAATGCAATCATTCAAAAAATAAAAGAATGTAATGAAATTGGACAACCACTGTTGGTTTTCACATCTAGCATAAATAAATCTGAGCATTACTCGAATTTGTTAGAAAATGAGAAAATAAAACATATTGTTTTAAATGCTAAAAATCATGAGAAAGAAGCAGATATTATTGCAAATGCTGGTAAAACAAATTCAGTAATTATTACAACAAGTATATCGGGAAGAGGTGTTGATATTAAGTTAGGTGGACAAGATCAATCTGAAAAAGAGGATGTAAAAAAAAGGGGGGGTTTATTTGTTATTGGAACAGAAAGAATGGAAAGTAGAAGAGTTGATAACCAAGCAAGAGGACGATCTGGAAGACAGGGAGATGAAGGAAGTTCAATATTTTTTGTAAGTTTAGAAGATGACTTGATGAGATTGTTTGGCTCAGAAACCATGAATTCAATGCTAGAAAAGCTTGGTCTTAAAGATGGTGAAAGCATTGATCATCCTTGGATAAATAAAGCGATTGAAAGAGCTCAACAAAAAGTTGAAGCAAGAAACTTTGATATAAGAAAAACGCTTATTAAATTTGATAATGTTCTTAATGACCAAAGACATGTAATTTTTGAACAACGAAAAAATGTAATAGATGGTAAAGAAGATGAGAATTATTCAGATATTTTCCTAGAAGAAGTTTTAGAAAATTTAAAAAGACAAAAAATATTACATGAAAAATCTCCTAATTCTAAAGAATTTCCAAAAGCTTTAAAACAGACTTTGGGTAAATCAATAACTGATGATGAGTTGGGTGAAATTTTAAATTCAGATATAAAATCAATGGAAAAAAAAATAAAGGATAAATTTATAAATAACAGAGATGAAAGAAATAATTTATTAGGTATTGAACAAGGAAAAGAAATTGAAAAAAGAATATTGGTACAAATTATAGATCAAAATTGGAAATCACATATTCAATACCTAGAGCAATTAAGACAAGTAATTGGTTTAAGATCTTATGGACAAAGAGATCCTTTAGTGGAGTACAAAAAAGAAGCTTTTCTATTATTTGAAAATTTACTGGAAAAATTAAAAACTGATCTTGTCACAATGCTTTTAAATTTAAAAATAATACAAAAAGAAGAGGATGATAATTCTCAAAACAAACTGAAAGAAAACTTGAAATCAATTGCAAAAAGTAAAATTGGAAGAAATGAACCTTGCCCGTGTGGATCTGGGAAAAAATATAAACACTGCTGCGGTGCCTTATAAATTAAAAAATCACTGTTAATAAAATTAATAATAAAAGAATTGATGTAGTTGAAATAAATAATTTTTTATTCGATTTAAATTTTATAATCAAATTTTGAAAGAGGTTATTTTTAATAGTAAGTTTATCTTGATGCGCTGCATTAGTGGTGAAACCTTTATTTCTTCCAATATCTAAAAACTTATTCTTTCTTTGATTTAATATTTCTTCCTCATTTAATGTTAGAAATTTACTTAAGTTTCTATCAATAGCATTACGTACATTATCTAAAATAAGATCTTTATCTCGATGCGCACCGCCCAAAGGTTCGGGTATTATCTCATCTATAATTTCTAGTTTTAAAAGATCTTTCGCTGAAAGTTTCATTGCTTTTGCAGCTTCTAAAGTCTTTGTTGGATCTCGCCAAAGTATAGTTGCACATCCCTCTGGAGATATTACTGAATATATTGCATTTTCTAACATCAATACTTTACTAGAAGATGCTAATGCAATAGCACCACCAGAACCTCCTTCACCTATAATTATAGATAAAGTTGGAACAGTCAGTTGCATAGAACATTCAATAGACTTTGCAATTGCTTCGGCCTGTCCTCTTTCCTCAGCACCAACTCCAGGATAAGCACCTGGAGTATCAACAAAATTAATAATTGGTATTTTAAATTTATTAGCTAAATTCATTAACCTTATCGTTTTCCTGTAACCTTCTGGTCTCATCATTCCAAAATTTCTCTCAATTCTTGAATCTAAATTTTCACCTTTTTCCTGTCCAATTACTAAAACTGACTTAGAATTAAACTTACCAAAACCACAAATTACCGATTTATCTTCTCCATAAAATCTATCTCCTGAAAGTGAAATAAATTCATCAAATAAATTATCTATAAAAAATTTTGATTTAGGTCTATCCTCATGTCTCGCAACCAATGTCGTCTGCCATGCATCAAGATTTGAATATACATCTTTGAGTTTTTTATCTATTTCATTTTGTAAGTCAGTTATTTTACTTGTATCAACTTCTGAAATGCCATCTTGATTATAAGGATCTTTTAATTTATCTAATTCTGTTTCTAAGTTTTTTATATCAGTCTCAAAATTTAAATAATTTTTCATTGCTTTATTATATATAATTTTTAGGCGATAAAATGATCAAATTACAAAAATTATATTCTTTTCGTATGAAAAATAACATTTTTTTAAATAAACTAATGACATAATTTATTGATTATCATATACAACGGTTTCTAATTTTTAAAAATTATGAGCGATTCATTTATTAAAATTAAAACTTTATCTGTTTCAAAGAATTTGGCTGATTTTGTAAATAATGAACTTCTTACAGGATTAGATATTAACGAAAAAGATTTCTGGGATGGATTTGATAAAAGTATTAATGAACTTGCACCAATCAATAAAAAGCTATTGGAAATTCGAGAAACTCTTCAATCCGAAATTGATTTATGGTTAAAAAAAAATAAAAATGGAGAATTTAATCATCAAGAGTACAAGAATTTTTTAAAAGAAATTGGATATTTAAATAAAGAAGGAAACGATTTTAAAATAGATACAAAAAATCTTGATAGTGAGATTTCCAGTATTGCAGGTCCTCAACTTGTAGTTCCAATAATGAATTCTAGATATACATTAAATGCTGCTAATGCTAGATGGGTAAGTCTTTATGATAGTTTGTATGGTACAGATTTAATTGAATCTGAAGAAACAGGTAGTCAAAAGTACGATCCTCTGAGGGGACAAGAAGTAATTAAATTTGCGCGTAATTTTTTAAATGATCATTTCTCTATCAATGAAATTCATTGGAGAGATATAAATGGATTTAAAATAGATAGAAATAACTTAAAAATATTAAAAGACAATAAAGAGTATGAGTTAGCAGATAAAAATAAATTTATTGGATACAGAGGAGAACCTAATAATCCAACAACAATAATTTTAGAAAACAATAATTTAAAAATTGAAATAATAATTAATCCTAAAGCTTTTAGTGCTGTTCAGGATGCTGCAGGAATAAGTGATATAATTATAGAATCTGCAATATCTACAATATGTGATAACGAAGATAGTGTTGCAGCAGTAGACTCGGAAGATAAAATTTTATGTTACAGAAATTGGTTAGGTTTGATGAAAGGAACTCTAAAATCTATCTTTGAAAAAGATGGGAAAACTTTAGAAAGAAAACTCAATCCAGATAGAAGTTACATTTCAAAAGACAATAAAAAAGAAAAGTTACACGGTAGAAGTTTACTTTTAATTAGGAATGTTGGTCATCTAATGACAAATTCAGCAATTATTTTAGAAGATGGTTCTGAAGTCCCAGAAGGTATAATGGATGCATTTATTACAACTGCTGCAGCAATTCATGATTTAAAAAGAAAAGGTAACTCAAGAACAGGTTCTATATATATTGTAAAACCAAAAATGCATGGACCTGAAGAGACTGCTTTTACAGATAAAATATTTACTAGAGTTGAGGAAGTCTTAAAACTTGAAAAAAATACTATTAAATGCGGTATTATGGACGAAGAAAGAAGAACATCTGTAAACTTAAAAGAATGTATTAGAACATTAAAGAGTAGAGTTTTTTTTATAAATACTGGCTTTTTGGATAGAACTGGAGATGAAATGCACACGTCAATGGAAGCAGGTCCAATGATAAAAAAAGGTGACATGAAAAAATCAAAGTGGATAGCTGCATATGAAGATAACAATGTTGATGTTGGTTTAAAATGTGGATTTTCAGGTGTTGCGCAAATAGGTAAGGGTATGTGGGCTATGCCAGATAAAATGAAAGATATGATAGATCAAAAAATATCACATCTTGAAGCTGGTGCAAATTGCGCATGGGTTCCCTCTCCTACTGCAGCCTCTTTACATGCAATGCACTATCACAAATTAAATATTTTTGAAAAACATAAAAAATTAAATAATAATAAAATAAATTACATTGATGACTTGTTGTCCATTCCAATAGCTGACAGACCTAATTGGAGTAAAGAAGAGATTAATAACGAATTATGTAACTCAGCTCAGACTATTTTAGGATATGTAGTAAGGTGGGTAGACCAAGGAATAGGATGCTCTAAAGTTCCAGATATAAATAATGTTGGATTGATGGAGGATAGAGCAACACTAAGAATATCTTCGCAACATATAGCCAACTGGCTGCATCATGGCATTTGCTCAAATAGACAAGTTTTGGAAATTCTTAAGAAAATGGCAAAAATAGTTGATAAACAAAATGAAGGAGATCCAGAATATCAAAAAATGTCTCCAAATTACGATAAGTCAATCTCCTTTAAGGCGGCATGTGAATTGATTTTCCATGGCAAGTCACAACCATCAGGTTATACTGAGCCTCTATTGCATTTAAATAGACTGATAAAAAAAAGCTAATTTTAAATTTATAAATCTCTTCTATTTTTAAAGGCAGATATAAGCGTTCCATCATCCGAAGTTTCTATTTCTCCACCAACTGGTAGTCCTTGAGCTAATTTCGAAATTTTTACATTTATACTTTTTAAACTATCCTGAATATAAAAAGCAGTAGTTTGTCCTTCAACAGTAGCGCTGGTTGCTAAAATCACTTCATTAATTTTATCATTTTTTATTCTTTCTATTAAAGAATTGATCAGCAAATTTTCTCTATTATTACCGTTAGCGCTATCAGAGATGGTGCCACCTAAAATATGATAATAACCTTGAAAAATAGATGAACTTTCTATCGCCCATTGATCTGAAATATTCTCGACTACACAAATTTTATCATATTTTTTATTTACAAATACACAATTATTATATTCACAATTAATTGTATTAGGTTTTAATGTTCCACATATTTTACAACGTTCAATATTTTTTATTACTTGACTTAGATTATTAGCCAGAGGTTTTAATATTTCTTGGCGATTATTAATCATTTTTAAAATTATTCTTTTTGCAGATTTTGGTCCAAGACCTGGTAGTTTAGATATAAGTTTAATTAAATTATCTATTTCAGGTAGATTTTGCATTTTATTATAGAGGCCATTTAAATCCAGCCATACCTAATCCACCAGTTGCTTTGGATATTTCTTCAGAAGTTTTTGATTTTAATTTATTTTTGGCATCATTATGTGCGGCAGTGATTAAATCTTGAACAATCTCTTTATCTTCTTTCAGCACTTTATCACTTAATAAAATTTTAGTCATTTCACCATCTCCGTTAAGCGTAATTTTAACCACATCTCCTCCGGACACGCCGACAACCTCGATTTTTTTAAGATTCTCCTGACTTTCTTTCATTTTTTTTTCTAACTCTTTTGCTTTTTCAAGAATTTTATTAAAATCAGTCATCTATTTTTTCAATATCAATTAATTCAATATCAGGAAGTGCTTTCAACAAGTTTTTATACTCATTTGAGCCTTCATACTCTTTAATTTTTTTTTTTTTAAGACCTTTCTTTTTCTCTTTTTCACTCATCTCACCTTTTTCCTTTGAAAAAGAAATCAGCCAACGGTTTTTAGTCCAAACATATAATTTTTCAGATAAATCTTTTACAAAACTCTTATTTAGCCTATCATTAAAAGAGATTTCGATATTCGTATTTGAAAAAGAAACTAAGTTTACATTATTTTCTAATTCATATTTTAGTTTCATCTCTTTTTTTTGAATACACATTTTAATTAAATCTTCAAAACTGTTAATCTCTAAAGAATTCTCTTTTTCAATTTTTTCCTCCTCTTGTTTAATATTTTTAATCTGATTAACAAAATCTTTATTAATAGTATTGTTTACATCTATATCTTTTATTGGAGTGTTTTTTATTTTATTTTGATGATTATTTTGTTTTACATTTTTTTTTTTTAAATAAGTTAACTGGATAAGATACATTTCAATTAATAAGTTTGGATTAGCAACTATATTTATTTCTTTTAATGTTTTTAATGTAAATTCCCAAAATAATAATATTGTATTTGAATTCAATTTTTTTGATAAAGAAGTAATTTTTTTATAATCACTATCGTTTAATGTAATATTGCTCCCCTCTTTCTCTATATTTGATATATTTTTTAAATAATATAATATTTCTAGGAAATCGTTTAGAAATAAGATGGGTTCAATACCTGAATTGTACAATTTTCTGTAATGATTTATTATTTCATTTTCATGACCTAATAAAATTATTTCTAATAAAGTTATGTACGAATTTTTATTGACATAACCAAAGATTTTTTGAGCATCTTCAAATGTAAGGGAATTTTCATTATTAGAAATAGTTGCTCTATCAAGTAAAGATAATGCATCTCTTACGGAGCCTTCTGATAATTTGACTATTAATTTAATTGCATTATCTTCAACATCCTTTTGTTCTTTTATTGTTATATTTTTTAAATAAACAAATAATTCTTCAGACTTAATTCTTGATAAATCATACCTTTGACACCTGGATATAACAGTAATAGGAATTTTTTTAACTTCTGTAGTTGCAAAAATAAATTTTAAATATTTTGGAGGTTCTTCTAATGTCTTTAGTAATGCATTAAATGCTTGCTTACTTAGCATATGTACCTCATCGATAATAAAAATTTTAAACTTTGATGTCGATGGTGGGTATCTAGAAAATTCTATTAGCTCCCTAACATCATCTACCCCTGTTTTACTTGCTGCATCCATTTCAAGAACATCAATGTGATTAGAATTTGCTATAGGATCGCATTGATCACATTTTTTTTTACAAATGCTCTCAAGTGCTTGTTCACAATTCAATGCTTTAGCAACAATTCTTGCAAACGTAGTCTTTCCAATGCCCCTTATACCGGTAAACAAAAAAGCATTAGCTGAAATATTATTTTTAATAGAATTATAAATTGTAGTGGCAATTTCCTCATGCCCAATCAAATCTTTAAATGTTTGGGGTCGATATTTTAATGCCAGAACTTGAGATTTTATTGTCATAATAGGAGACCAACCAACCTGGAAAAAACTCATTACCCTTGCTCTTTTTCAAGTCTGGGGGAGTTCATGGTAATCCCACCTGGAAGGCCTCCAATTGTATTATAACAATAATTTTTTCTAATCTACAATAAAGTTAATTATTTTTTTTCTCTAAATTTGTGTGCTTTGTAGACACCTAGTACGTGCATATCTTCACAGTGGAAAGCAAGCTCCTCAAGCGAATTTTTTATTTTTTTATTGTCCAAATGTCCATCAATATCACATAAGAAAAAAAATGACGAAAATGAATTTTTTTCTGGGAAACTTTGAAGTTTCGTCATATTCACTCCATTAATAGCAAAACCAGATAAAGCAGAATACAAAGCTGCCGGCTTATCTCTTAGTTTAAATAAAAATGATGTAATGAAATTATTTTTATCAATTTCTGGCTGAATTATATCTTTACCCATTATCAAAAATCTAGTGTAGTTATCATTATCATCCTGTATATTCTCTTTTAAAATTTCTAAGTCATAAATTTTAGCGCTCAATTTTGATGCAATTGCAGCTTTTGATTTATCTCCTTCTTCTGATACATATTTAGCAGAACCAGCTGTATCAGCTCTAACATTAGCAGAAAATTTATTTTTTTTAATAAATTCTGAGGATTGGCTTAACGCTTGAGCATGTGAATAAATATTTTTAATGTCTTGTATTTTCGACCCTTTTATACCAATCAAATTATGATTGATTGGGAAAAAATATTCTTCGTAAATATTTAACCTATGTTTAAAAATTAAATATTCTACTCCAATATTTCCTGTAGTTTTGTTTGACTCTGGTATTATTGCTCTAATATTACTATCTTTATTTGCCTTTTCAAAACATTCGTCGAAAGTTTTGCAGGGAATGGTTTCTATATTTGGAAACATATATTTTGCACAACTCTCACTATAACTCCCAGCAATTCCCTGATATACAATTTTCATATTGTTATTTATTCAATAATTTTATGTATTCGTCTAGATCTTTTTTAGTATCAATACCAGAGGAAAAAAAATTTGCTAATATTACCTCTATTTCCATATTATTATCTATTGCTCTTAGTTGCTCCAGTTTTTCTTCGATTTCATTTTTACTTTTTTTAAAATTAACAAATTTTTTTAAAGCTGAATATCTGTATAAGTATATCCCAAAATGATGGTATATATTTTTAAATTTATCTTCTTTGATAACTCGATAAAAATTCAAAGCCTCTGATGTTGAATTATCTGATATCTTTTTTTTTGTAGTAACTTTTACAATATTTTCATTGTTATAATCTTCTTTTTTCTCGATGTTATATGCTAATGTTGAAATATTTAAGTTTTTTTCTTTTGATAATTTATTTAAATTTTTTAAATCGAAAGGATTTATCATTGGTTCATCACCTTGGAGATTCATGATAAAATCTGTATCTTTTAAATCTAATTTTTGAGAGGCTTCAAATACTCTATCGGTACCATTTGTGTGATTTATATTTGTCATTATAAATTTACCTCCATTTTTTCTTACTTCTGAGGCTATTTCCTCGTCACAGGTTGCAACATAAACCTCTCCAATTTGGCTTTGTATAGCTTTTTCATATACATGCATAATTAGAGTTTTATTATTAATTTTAATTAATGGCTTTTGAGGAAGTCTTGTTGCTGCTAACCTTGATGGGATTATTATAATTGAATTACTCATATATTCATATTTTATGCGTCTTTGAGACGCAAATTTATAAATTAAATTTCGTATAAATTTTGTTTAACATGTTATACGACCTTAATAAAAAGAAATAATGGATTCATTTGAAATAAATAAAATTATTGCAGCAGTACTTCTTATTGCACTAATTGTAATCGGAATAGGGAAAATTTCGGATATTGCTTTCCATGTAGATAAACCTGAGAAATCGGCTTACAAAGTAGAAATACAGGAAGGCAATCAAATTTCAAGTTCAATAGCTGAGAAAATTGAGGAAAAAGTTGATATTTCTGCATTACTTGCATTAGGAGATGTTTCTCATGGAGAGAAGGTTTTCAAAAAATGTTCTGCTTGCCATTTAGTAAATAAAGGTGGAGAAAATAAAATCGGACCAGCACTGTATGGTGTAATAGGAAGAAAAGTTGCATCAAAACAAGATTACAAATATTCAAAAGCAATGGTAGCATATGACAAAAATTGGACATTTGAAGAGATGAATGGTTATTTAAAAAAACCTCAAAGTTATATAAAGGGCACTAAGATGGCATTTGCTGGATTAAGAAAAGAAAAAGACAGGGCATCAGTCATTTTGTATCTTAACGAAAATTCAGATAATCCACTACCTTTACCTTAGTTTCCCAAAACAATACAATAGAATACTTTTTTGAACATGAACTCTGTTCAATGCTTGTTGCCATACGTGAGAATTTTTTCCCAGAAATACAGTCTCCTCAACTTCATCTCCTCTTGGCAAGCAATGCAAAAAAATACAATTTTTTTTCGTATAATTAAATATCTCTTTTTTAATTTTAAATTTTTTAAACTGTTGTTTTTTTCTTTTTTTGTTCACTTTGTCATTTAGAGATATTACTTTATCAGAAAAAATTACGTCTGCATCTAGGGCTGCTTTTTTTAGATCGTGATAAATAAAGATTTTTTTTTTATTTTTACTTACCCAATCTTTAATCTTTTTGCTAGGTGCAAATTTTTTTGGACATCCAATGCTTAATTTAAAAGAAAACTTTACAGATGCTGCAATTAAACTGTCCAAAACATTATTAGAATCTCCAATCCAACAAATTTTTAGTTTTGATATTGGTTTTTTTTTTATTTCTTCAACAGTGAAAATATCTGATAACACTTGAGTTGGATGAGATGATGGACTTAAACCATTTATTATTGGTATGGTTAAATACTTTTGAAAATCCTCAATTTTTTTATCATCATCAGTTCTCAATACGAAACCATCTCCATAAGTAGATAGAATTTTAGCAGTATCTGCAATCGTCTCTCCACCTTGTCCAAGATGAAGTTCGTTAGATCTAAGTGTCAATGTTCCACCTCCAAGCTGTTTAATAGCCAAATAAAAGCTTATTCTTGTTCTAGAACTAGCTTTTTCAAACATTTGTACTAGCATTTTACCTTTAAGAGGCGATCCTTTATCTGGGTCTAAAGTATTTAATTTTTTTCTCTGTTTTTTTCTTTGTTTCGCATCAACAATTATTTTTCTAAGATCTTTACTAGGAATATCTTTTAAATTAATAAAGTGTTTCATTTTATATCATTACAAACTTTGCTGATAATTTTTAAGGCTGTATCAATCTCACTTTTTTTTACATTTAACGGGGGTAAAATTCTTATGACATTTTCAGCTGCTCTAATCGTAAGGAGTTGATTTTCCATTAATTTATTTATAAAATTAGTTTGGTCTTCCCAAAGTTGTATACCAATTAAAAGACCTATGCCCCTGATCTCTTTTATAATTTTTGGATATTTTTTTTTTAAAATATTTAATTTTAAGATAAAATATTTAGACATTTTTTTTACATTGTTAAGTAAATTACTGTCTATCTTATCTAGAACGGCATTCCCAACTGACATGGCCAGTGGATTACCTCCAAATGTTGATCCGTGTGTGCCTGGTACCATTGCTTTTGCAACTTTTTTTGTCATCAAAACAGCTCCAATTGGAAAACCACCCCCAATTCCTTTAGCAATTGGAACAATGTCTGGTTTAACTCTAGCATATTCAAAAGCAAAAAATTTTCCGGATCTACCAATTCCACATTGAACCTCGTCTAAAATTAAAAGAATTCCTTTTTTATCACAAAGATCTCTTATAGCTTTTATACACCAATTAGGGATTACTTTTATTCCTCCTTCTCCCATAACAGTCTCAATCATAATTGCTGCAGTATTTTTGTTAATTAAATTTCTTAGTTTTTTGTGATCGCCAAAATTGAAATGATCAAAGCCTGGTATTCTTGGGCCAAATCCTTCTGTCATTTTTTTTGAGCCGCTTGCATGAATTGCAGCCAATGTTCTTCCATGAAAAGAATTTTTTATGCAAATTATTTTTGTTTTTTTTGGTTTTCCTAATGAATAAAAATATCTTCTAGCAACTTTTATAGCAGCTTCAGTTGCTTCAGCTCCACTATTTTGAAATATCACAGAGTCAGCAAAAGTTCTTTTTACCAATCTATTAGCTAATTTTTCACCTTCAGGAATTTTGAATGCATTAGAAACATGCCATAATTTTCTTGATTGTTTTTGAATAGCTTTATTTAAGTGATTATTTGAATGACCCAATGAATTAACTGCAATACCTTGCACAAAATCAAGATATTTTTTGCCGTTAGTAGAAATTAAAAAACTACCACTGCCTTTTATAAATGATAATTTTTTTCTTTTATAATTATTTGCTAGTGAACTCATTAATTATTTATAAATTTTTTTAATTTATTTCACAGTTTAAAATTCAACCATAAGTTATAAATTTATTAGCTTGTTTGTTGAAAAATTTTAAATTTTACTTGTTTTATTATAACTATGTGCAAGATAATGTTATAATAAATATTTTATATACCAAATATAGTAGTTTATGTCTTGGACGGATGAAAAAGTAAATAAATTGAAAGATCTTTGGGGAAAGGGTCAAACAGCTAGTCAAATCGCTGAAATAATTGGTGGAGTTTCTAGAAATGCAGTTATAGGAAAAGCTCATAGACTTAATTTATCAATTAAAATTCAAAAAAGATCAACTTTACAAAATACTAATAAAATAAATAGTGAAAAAAATTCTTCTAAAAACTTTAAGTTAAAAGGAAGAAGAAGTAAATTTAAGTCATTACTTTTAGACAATAATTTTGAGCCAGCTAAAAATTTATCACTTGAAGAACTGACAGATGATACATGTAAATATATGGAAAAAAACCCAAATGAAAGTGATGCAACTTTTTGTGGAAGGAAAAATGTTGAAAAATTTTCATACTGCCCTTTGCATTTAATGATTGTTTTTCAACCAAAAGGGAAAAAAGATGATGGCATTGATAAAGATGATGAGATGCCTAAATTTATAGAAAAAAAAATTAAATCTGCCTAGCTTAATAATTTCTCTTTTGCCTTTTCAAATTCTTTTTCAGTTAAAACGCCATCATTTCTAAGTTTGTTTAACCTGACTATTTCTTCTGAGATATATGTTTTATCCCCATTTTCATTTTCAAGTTTTTCTTGAGAATTATTGTTTATTTCATCGATATCTTCTGGTTTTGTATCTTTAAAGTTTCTTCTTGCTTCAATACCCATACTTATGGGTTTTATTGAGAAATATATAACAGAGATTAGTAAAGCTAAACAAAGACCTATAACCAAATAATTAAGCATTTTATTTATCTAATCTCTCTTCAGTAGCAAACTGCCCACCAGATCTCCAGTTGTAACTATATTTGTTAATTTCATCATCAAATAATTTATTAGCTTTAAATCCTAAATCAAAATTAGTTTTATACAAACCAGATTTTATATTATCATATTTTAGTAGTTTAAGTTGGTCCTCTGTTAATAAGGGATTTGGTAATATTTGTAATATTTTAGCTGATAGATTTGCTAATGATAGAGGAAGAGGCAAAAGAATTCTTTTTTTTTTTATGGATTTTAGTAGTTTTTGAATAATTTCTTTAAAAGTAAAGGTCTCTGGACCAATACATTCTATAACTAAATCATTATCTTTGCTTTGAATTGTTTTGAATATTATATCAACTAAGTCAGTAACATGTATCGGCATAAACTTTGTCTCACCATTATAATATATAGGCATAAATGGTAATCTACTTAATAATGTCATGAACCTAGTCGTAAATTGATCATCAACTGAATAAACTATAGATGGTTTTAAAATAATAGAATTTATAAAATTTTTTCTAATTTTTTTTTCACCCTCTAGTTTGGTGATAGCATATTTACTATTTTTCGCCTCCTCTATTCCTAATGATGATAAATGTATAAACTTTTCTATATTAAGTTTATTAGCTTTCTGTGAAAGCATATCAGGTAAATCAGTATGGATAGTTTTAAATTGGTTCTTTTTCTTTTCATACAAAATTCCAATTAAGTTTATGCATATACTGGCATCTTTCATTAATTCCTCTATTTTTTCAGGATCAAAATTTTTGATTTCGACTAAATTAAGATATCCAGGATTTGCCTGGGTCTTAATTATATAACCAGTTCTATGAGCATTTCTTGTAACTGCAGTTACTTTATAGTTATTTTGTGTTAACTTTCTTATAAGATTTCTGCCTATTTGGCCAGATGCACCGAAAAGTAGAATTTCTTTTTGTTTCATATATATATTCTATCAAATGAATATAGATATTAGATTACACAAAGAGGATTTGCCAGAGCAATTAATGCTAAGTGACAATATAGCTATAGATTGTGAGTTTATGGGTCTAAATGTCGAGAGGGATAATCTTTGTTTAGTACAAATTTCAACTGGAAAAAACGATGCTCATATTATTCAATTAAATAGAGATACATATAATGCTCCAAATTTAAAAAAAATTTTGATTAATAAAAAAATTAGTAAAATATTTCACTACGCAAGAGCTGATTTACTTTTTATAAAAAAATATCTTGAAATAGATGTAGAAAATATTGATTGCACAAAAATAATGAGTAAGCTTGCAAGAAGTTATAGTGATAAACATGGGTTAAAAGATCTTATAAAAGAATTTGTTGGTGTTGAAATAAGTAAAAATTTACAATCATCAGATTTTGGTGGAAAATTATCGGATAAGCAGCTGCAATATTGTGCGAAAGATGTCATTTACCTTCACCAAATTCACAATTGCCTTATGAATATTTTAAAAAGAGAAAAAAGAGATATTTTGTATAAAGATGCAATTAAATTTATCAGCAGTAGAGTAAATTTAGATTTAGCTGCATTTACATCAGATATTTGGTCTCATTAAAATGAAAAAACATAAAATTCAAAAGATAGCAGAAGAGGTTATAGAATTTGAAATTAAAGCTTTACAAAAACTAAAAAAATTTATTAATTTATCTTTCATTAAGCTAATCAAATTAATCTTAAATTGTAAAAATGGGAAAATAATTATTTCAGGAGTTGGGAAAAGTGGAATTATAGCTCGAAAGTGGGCTGCAACATTTTCATCTACAGGAACACCATCTTTTTTCTTAGATGCTACAAACGCAAGTCACGGAGATTTAGGTCAAATAACTTCAAATGATTTAGTAATTCTAATAAGTAATAGTGGTCAAAGTGAAGAATTAAAAAATATAATTCAATATGTGTCTCGAAATAAGAATATTAATTTAATTGGTGTTACTTCAAAAAAAGACTCAATATTATATAAAAATTCAGATATATCATTTTTAACTCCTACTATTAAAGAGGCTGGACCAGAAAATATAGTACCTACATCATCTACCACTACACAATTAGCTTTAGGAGATGCTATAGCAATCTCTTGTATGATGTATAAAAATTTTACTAAATATGATTTTAAAAAGATACATCCCAGCGGTAATTTATCTATAAAACTTAAAACTGTTGGAGACTTAATGTTGACTGGAAAAAAAATTCCATTTGTAAAAGAAAATTTGACTATGAAAAAAGCTTTAAAAATTAATAATAGTAAAAAATTGGGAGTATTAATTGTTAGAAATAAACATAATGATACAAAAGGGATAATTACAGATGGTGATTTAAAAAGAATAGCTCAAAAATATAATAAGTTTGACAATTTAGAATTAAAAAAAGTAATGAAAAAAAAACCACTTAGTGTAAACAAAGATTTGCTAGCTGCTTCTGCATTATCAATTATGAATTCAAAAAAAATTACAGTACTATGTGTTCATCAAAATAAAAATAAAAGAAAAACAGTTGGCATAATTCATATGCATGATATTTTAAAATCAAATATCAATTAATGTCTGTAAAGTCCTTACTTCAAATAATACTTTTGTTATTAATAATTATAATATTGGGAGGTATTTATTACACTTATTTTTATTCGATTCCTGAAAATAATAATTTAGTTTTAAATGAAAAAGTATTGAATATTGAAAATGAAAATACCCTAAGTGATAGAGAAATTTTATACGAGGGAAATAATCCAGATGAAATAAACGAAAAACAGAGTAAAAAAAGTAATCCGTCTAAATCATCTGATGTTGATAATGAAAATCTTAAATTAAGAAAAAAAAACAAAATAGATTTAAGTGATACAAAAAAAAATGATCAAGTAACTAATTTAACAAAAGACATAGAGCATATAACTACTAATAATAATGGAGATGTTTTCCGAGTACTTGCTAAATTTGGTAAAACCAATTTAGAAAATAAAAAAATCTTAGATCTAGAAAAAGTAAGAGGTTCGATTACTTCAAATAAAAGGCCAGATATTTATATCACATCTGACTTTGCAAAGTATAACTATATAAATAATAACTCTGAATTCTATTCAAATGTGGTCATAAAATATGATGGAAGGATTATAACTTGTGATAACTTCAATTTAAATATAAAAGAAAATTTAGCAGTGGCTTATGATAACGTAATTGTTAAAAATGATAACTCTATTATGAAAGCGCAAACAATTACTATGGACTTGATTACTAAAGATATAAAAATTAATTCAAAAGAAAAAGTCAAAGTTTTAACAAAGTAATGGGGCTTATAAAAAAATTTAGAATTAAAAGTTATAAAAGTGACGAAAGCATAGTTGAATTAAAAAACATTTCGGTTTTTTATAATAAAAGACAAATTATTAATAATTTGAATTTAAAAATTTACAGGCAAGAAATATTAGGAATGTTGGGGCCAAATGGAGTTGGAAAGTCTACGATTTTTAATTTGATTACAGGTCTTAAAGATCCAAACCACGGAGAAATTTTTATTGATGGCGTAAATTGTACAAATTTACCAATAAACGAGAGATTTACAAAATTTAAACTAGCTCTAGTTCCACAGTATGGAGGGTTAATTCATGACCTAACTTTATTAGATAATCTTAAACTTGTTTCAGAAATACATATTAAAGAAAAAGAGTTAAGAGATCAAAAAATTAACAAATTAATATCACAATTTGAATTTGAGGCATTATTGAATATAAAAGCAAAACACTTGTCAGGTGGTCAAAAAAAGAAGTTGATAATAGCTATGGCATTAATAAATGATCCTAAAATTTTACTGCTAGACGAACCTTTTGCGGCGCTCGATATTTTAACAATAAAAATGCTTCAAGAGATAATAATGAATTTACAATCAACTGAGGAAATCTCAGTAGTGGTTTGTGATCATCAGGCAAGAGATCTTCTAAATTGTGTTGACAGAGCAATTATCTTATCAAATGGTAAAATAATAGCCTCAGGAAGTCCCAATGAAGTAATAAGTGATAAAATTGCAAAAACTGAATACTTTGGTGAAGAATTTAATATAAATTAATTCATCAATGACAACGTACATTAAAATTAAAAAAAAAATCAATCCTTTTAAAAAAGAGATATATGTTAGCGGCGATAAAAGTATTTCGATAAGATGCATTTTGCTTGCGTCTCAAGCAATAGGGAAATCTAAAATTTATAATTTACTTGAATCTGAAGATGTTACGAGTTGTCTTCAATCAGTAAAAAGACTTGGTGTTAGTTTTAAAAAAAAAAAGAATTATTATGAAATTAATGGTTTAGGTTTGGGGAGTTTCGAATGTAATAAAAAAAATTTAACAATAAACGCTGGTAATTCTGGAACTTTTGCACGCTTAATATTAGGATTATTAGTTGATACCAAGAAACAAATCAAAATTATTGGAGACAAAAGTCTCTCCAAAAGAGATTTTTCAAGAGTTTCTAATCCTTTAAGTTTATTTGGGGCAAATATAATCACCAACAATAAAAAATTACCAGTGAGAATAAATGGATCAACGTTTTTAAGACCGATAAAATATTTTGAAAAACTAGGAAGTGCACAATGCAAAAGTGCTGTAATGCTAGCTGCACTAAAAACTCCAGGTATTACTAGAATTAAAGCAAAAAAATCTCGTAATCACACTGAATTACTTTTTAAAAATCTTAAAATTCCTATTAAAATAAAAAATGATTTAAATTATGATTATATAGAAATAGAGGGCAGAAAAAATTTTAATAGTTTTAATTATAATATACCAGGTGATATTAGCTCATGTGCTTTTTTTTTAGTACTCACAATATTATCTAAAAAATCTGAAATTGTAATAAAAAATGTAAATATAAATGACTCAAGAGCTGGTATTATTAAAATTTTAAATAAGATGAATTCAAAAATAAATTTTAAAAATAAAAAAAAATATAAAGGTGAATTAATAGCTGATGTAGTTGCAAAAAGTAGCGATAATTTAATTGGAATTAATTGCCCAAAAAAATTAAATAGTTCTGCTATTGATGAATTTTTAGTTATTTTTTTAGTTGCTGCTAAAGCTAAGGGAGTATCATACTTCAAAGATCTTGGAGAACTTAACAAAAAAGAAAGTCCTAGATTAGATATTGCGATAAATTTTTTAAAGATGATTGGAATAAAAGTTACAAGAAATAAAAATAGTATTAAAATATATGGAAATCCGAGTTTAAATTTAGAAGGCCAGTTTGCAATTAAAAATTTTAGAAAAGATCACCGAGTTTTTATGATGTCAACTATAGCGGCTTTAACACTTGGAGGTATATGGAAAATACATGATAAAGACTCTGTAAAAACTTCTTTACCAAATTTTATTAACATAATTAAACAACTTGGTGCAAATTTATCTTGAAAAAAAAAAGAGAAATATTGAGCATTGCGATAGATTCACCTGCTGCAGCTGGCGCTGGCACTCAAGCTAAACTAATCGCGAAAGAGTATAATTTATTTTATCTGGATACGGGAAAAATATATCGCTTGATTGGCAGCTATTATTTAAAAAGTAAAAAAAAGTTTAATTGTAATTATATAAAAAAAAAAATTTCAAATTTAAAAATAGATGATCTTAATAGTAGGAAACTTCTATCTGATAAAGTTGCAGTTGCTGCTTCAGAAATTGCAAAAAAATATAAAATTAGACAAATTGTAAAAAATTTTCAAAAAAATTGTGCTTATAATCCTCCAGATAAATTTGCAGGATCAGTATTAGACGGAAGAGATATAACATCTGTGATAATGAAAAAAGCAACAATAAAGTTTTATATAACCGCCAACATCAATGTCAGAGCAAAAAGAAGGTTTCTCGAATATAAAAAACTAAAAAAAAAAATAACCTATAATCAAGTGCTAAAAAGTATAAAAAATAGGGATTATTTAGATAGGAACAGGAAATATAGCCCGTTAAAAAAAACTAAAGATTCGATCTTGATTAATACTTCTAAATTAAGTAAGAAAGCGTGCTTTTTTAAAATAAAAAGGATTATAGATAAAAATTTAAAAATTGATGGAAATTTACAAAGACTTAAACTCAGAAGCAAATCAACAATTTGAAAAGCTATTAAATTCTCAACTTTCAAAAGAAAAAATTGAAGAAGGAAAATTAATAGATGGGAAGGTCACAAAAATTACAGAAAAATTCGTTTTTATATTTATACCTGGACTGAAAAGCGAGCCGATAATAGATATCAATGAACTTAAAATAATAGGCAAAAAAGATGAAATATCAATTGGTGATAATATTTCAGTTTTACTCGAAAAAATTGAGGATAAAAACGGTGAGGTAATTGTATCAGCCGTAAAAGCTCAAAAAATTAAAGGATGGTATAAGTTAGAGAAAGCTTATGAAGAAAATGAATCTATAATAGGTAAAATTACCTCTAAATGTAAAGGTGGAGTTATTGTTGAACATGTAGATACAGGCTCTCTTATGTTTTGTCCAGGATCACAAATAAGTGACAAACCTCTTAAAAGTATTGATCATCTTGTTGGGGTTGAGCAAAAATTTGCGATTATTAAATTAGATAAAGTTAGAGGTAATGCTTGCGTTTCTAGAAGACAAATTGTGTCTTCAAATAAAAGGGAAGATAAAGCGAAAATTATTGAAAAATTTAAAGTCGGGGACGTTATCAAAGATGCTGTTGTGAAAGGTTACTCCTCTTTTGGTTGTTTTTTCGAAGTAAATAATGAAATTGATGTTCTAGTTCATCTTCAAGAAATATCTTATTCTAGAGTAAATCATCCTGATGAGATTTTTAATATAGGAGAGAAGCATGACTTAAAAGTAATTTCAATTGATAACGAAAAATTGCAAATAGGATGTTCTATTAAACAATTATCTCCAGACCCTTTTGAGCACATAACAAATTATGAAACCGGTAAAAAGTATAAAGTTAAAGTTGAAAAAATCACAGATTATGGATGCTTTTGTTCGTTAGAACCAGGACTAAGTACTCTTTTACACAGTAGTGAAATGAGTTGGACAAAAAGAAATATTACACCAAAAAAACTATTTAAAGTTGGAGACATGATAGATTGTATAATAACTGAAATTGATAAGGAAAAAAGAAGAATTGCAATATCCCACAAGCTAACAATTGAAAATCCATATAATTCTCTTCAAAGGGATTATCCTGTCGGAAGTGAGATAAGTGGGACAATTTCTAGTTCGAATGAATATGCTCTTTATGTAAAATTAGGTGAATTTGATATAGATGGTTTTCTTCACGCTAATGATTTAAGTTATTTAAACAATCCTGAGGAAGAACTTAAAAAATTTAAAAAAGGTGAAAAAATTAATGTAAAAGTTTTAGAAATTAAAGTTGATGAGCAAAAGGTTAGGGTTGGACTCAAACAACTAGGTAAAGACCCATTTGAATGGTTCAAAGATAAGAAAGTAAACGATATTATCACAGTTAAAGTTATCTCATCAGACAATAAAGGTCTAACTGTGATGCCAGAGAACTGTGAGTTAGAATTTAATATAAAAAAATCTAATATCGCTGTTAATTCATCAGACGCTAGGCCATCAAGATTTGTTGGGGGCGAAAGAATAGATGCTGCAATATCAGAACTTAATCTCGAAAAAAGAAAAGTAAGTTTAAGTATTAAATTATTAGAAGAACTTCAAAATAAAGAGGCTGTTTCAAAATTTTCAAGTCCATTAAGTGGAAAAAATTTACCTTTTTCAAAACTTTCTGAGAAGTTAGAAGATAAAAACAAAAAGGATGATGAGTAGTTAGTTGTCTACAAAAAAATCAGAAATTATTGATAAACTAGCCAATCACTACCCGAATTTCTTCAGAAAAGATCTAAAAAGATTTGTTGAAATTTTTTTGAATGAAATAAAAAATTCACTAAAAAGGAAGGAAAGAGTTGAATTAAGAGACTTTTTTTCATTAGAACCTAAATTAAAAAAAGCAAGAATTGCTCGTAATCCTAAGACAAATGAAAAAATTTATATAAAAGAAAGATATTCAATTTTATTTAAATCATCTAAGTTGTGGTCAAAGAAGATAAATGAAAAAGAATAAGATATTTGTAGCTTGTGATACTAGTAATTTGAATAAGGTAAAAAAGATAATCAAATATACAAAAAATAAAAAGTTAATCGTTGGCTATAAATTTGGTTTAGAATTCTTAAATTCTAAAAAAGGAAGAACATTCATATCTAAATTAAAAAACGAAATTAAATTTGGTGACTATAAATTATCGGATATTCCAAATACAGTTAGATCAAGTATAAAAGCAGTTAAAGATTTAAAATTTAATTATATTACAATACACATTAATTGTGGATTTAAAGCATTAATTGAAGCAAAAAATGTTATTGGAAATTGTAAATTAGTTGGTGTTACAACGCTAACATCCTTAAATGACAAATCTCTAAAAGAAATTGGATTTGATAAAAAAGTAAAAGAACTCGTATTTCATCAAGCCAAACTGGCAAAAAAAGCAAAATTAGATGCTATAGTGTGTAGTGCTCAAGAGGTTAAAATAGTTAAAAAAGTATTTAAAAAAGAGATTATTACTCCAGGTATAAGATTAAATTCTAAAAAAGATGATCAAAAAAGAGTTTTAACACCTAACGAAGCATACAAAAACGGTGCTGACTGGCTTGTAATAGGTAGAGACATTTCCAAAGGTAACATAAAAAATAATATTCAGAATCTCATTAATCATTTAGATAAATGACAAAAGGTTTAAAAATTTGTGGAGTTTCGGATCCTAAAACATTAAACTATATCTTAAACCATCCTAGTCCACCAAAATTTGTTGGCTTCATAACAAATTATAAAAAAAGTAAAAGATTTGTTGAATATGAAAAACTAAAAGAATTACTTGATGTCAATAAAAAAGATATAAAATTTATTTCAGTTCTTGTAGATCCAACTGATGAAATTTTAGAAAAAATAAAAAGTTTAAATTTTGATTACTATCAACTTTACGATGTAGAGCCTAAGAGAACAAAAGAAATTAAAATAAAATATGGTATAAAAATAATAACTGCTCTTACAATTTCTGAAGAAGATGATGTAATTAAATATAAAAATTATCTACAGATATCAGATATAATTTTATTTGACTCAAAAGGATATCATAAATCCGAAAGTTTTGATCATAAGCTGCTAGATGTTGTGCCAGATGAATTAAATAAAATGATTGCAGGTAATATACAAATAGACGATATTCCTAGTTTTAAAAATAAAGATTACATTATAGACCTGAGTGGAGCACTAGAGGATGCTAACGGAAAAAAGGATATAAATAAAATTGATAAATTGTTAAATTTGTTTGCAAAAATATGAAGATAAGAAAAAAAATTCAACTAATTGATCAGGTAAATAAACTTGGTTTTTGGGGTGGAAAGTTTGGAGGCAACTACGTTCCTGAAACATTAAAAAAACCAATAGAAGATCTAGAAATTTTATTCAATAAACTGAAAAATGACAAATTGTTTATAGCCGAAAGAGATAAATATTTCAAAAATTGGGTTGGTGCTCCTACTCGTTTTATTAAATTAAAAAATCTAACAAATCATGTTGGTGGGGCTCAAATTTGGTCTAAAGTGGTATCAGACGCAAATGGAGGAGCGCATAAAATATATAATGCCACTGTACATTGTTTACTTGCCAAACGATCTGGTAAAAAATTTATAATTGGAGACACTGGTGCTGGTTATGCAGGTAAAATGTTGAGTATGGCTGCTAAAAAATTTGGTTTAAAATGTAAGATTTTTATGGGCGCAAAAGATATTGCAAGACAACAACCGAATGTAAAAGCTATGAAAAAAAACGGAGCTGTAGTAATACCTGTTTACTCAGGGAGTCAAACACTCGTTGATGCTGTTTCTGAATGTATGCGATACTGGGTTGCTAATTGTGATACGACAGCAATGTGTGTTGGAAGCACAGTAGGTCCAGCTGTTTTTGTTCGTATTTGTGGATGGAGCACTAGTCAAATTTCAAGAGAACTAAAAGTTCAATTAATTGATGAATTTGGCTCAATACCAAAAAAACTAAAACTTTATAATTGTGTTGGAGGTGGAAGTTCAAGTTTCGGCTTTTGGAATGAATTTATGGATTATGATAAAAAACAGTGCGAATTTATTGGTGTAGAAGCCGGTGGACCATCAAAAAGTAAAAAACATGCAGCACCTTTAACTTATGGTTCAAAAATTGGAATTCTTCATGGTGCAGCTCAATATGTTAATCAAGATGCGGATGGACAGATAGAAGAAACTGAGTCAATCTCTGCTGGACTTGATTATCCTGGAATTTCTCCACTTCATTGTTTTTTAAAAGATACGAAACGAGCAAGATACACCGCAGCAAGTGATGAAGACGCTTTAAATGCTTATAAAACTGTTACTAAGTTTGAAAAATTAAGACCTTCTCTAGAACCTAGTCATGCTTTTTCAGTTGCTATTAAAGAAGCAAAAAAATTAACCAAAGATACTATAGTGGTAGTTAATAGTTGTGGCGACGCTTATAAAGATAGAGAAATTTTAAAAAAAAGATTGGGAAAAAAATATGCTAAACCCAATTAGTCTTGCTTTTAAAAAAGCAAAACAAGAAAATAGAGCTGCTCTATTAACTTATACTGTAGCAGGAGATAGCTCAAAAAAACAATCATTAGATATATTAAAATCAATTTCAAATAATGCTGATATTTTAGAATTAGGCGTACCACACAACACTCCAGTAGCAGACGGTAGTCAAATCCAAACAAGTGCATATAGAGCGATAAAAAATGGAATTAAAATGAATGATATTTTTAAAATTGTAAAAGAATTTAAAAAATTTGATAAAAATAAGCCAATTATATTGATGGGTTATTTTAATATGATTTTTCAATATGGTGAAAGAAAATTTTTAAATAAATGTAATTCCTCCGGTGTAAATGGATTAATAGTTGTAGATTTACCCTGGCCGGAAAACAAAGATTTCGCTAGAAAATGTAAAAAAAAATCTATTTATTTTATCCAACTTTTATCGCCAACAACAACGAAAAAAAGGCTTAAAAGAATTATAAGAGATTCTCATCCTATGAATTATTTTATATCAATGTTAAGTACAACTGGTGGTAAACTAAAAGTATCACCTAATGATATATTAAAAAATTATAATAAAATAAAAAAAATCGACCCAAAAAAAGAAATTGTTATTGGTTTTGGGATAACAGAAAAAACTATTGGTAAACTCAAATCTGCAGATGGATTGGTTGTTGGAAGTGCTATTTGTAAGGAAATTAGCAAGAGTTTAAAGCATAGACAAAATCCTGTCACAAATGTAAGTAAGTTAGTAAAAAAATTGAAAAGTAAAATTTTATGAACTGGATTACAAAAGCTTTAAGTTTTGGTGAAAAAATCAAAAGAGTTTTAAAAAAAAGACCATCGAAAGAGGATATAGCAAACTCGGACTGGACTAGTTGCTGCAAAGGCCCAATATTAAAAAAAGATCTTCAAGAAAATTTATGGGTTTGTAACTCATGTGGAAAACATCATAGAATAAATTGCCGACAAAGATTTGATATTATTTTTGGAAGAAATTCTTACGAAATACTTGATACACCAATTCCTGCCGAAGACCCCCTTCAGTGGAACGATACCAAATCATATAAAGATAGATTAAAATTAGCACGAAAGAAAACTAATCAAAACTCAGCTGTGATGATCGCTAAAGGTCAAATAAATGGTTTAGAAGTAACAGCTGGAGCAATAAATTTTGAGTTTATTGGTGGTTCTGTTGGAGCTGCAGAAGGTGAAGCAATTATTTATGGTGTTCAACACGCTATTGACAATCAAACACCATTTGTTTTCTTTCCTTGTGGTGGTGGACAAAGAATGTTTGAATCACCAATTGCACTTGCAAATATGACAAGAACCACTCTTGCTATTAATGAGCTCAAGAAAAATGATCTTCCTTACTTGGTTTGTTTTACTGATCCAACTGCTGGTGGCATTACAGCATCGTTTGCAATGTTAGGAGATATACATTTTGCGGAACCAGGTTGTTTGATAGCCTTTGCGGGAAAAAGAGTTATACAAGCAACAGTTAAAGAAGAGCTTAGTTCTGACTTTCAAACATCTGAATTTGTAGAAAAACATGGGTTTGTAGACAGAATTGTTGAACGAAAAGATTTAAAAACAGAAATAAGCTTACTATTATCAATATTGTTAAAAAAGGACAACGCGGTAAATGAAAAAAAAATAAATGAAACTTCAGACAATATTGAACCGCTTACAAAAACTGCATCCTAAAGAAATTGATCTTAGTCTTGATAGAGTCAGGAACCTATGTAAAAAATTAGGTGATCCACAAAAAAAATTAAAATATATATCAGTTGTTGGTACAAATGGGAAGTATTCGACGATACAAGCAGTAAGATCAATTTTAAAAACTGCTAAAATAAACTGTAACATTTATACTAGCCCACACATTCAAAAAATTAATGAAAGGTTTATTTTTAACGACCTAGAAATATCTGACAATAACTTGTCTAATTTATTGATTGAAGTTGAAAATGTTAATAATGGTGAACAAATAACTTATTTCGAAATATTAACTGCTGCATATTTTTATCATGCAAGTAAATTCAAAGACAAAATAAATATTATAGAAAGTGGTCTATTTCATAGATTTGATGCAACAAATATTATTGATGCTAATTTATCTAGTATTATTACTTCAATAGGTTTAGACCATTTAGATTGGTTACCAAAAAATGAGCAAAATATTAAAAAAATCGTTTATGAAAAAACCTCATCCTTGCTAAACTCTAATATTATAGTTAGCAAACAAAGCTCAGATGAAACCTTAAATTTAATAAAAACAACAATTAATAATAATCAATCAAAAAAAATCATTTATAAAGATGATTTTAATTATTCATTAAGTGAGAATGGATTTGTTTATTATGAAGATGAATATGGTGGTTTAAAATTACCGAAACCAAATCTCCTAGGTAACTTTCAAATAGATAATTGTGCGGCTGCTATTGCTACAGTGAGAAATTTACAACTGGGTGTAAAAGATGAAAATATTAAAGAGGGAATAACCAAAATAAAAAGTATTGCAAGACTGCAAGAAATTAAAACTGGTAAACTTAAAAATATTTGTAAGGATAATAGATTATATTTAGATGGCTCACATAATCCTTTAGGTGCAAAAGCCCTTAATGAATATTTAAACACTCTTGATTGTAAAAAGCATTTAATTGTTGGTATGATGTCTAATAAAGATCATAAGGAGTACTTAAGCAAATTTAGTAATATATCGTCCATAACAACAATTGATATTCCAAATCAACCAAATGCTATCAAAGGAATAGATTTAAAGGAAAAATTTAATAATTATCCTAATGTTAGTTACAAAAAATCTATTGAAGAAGCTCTTGAATCTCTTAATTCAGAGAAGGACGATTTGATAATGATAACTGGTTCTTTATATCTTGCTGGTGAGCTGCTTAATTTGAATTAAATATTTTCTTTTATAAATGCAACAATATCACTCTTTGGTGTGGCTCCAACTTTAGTTGCTTTTAATTCGCCACCTTTAAATAAAAGCATTGTGGGAATTCCTCGAACACCATACTTGGTGGGCATGTTGGGTTCTGAGTCTATGTCATGTTTTGCAATGACAATATCATTTGCCATTTCATCTGAAATTTCCTCCAAAATTGGCCCAACCATTTTACAAGGTCCGCACCATTCTGCCCAAAAATCCACTAAAACAGGTTTCTCATTTTTTAAAACTTGTTCTTCAAATATTTCGTCTGTAACTTTTAATGTTGCCATGAACTTTATATATAAATTAAATTTTTTTTATCAATAGTTAAAAAAAAAATGTTAAAATTATCCACATTAAACATTTTCATACTTTTTCTGTATTGACATTGCATATTCATTAAACTCGTCTAGTAGCGATAGCTTTTCGTTATCATTCTCATTAGTATATTTTTCTCTCAGAGTATCAATTTCTGTGTAGAGCGTTGGTATTGTCCACCATTTTTCTTTCTTTTCGCTCAAAATTCGCTTTGCAATTTCTCGTTTTATTGTTTTAAGCATGTTCTCGGGTAGAACTTCGGGTGCCTCTTGAAATATGATTTTTTTTCCAAAACCCACTAAACGATCATCATCAAACTTATCCAGTAATTTAAGTTTATCTTTCCATGATGCTGCATGCCAAGCAGGAAATAAGGCAGTATCTTTGTTTGATGTAAATTTAGTATAAATACTTTCTTCAGCATATATATCTTCTTGTGTTTTAGACTGTTCTTTTTCTTCAGCTACTTCTCTTAATGCATGAAGTATATTTTGAGAAAATTTCTCATTATTTTTAACAATATCTGCTCTTTTATTAATTAATGACTTATCCATAACACTATAAGGTTCTGCTTGCATTCCATATTTTGCATCTACAATAATTGGGGCCTTGTTAGATCTAATAGTTCTTAAAAATTTAGGAGATTTTTTCATTTCAATTTTTAACTCATTTATTGATAAATTTAGTAAAGGTTCTATATCAATCCTTAAGTCAAATGCATAATACCAACCAGCATATATTGGATGCATACAATATTTTTGATGAAGAGGAGCAACTAGATGAAGTCTAGATTTACCATAGTAATATTCATTTAAAGTAACCACTTCACCTTTTTTAATTATAGTTTCTGTGTCTGATTTATTTGCAGTTTTAAAAAAAGACTCCCAAGTGTTTGGTTGTTTTTTTTTAACTATATTTAAAACTTTAGCAGTCATAATACTATCACTTAAAGCGCTATGGGCATCTGTTGAATCAATACCTTGCATTCTTGCTAATGACTCTAATTTGAATACTGCATTATTTTTTTCATTAAATTCTACTTCTAAAATTGAAGGGTCTATTGCATAAGCTGCGCGAGCAATATTAATACCATCATGTCTTTTGTTAGGAGCAGCATTCGTTAAATATGGATATCTAATCCCTTTAAAAAACTCTTTTCTTATCATTTCATCATCAAATCCAATATTAGACCAACCAAGAAATACTGCAGGACTCCACTTTTTAAATATTTTTTCAACTTCTGCTAACATTTGATAATGTGAAAGATTTGTTTGAGTTAACTGCTTTATAGATGTTTTGTTTACAATAAGTGCCATGGCCTGAAAGATTTCTCCTTCGGGTAAACTGCATCTTAAATTAAATCTGTCTTTCTCTATAAAGTTCTCATCAACTAAAACTCCACCTATTTCAATGATGCTTCCGAAGTCAGTAGAGGCAGATGAACTTTCTATATCCCAGATTGCTAAATTCATAATTTTACTTTCAAATCGGCTAATATTTAATGGGTTTTTGGAAAGCTTATTAAAGACTTAACCATTAGCATATAAACGATTAGCTCAGGTGTTAGTGACTCTTTTATGGATAGGTTAAATAAAGTCAAGATATATTATTCATCTCATAAAATTTTTTAACTCTTCCTAAGAATAAATTTTGATACATTTCTAACTCGGCTCCTTCAATTTTAAATTCCTGGAATAAAATATCTTTGGTACAAAGCAAAATTATTCCTGCTTTCATTTTAGTTCCATGAACAACATCATGCGCTAAAGTATAGGCACCAAGTTGTAAAAAATAATCCTGAATATAATCTGATTTTTTTGGCTTATTAGCCTGTTTGAAGTCAACTATTACATCTCTACCCTCATACAAAGCTATCATATCGGCTGTCCCAGCATATTGCTCTGGATAATACAAAGTTTCTTCCATCCCATATACTTCATCAAGACGTCCAGTAATTCCTTTTTGAATTATTTCTTTAGCCATATTTTTATATTGCTCGTTACTTTCAAAAAAACTTTCATTAATTCTTCCTCTTAAATAATCTTCAATATATGAATGCATGGATGTGCCTCTTGATGATGCTTCTGTTTTAATTCTATTTGCTTCTTTAATTCCTACTCTCTCTTTCCAGTTAGCTAAAGCTGCTTTTTCTTCCTCTGACTTGGTAGCACTTAAAATTGTGGTAACACTTGGTAATTTATTGTCTCCTAATAAATATTTTCTATATCCATCTTCAATTGATCTAGAAGATTTTGGATAATTGTATTTATTATTCCACTTCATTACATCACTTATAAGCATTGATTATTAAAATTAAATTAATTTTTTAATTGTTTCTGATTAACTGTAAATTTCTCTACATTCTCAGATTGTAAAGCTTTTTCAATTTGATCTGGGTCTTTAATATTTTCTAAGGTTCTTGTAATTGATCTTGCATCTTTACCAAAACTATCAACAACACTCATCGCTTCTTCAAGTTTTTTTCTTAAGACCAAGACGTTATCAAAATGCTTTGAAAATCTTGTACTTATAGTCTTTAAATGATCGTAAATTTCAGTTGCATGTTTTTGAACTTTTAATGTTTGGAAACCAAGATGGTAAGACTGTATTAAAGCACAAATAGTATTTGGACCAGCAATTGTAACTTTATATTTTTTTCTTAGTTCCTCCATCAACAATTCTTTAGTTTTAGGATCTCTATAACTAGCTAACTCTGCATAGAGACCTTCTGTGGGCACATATACAATTGCAAAATCGGTTGTTATGGGTGGATTAATGTATTTTTGATTAACGGCTTTTGATTTTGTCCTAAATGCAGATGCCAATTCATTTCTAGCTGATAATAACGCGTCTTTATCTTTATTTTGGAAAGCTTCATCTAATGCTTTATATTTTTCAATTGGCCAATGGCTATCTATTGGACACATCACATCATTTTGTAGTTTAATAGCAAACTCTACTAGATCTCTAGTCTCATCTGGCTTCATTTTTGCATTTGCTATGTATTGAGATGCTGGAAGTAAATCTTCTAAAATACTTGCAAGAGAAAATTCACTTAATACACCGTATTGTTTAACACCCGCTAAAATTCTACTAAAATTATTTTGACTTGATTGAATATCTTCAACTTGTTTGTTAAATGATGCAACTTTTTCATCAACACGACTTAATGTACTTGTCATATCTTTGGCAACTTCTTTACTCATGCTACTAAAAGATTCGTTTAATGAACTCTTAAGACTATCTATGTCAGTCTTGATTTTTGCAAAATCATCTTCTTTGTTGTCTTTTTCAGGCTCTTTTCTAAATTTTAAAAATAAAGCTATATTTACCAATAAAACTACAGCAACCAATAAAACAATTAATATGTCCATGATTCTCTACGTTATACTCCAATATTTAAATTTCAATTTATATTTTCTTTTTTAAATTCTGCGTATGTATCAAAAAAATTTGAGAAAATTATTAGTAATAATCCACTTATTGTTGATAATAATCTAACCTTATTTGCTAACTAAATTTATAAGTCTTTTTAAGTCCTTTAACTTATTTGATTTCTTAGATGTCATTAAGCAAGCTTGAGAGTGAAGGATTATTCCATCTTTTAATATTCTTAAATTGTTAGCTTTTAAAGTTGCTCCGGTTGAAGTTATATCGGTTATTATTTCGGATGATCCAGTAAATGGATATATCTCTGTTGCACCAAGGCTCTTCACCAATTTAAATTGTGTCACTCCTCTGGAGAACATGAATTCTCTTGTAAGATTTGGATACTTTGTAGCTATACGTAATCTATTTCTTTTTTTATCTTTAAATTCAAAAGCTATTTCCTCAAGATCTGGCATTGTCTGTACATCTATCCAATCATCAGGAATTGCAACTACTAATGTAGCTTCTCCAAAATCATACTTTTTTTTAACAATTAACTTTTTTTGAATATTAATTTCACTTTCCATTAATAAATCATATCCAGAAAAGCCAATATCTAAGGATCCATCTGCAAGACGTTCTATAATTTCCCTAGCATGTAGATAATTGATAATAATATTTTTTTTTCCTTTAATAAATCCAAATAAGTCTCTCTCACCTCTTTCAGAAAGGATTTTTAATTTTTTTTTTTTAAAAATATTTAATACTCCAGATCGTAAACGACCTTTACTTGGAATTCCAATTTTTAGGATGTTTTTACTCATATTTATATTTTACCAATTCTTCTTGAAATAAATTATTCATTTTGTTTATTAAATTCTCATTCAGTAATTTCCTATAATCATTATCTTTACCTAAATTAAAAAATTTTATCTTTTCGTCAGAACCTTTTTTTGTAATTGCTTCTGCAAAACCTTTTTCGTCTTCTAATTTTTTGAGATTATCAAAATTGCAATTTCTTATACATTTTAAAGCTTTTTCTTTATTAAATTTTTCATCTGATTTAGAGAGTTTATGAATAAAGTTAACAACTTGTTTAAAAGTATTTAGTGCATCATTTTGTAGATCTTCATACCTTACAGTTAAAACTGGATATAATTTATTATCTACCCATGATTTCTGATTTAATTTCCAGGAAAAAAGTGCCTGAAAACCTAAAAATCGATCTTTTTCTTTAGAAACAATTCCTCTTTTTTCATCTGTCATAAATTGAAAGGCTTCATCAACAGAAATTTGATAGTGGTTTGATAATGAAGAGATTACGTTTCTTGGATCTCTAATTATATAAATAACACCTAATGTATTTTCTTTATTAGTAAATTTATTATCTTCTATTTTACATAATGCATTATGAGTTTTAAAAAATTTTAAACCTTTTGATTGATTAATTTTTTCCTGCTCCTTTATCCAATACTTTGAAGTATCGTGAGGCTGTTTAAATTTATCTAAATACTTTCTAAAATATTTGTTACTTGGAAAAGAGTCTATTTTTTCTAATAGTTCAAAATTAAAATCACCTGTTTCAGAAAAATAATAACTTGCGATTAAAGATCTCAACCAAGTATTTCCACTTTTGGGATATGAAGCTAACCAAATTATCATATTTTTTCTAAGTTAATAGCGGCTCCAACAGCTGGTATATTCTTTTTAAAACCAAGATCTTTAATTAAAGAATCATATCTACCACCTCTAATATTTAGCTTCTCAGACTTTGATTTAATATCGATCTTAAAAACCAAACCAGTGTAATATTCAAGATGTCTCCCAAAAGAAGAACTAAATCTAACGTTTAGTTTATTAATTTTATTTTTAGTTATTGGAAAATAATTATCCTGAACCCTAAGATTAATTTTATTTTTTTTAAAAAATAAATTTAATTTTTTTGATGCTTGATTAATGGGACATTCAATTTTTAAATAATCTTTTAAAATTTTTACAACATTACTACCTTTTTTTGTTCTTCTTGGATCTTTAATTTTGGAGTCAAATCTTATTAATATTTCCCCTATTGATCTTCTGGCAACTTCTCTATTTTGGTTTCCATTAATCATTCTAGAATATTTTTTTTTATCTATTTCAACAATTGTTGGATCAATGTCAGAGTTGGTCTCCAGTCGTTTTAGTAGATCATTAAAATATTTTTCTCTCCAAAAATGTCGTTGCAACCTTAATTTCCATCTTGCTGGACAGTCCAACTTATCTAACAAAAGCCTAAAAATTTCTATATTACCTATTACAAGGTCTCCACTTTTATATTTAATTTTTGATAATGCTTTTAATGAAGTTTCTATTATTTTTTTATCATCTTTTTTTTCAGTAAAAGACCCTAAAATTTCAAAGCCTATTTGATTTCTGATAACAGAGTCTTTTTTATTTAATCCTTTTCTAAATGCTTGACCACTATAAAAAATTTTTTCACTAGTTTTCTTATTTTGATTTAAATATCTAACGCAAGATGCAATTGTTAAATCAGGTCTTAAACAAAGTTCATTTCCCAATTGATCATTGAAAGAAAATATAAATCTTTTGAAACTTTCCCCTGACCTTTCCAATATTAAATTAGTGTCAATTACTGTATCAAGATCAATGTATTTATATCCATTTGACTTAATAATTTTTAGAATATTCTCAGATAAGTTTTTTGATTTCATCAATCAGGTTCTCCTTATCAAATGTAATTTGAGTATTTTCAGATTTTTTCCACTCTTCTCTAGATAAATTTTTTGATGTTTCGTCTAAGTTTGAATTTAATTTTTTTATTGTAATTTTATTATTTTTAAATTCATTCTCCCCACAAAGAATTACAGCTGGTGAATTCCTTTTATCTGCATATTTCAACTGAGATTTTAAACCTGAGTCCCCTAGATAAATTTCAGATCTTATATTTTGATTTCTAAGTTGTGATAACAATTCATAATAGTTAGAGAGATATTTTTTATCTAAAACACATATTATTATTGGAGAATTATTTTTTACCTCGATTTTGTTTAACTGAACTAATGCGTATAGCAAACGATCAAGCCCTATGGATACACCTGTTGCAGACAAGTCTACTTTTTTAAATCGTGAAACTAAAGAATTATATCTTCCACCTCCACCAACTGAGCCAAACTCCACTTCTTGGTTTTTTTGATTTTTTACTTTAAATGTTAAATTTGCCTCAAATATCGGGCCATCGTAATATTCAAGTCCTCTAATAACTTCAGGTGAAAAAATTATTTGATCAAAATTGGATGAATAATTTAATCCATCTAATACTTTATTTAATTCATCAACACCATCTTCAACTAGTTTGTTTGGTATAGCTAACTTAATTTCATCTAAAGATTTCATATTAATAAAACTAATTATTTCTTGAGCTTGATCATCAGAGAGGTTTGCTCCAATAGTTTTATCACCAGACTTGTCTTCACGTCCTGTTGTCAGCAATTGTTTAACGCCATCGGTTCCAACTCTATCAAGTTTATCAATGGCTCTTAAAATAGTAAGTTGTTGTCTATCATCTGAAATTTTCAAATTTTCAATAAGTCCTTGAATTAATTTTCTATTACTTAATTTGATTTGATATTGATTTTTTTCTAAACCACAGAAATATAATGTGTCAGCTAAAAGATTACACATCTCAGAATCTGCTAAAGAATTATTAGATCCAACAATATCACAATCGGCTTGAGTAAACTCTCTAAATCTTCCAGGACCAGGTTTCTCATTTCGCCATACATTACCGATTTGATATCTTTTAAAAGGATTTGAGATATTTAAATAATTTTGAGATACGTATCTTGCTAATGGTGCAGTTAAATCATACCTTAATGATATCCAACTTTCATTTTCCTCTTGAAAACCAAATACACCAGAACTTGGTCTATCCTCATCTGGTAAAAATTTTCCAATATTTTCTGATATTTCAAAACTAGGAGTTTCTAACTTAGAAAAACCAAATTTTAAAAAATTTTCTTCAATCTTAGCAATTAAATTTTCTTTTAGTGCTAATTCTTTACCGTATCTGTCAACAAAACCTGAAGGGGTGTTAGCTGACAATTTTTTTTCTTTATTCATTTTTTGGTACACGGGGACAGATTCGAACTGTCGACCTTCGGTTCCACAAACCGCTGCTCTAACCAACTGAGCTACCCGTGCTCCTTCTATTGTTTTATACTAAATGTGGATAAAATAAAATTTATAAATAATTAAATAGCTAGCGTGCAGCCAGCATGAAAATGATGTCTGTGAGTTTCTCTGTTAATAATAACGAATTTATTCATTGATGTGTAATTAGCATTTTTTTTTTTAAATGCAAGCAAGAAAAGGCTTTGCACAGGAATAGCTATGTTTTCAACATATTCTATTCCTATACAAATATTTTTGATGAATTAAATTTTATTAACCTAATTTTTTCAAATTTACAGCGCTTGGACCTTTTTCGCCATCTTGAATTTCGAATTCTATAGCATCATTTTCATTCAAAAATCTTAGCCCAGCTTCTCTAACTGCGCTCGCATGAACGAAACAATCTTTTTCTCCGTCTTCTCTTTCAATAAAACCGTAGCCCTTCTTACCGTTGAACCACTTTACTTTGCCTTTTAATGTACTCATACTTTAGTTACTCTTTCTTTGTTATTATATAATTAGCTATAAATAGCTGATGGATAGGTATTAGATTTTAATTTTGAATGCAAGCATAATGATGGATATTAATACCACATGAGAGTGGTGGCTTCGGCGGGACTCGAACCAGCGACACAAGCCTTTTCAGGGCTCTGCTCTACCAACTGAGCTACGAAGCCATATTAAGATCTAAAAATTATACGACCCTTTGATAAATCGTATGGAGAAACTTCTAATTTTACTCTATCGCCTTGTAAAACACGAATACGATTTTTTCTGAGTTTACCTGCTGTGTGAGCTGTAACGTTATGACCGTTGTCTAGTTTAACTCTAAACATAGCATTAGGAAGAAGATCTGTTACTACACCTTCAAACTCCAACGTATCCTGTTTACTCAAATTATTATCTCCTCATTCTTGATCTTATACTTAAAGCATGACCATATAATTCTTCATACTCTGCGAGATATGTAGCGGATTCTCCTATTTTCTCAACACCTTTTTTAGATAGAGTTATATAGCTAATTTTTTTATAAAATTCGTTAACGTTCAATCCTGACGCAAACTTTGCAGACCCAAAAGTTGGTAAGACATGATTTGTACCAGCATTATAGTCTGTGACTGCCATGGGAGAATATTTACCAATACAAACACTTCCAACATTAATTACTTTATTAATTATTTTATTTGGTTTTGAAATATTTATTTCTAAATGCTCTGGAGCTATTTCATTTATTGAATTAATTATATCTGAATTTTTTTTTGCAAGAATTGCTAAACCATTATTTTTAAGACTTTTAAAAGCAATTGATCTTCTTGGTAATTTTTTTATTTTTTCTTTAATTTTTTTTTGAAATTCTTTTATCAACTTTAAATCTTTTGAAATAAGAATACACTGCGAATTTTCATCATGTTCTGCTTGACCTATCATTGATGTGATCACATTTTCTATTTTAGTTTTATTATCTGCTAAAATTGTTATTTCTGAAGGACCAGCTACCATAGATTCTATACCAACCTGACCGAATAATTCTTTTTTAGCTGCAGCAACAAAAATATTTCCAGGTCCAACAATTTTATTAACTTTTTGAATATATGCTAAACTTGCAATAGCCTGTGCACCACCCATTGAATATATTTCATTAATTCCCACTTTTTGTGCAGCATATAAAACAGCTGGATTTAATTTTCCATTAAGTTTGGGGTTGGCCAAAACAATTCTTTTAACACCAGCAATCTTGGCTGGTATAGAATTCATAAGCAATGTTGAGGGTAAGTTTGCAGGGACATAAATTCCTACAGACTGTAATGGCAAAAATTTATAAGCAAGCTTATTGTTATATTTATCCTTATAAAAAATATTTTTTCTAAGCTGTTTTTTATGAAAATTGAAAATCCTATTATATGCTAAATCAATTGATTTTTTTATTTTTTTATCTAAAGATTTAATTGAAGTTTTTAACTCATTATCCCTAATTTCTATCGAATTGTTATTGCTAAATTTTTTTTCGTATTTTAACAACGCCTTGTTCTTGTTTACTTTTACATCTTTTAGAATTCTTTTTACTATAGTTGTATCAATATTTTTTCCGGACCTTCTTGAATCCAAAAATTTCATTAATTTAGTTTGATAATTTTTACTTTTAGCGTCTAAAAACTTAATCATTTTTAATTTTTTGATCCTCCAATGTTACATCAACAACTTCTGTGGAAAGTGTTATAATTCCATTTTTTGAAAATAACAGAACTATTTCAAAATTTTCCTTTTTTTTAAAAATTTCAATTGCAAATAGCTCTAAAGTTAAATTTGTATTAGACTGGTCAATGTTTTTTGATTTTGAACTCTCAATAAATTCAAATTTTACAACACTATTAATAGGTTTGTCATTTTTTGTTTCTTTATCAATTCTTAAAACAGAAAGTAAAAAAATTTTCGTAGATGGTAAATATTTTATATCAGAAATTTTGACTTTAGATTCTGCACATATTGCTGATATGATTTGTAAGTCATCTGGTGATTGAGCGATTACTTTCTTTAAAAAACTATTCACTAAGATATTCTTTTAATTTTTACTCCGATTTTTTTTAATTTATTTTCAATTTTTTCGTAACCACGGTCTAAATGATATACTCTATTTATAATAGATGTTCCTCTCGAAATAAAAGCTGCTAAAACCAAAGCTACTGATGCTCTTAAGTCACTAGACATTAATTCGGCTCCCTCAAGATTATCAGTTCCTTCAATAATTGCCTTGTTTCCTTTAATATTTATTTTTGCACCTAATCTTTTTAATTCTGGGACATGCATGAATCTGTTTTCAAATATATTTTCTTCTATTGTGCTTTTCCCGTTTGCTTTAGTTAATAATACCATAATTTGAGCTTGCAAATCAGTTGGGAAGTTTGGATATTCACCAGTTTTTAAAAAATCTAAACTTCTAATTTTTTTCGGCCCCTTTATTTGAATTGTATTTTTTGTGGTTTTTATTTTTGCACCAATTTTCTTAAGTAAATTTATCTCTGTATTGATAATTTTTGGCTCAAAGTTTTTAATTTTTAATTTTCCACCATTCAAACATGCTGCAACACAAAAAGTGCCTGCTTCAATTCTATCATTCATGATTGAGTAAGTTGTACTTTTTAATGTTTTAACACCCACTATTTTTAAAGTTCTTTTACCAATCCATTTAATCTTGGCACCAGCTGTTTTGAGAAAATTTGTCAGATCTTTTATCTCAGGTTCTATCGCGCAATTCTTTATTGTTGTTATTCCTTTTGCAAGACAAGCAGCAAGAATTGAATTTTCGGTAGCTCCAACTGATATTTTTGAAAATCTTATTTCAGTACCTACTAATCCTTCTTGAGCTTTTGCATTAACATATCCTTTTTCAATTTGTATTTTGACTCCTAACTTTGATATAGCTTTTAAATGTATATCTATTGGTCTTACTCCTATACTGCAACCACCAGGGCTGCTTACTTTTGCTTTTTTATTTTTTGCCAATAAAGGACCAAGAACTAAAATTCCCGCTCTCATTGTTTTAACTAGAGAATAAGGTGCAAAAAAATTATTTTTTTTACCTTTTGAGATTGTTGCGATTTTTTTATTATTTTTAAAGCTAATTTTTCTTCCTAGTGATTTTAGCAAATTAAGCATTGTATCTATATCTTTAACGCGTGGAAGATTTTTAATTGTTACATTTTTATCAAATAGTAAAGTTGCAGCAAGTATTGGTAGAGCAGCATTTTTACTTCCAGAAATTGATACTTCTCCTCTGATCTTGGAGGGACCACTAATTTTAAATTTATCCATTTTAAATTTTGGGGAGCGTTACTCCTTTTTGGCCCATATATTTTCCTTTTCTATCGGCATATGAAACATCAGGTTTCTCATTCCCTTTTAAAAATATAAATTGAGCTACACCCTCATTTGCATATATTTTTGCTGGTAATGGAGTTGTGTTAGAAAATTCAAGGGTCACATGACCTTCCCATCCTGGTTCCAAAGGTGTCACATTAACAATTATTCCGCATCTGGCATAAGTAGATTTACCTAGACAAATAACTAAAACATCGCTAGGAATTTTAAAATATTCAACTGTTCTTGCTAAAACAAAAGAATTTGGTGGAATAATACATTCGTCAGATTCTTTTGTTACAAAATTTGTTGGTTTAAAGTTTTTTGGATCTACAATTTCAGAGTTAACATTAGTAAATATTTTAAACTCATTAGATACTCTCGCATCGTACCCATATGAAGAAACACCAAATGAAATTTTTCCTTCCCTTATTTGTTTATCCTCAAATGGTGAAATCATTGCTTGTTCTTTAGCCATTTTGATTATCCACTTATCTGATTGCACTGACATTTATTTATTTTTTTTATTTTTTTTTTGAAAGATTTTTCTTTTTCTTAAGTTTTTACGCAAAGCTTCCTCGAGTTTAGCTTTTTTATCCTTCTTCCTGTCCATTTTAATTACTTTTTATCTGGATTAGTAAGGTGATCCAGAGTTATTACTTGATCGATTGGTATTGTTTTATCCTCTGGTATTTTGGGCTCACCTTGTTTGGCTATTTTTTTTGCTCTTTTTTCAGCAAGCTTTTTTTCTCTTTTAGCTTGCTTCTCCATAGCCTTAGCTCCTCTTGTCGATTTATAATCGTAGTGAATTCCCATATCATTTACCTAATTTACGTATACCTGATTTTTGTAAAAAATTAAGGCAATTATTTGAAAAAAACAATTTTATACACTAATTATAATTAAAAAATGCCCTCATAGTTAAATGGTATAACACATCCATGGTAAGGATGAGTTCCCAGTTCAATTCTGGGTGAGGGCACCAGTTATTTGTAGAATTTTTTTCTGATTATAAATCCAATTAAAACTAGGATTATCATACCAATTATTGGCACATAAATATCTGGAGTTAAAATTATATCAAATATACTTGGAAGTTCTTGATTGTTTTCAATTAGTTTGTTTAGGCCTGCACCAAGTGAGGCCCCAACAAACAACTGTGGCGTCATCCCAATAACAGATCCAAAAAAGAAATTTCTAATCTTGACATTAAATAAAATTGGCAAAATGTTTGAAATAAAAAAAGGTATACCACCAACAAATCTATATATTAGAAAAAAAGTAAATTCATTTTTTTTAAATTTTTCAGTAAGGTTAGAAAACTTTGAAGAAAATTTTTTTTTAATTATATCTCTAAAAAAATAATTTGCACAAATATATAAAAGCGTTGCACCAGAAGATAAACCAAATACTACAAGGATTGTCCCTATCCATTTCCCAAATACGAATCCTCCAACTAAAAAAACTGGCGAACCAAATCCCAATAGCATTACCCAAATAATCACTCCAATAAAAAACAATATGCTAGCAATTAAAAGATTGGAATTTTTGACATCATTTAGTTTATCTCTATTATTTTTAATAAGTTCAAAACTTGAAAAGTCATCAAATGAGAAATAGCTAAAAAAAACCAACAAAAAGCCAGTAACTATGGAAAGATATATAATACCGAGAATAATTTTTAATTTATTTTCGTTTTCCATTTTGTTCTAATTTATTAAAAATCGCTGTACTTATATACATTAAATTGTATAACTACCGAAATTTTACAAAAAAGAAGCCTTAATATGAAACGTACATATCAACCTAGTAAAAAAGTGAGAAAAAGAAGGCATGGTTTTAGGTCTAAAATGAAGACTAAAGGTGGAAGAAAACTAATTAGAAGAAGAAGAAGTAAGGGTAGAAAAAAACTCACTGTTTAATGCAGGTTAAATTAAAAAGTTTATCCAAAAATGAGGATTTTAAATTTATTTTAAATGGTAAAAAAATTTCAAATAGATATTCAACAATTTTTTACAGGAGATTAGAAAATAAAAGTAATAAATATTTTAATATAAGTTTTATTACAAAAAAAAAGATTGGTACAGCTGTTATAAGAAATAAAATTAAAAGAAGATTAAGAAATATGATGAATGAGGCTTTAAGAAAAATTAAGATTAATCTTAACTATAGTTATTTATTAATTGCTAGAAAATCTGTTTTAGATGATGAATATAATTTTATTAAAATAAAACTTTTTAGTGAGTTAAGAAGAATTAAATAGTAATGATTAAAAACGGATTAATATATTTAATTAAATTTTATAAATATTTCATTTCACCAGTTATTGGTAATAATTGCAGGTATCTTCCAACCTGTTCAGAGTATTTTATCGATAGTTTAAATGAATATGGTGTTTTGAAAGGTTGTTACAAAGGCATTAAAAGAATTTTATCATGTCATCCTATAAAATTTTTAGGAGGGGGACATGGGTATGATCCAGTAAAGAAGAAGAATATTAAATAATGGACACAAGAAACGTAATAGCAGCAATTTCATTAAGTGCAGCAGTAATAATTCTCTATGGACTATTTTTTGCTCCACCAAGTCCTGATACAAAACTGTTAACTAATAATGATCAAAAGAAGAACAATCTTCAACTTAATGAGGCACCAAAAATTGAGCAAAATATTGAGAATAATAAAATTTCTAGATCAGAGGCAATTAATAAAGTTGAAAGAATTCTTTTTGAAAATGAAAATATTAAAGGTTCTATTTCTCTAGAGGGATCATTAATCGATGATCTGATTTTTAAGAAATACACTGAAACTTTAGACTCTGATGAAAATGTAGTTTTGCTTAATCCTAAAGAATCTGAAAATGGTTATTATATAGAAACAGGTTGGGCTATAAATAATAAAGATATTGAAGTTCCCAATTCAAATACAAAATGGAAGGTTGTTGGCAATAAATTACTAACACCGAACAGTCCAATTAAATTAGTATGGAATAATGAACAGAATATAACTTTTGAGAAAGAAATTAGTATAGATGATAAATTTTTATTTACTGTTAACCAAAAAATTACGAATAATACTCAAAATACTTATAACTTTTATCCCTACGGACAGATTATTAGAAACCTAGCTCCTGATGTAACTGATTTTTATATATTACATGAAGGTTTATTAGGTGTTTTTGATGATAATCTTGTAGAAGAAGATTACGATGACATTAGAGACAAGAAGTACTCTGTAAATGCTAACAAAGGATGGATGGGTATTACAGATAAATATTGGATAACAAGTTTAATCCCAGAAAGTAATAAAAGTTTTAGATCAGATTTCGATTATAAAAATAAATTTAAAGCTAATTTCATAGAGACAGCTGCAACAGAAGTCAGAGCTAATGAAAGTAAAACTAATCAGGTAAAAGTGATTATTGCAGCAAAAGAAGTGGATGTTGTTGATGGTTATGCGGAAAAATTAAATATCAATAAATTTGATCTAGCAATTGATTGGGGTTTTTTGTACTTTTTGACAAAGCCAATCTTTCTAATATCGGATTATTTTTTTAAATTAACTGGTAACTATGGAATTGCGATAATACTAATTACCGCTTGTATAAGAATATTATTTTTTCCTCTTGCTAACTACTCTTTTAGGTCAATGGCAAAAATGAAAGTTCTTCAACCCGAAATGGTAAGACTTAAAGAACTTCATAAAGAAGATAAAATGAAGTTACAGCAAGAAATGATGGCTCTTTACAAAAGAGAGAAGGTTAATCCAGTAAGTGGATGTTTGCCTATTTTAATTCAAATACCATTCTTTTTTGCAATTTATAAAATGTTGTTTGTTACAATTGAAATGAGACATCAGCCTTTTTTTGGTTGGATACATGATCTAAGTGAAAGAGATCCAACGAGTTTATTTAATCTATTTGGTTTGTTACCTTATGATGTTCCGTCATTTTTAATTATTGGCGCTTGGCCAGTAGCAATGGGTGTAACAATGTGGATGCAGCAAAAACTTAATCCAACACCACCAGATCCAATTCAGCAAAAGATTTTCATGTTTTTTCCTGTATTCTTAACAGTTATACTTGCACCTTTTCCATCAGGGTTAGTTATATATTGGACAATTAACAACGTGCTTACAATGGCACAGCAGTATGTAATTATGAAGAGAACTTCAGTTAAAACAGTTTAATTGATGGAATTAGATAAGATTATTCCAACAGATGGGCCAAATATTAATGAAGTTGAAAAATATATAAACAAATATCAGTCTGAGGTTGTAGTAATTAAATGTGGTGGATCTGTTTTATTAGATAAAAAACTATTTAATCAGTTCATAGAAGATATTTCAGTGATAAACAAAATCGGTTTATCAGCAATAGTAGTTCATGGTGGAGGAAAAAATATTAAAAAAAAATTAGATGAAAATAATATTGAAACAAGATTTATCAAAGGACTTAGGGTTTCAGACGAAAAAACGATTAGATATATAGAAGAGGCTTTACTAGAGCTTAATTTAGAGATTTTACAAGAATTAAAATCTAAAAGCACTAATGTTTGTTCAATATCACCTAGAGAAAATAATGTAATTAATATTATTCCTGAAAGTAAAGAATTGGGGTATGTCGGGACACCAAAAAAAATTAACAAAGAGAAAATATTAAATTTTATTAATAATAAACAAATTCCAATTGTTGTCCCTTTGGGATTGGGTGATGATGGTAAAATTTATAATATTAATGCAGATGTTATTGCAGGTGCAATTGCAAAAGAGATCGATGCTAGACGACTTCTATTGATGACAGATGTTGAGGGGGTTCTTGATGAAAATCAAAAACTTATATCTGAAATTAATCTCAATAGAGCCAATGAAATGTTAAAAAATAATATTATTTCTGGAGGCATGATACCAAAAATAAACACTTGTATAGATGCAATATCTAACGGTGTTAGAGGTGTAGTTATTGTTGATGGAAGAAAACCACATTCAATACTATTTGAGTTATTTTCTGACAAGGGTGCGGGAACATTGATAAGAAGATGAATAATTTAAAGAATATAAAAAATATTTTATTCGACTGTGATGGTGTTTTATATAATGATTTAGAGGCAGTTTTTGGCCAAGTTAGTAAAAGGATGACAAAATATATCTCAAATAAGCTCAACTTAGATCTTGTAAAAGCTAGAGAATTACAAAGAGATTATTTTCATAAATACAACACAAGCTTAAATGGATTGATGATACATCATGATATACCACCGGAAGAATTCTTGGAGTATGTTCATGATATTGATCTTTCATTTATGGAAAAAGATCTTATCTTAAGAAATGAGCTAGAAAACATTAATTTAAATAAATTCGTATTCACAAATGGAAGTAGAGCTCACGTAAAAAATATAGTGAAAACCCTTGGTATTGAAGATCAATTTAAAGATATATTTGATATTGTAGACGCAAAATATCACCCTAAGCCTGAAGCCAAAGCCTTTGATCTTATGGTTGATAAATTTAAGATTAATCCAAAAGAAACTCTTTATATAGAGGATATAGCTAAAAATTTATCAATAGGTAAAGAGCGAGGGGCAACAACAGCTTGGCTTATCAATAATGAATACTGGGGTAAAAAAGAGTCTGACAAAGATTACATCGACTATAAAATCGAAAATCTCTCTTTATTTTTAAAAGAAATAAGGTTATTAAAAAGTTCTTAAATTTATGAGCATAGAAAATATAATCAATGATGCTTGGGAAAATAGAGACCAAGTAAGTCCTAACTCAAATGAGAGTTTAAAAAATACAGTGAATCAAATTATTGATGACTTAGATAGTGGTAAAGTCAGAGTAGCTGAAAAAATCAATGGTCAGTGGGTAACACATCAACATATAAAAAAAGCAATTATGTTAAGTTTTAGAATGTATCCGATGGAAAATTTAAATGGTCCTTACAGTAGTTGGTATGACAAAGCGCATCTTTTAAAAGGTAAAACGGCAGGTTGGTCTAAGGAGGACCATGAAAAAGCTGGTTTTAGAATGGTTCCTAATTCTCCAGTGAGAAAAGGATCTTTTGTAGGTAAAAATGCTGTTTTAATGCCATGCTATGTGAATATAGGAGCATACATTGATGAGGGAACAATGATAGATACTTTTGCAAGAGCTGGGAGCTGTTCTCAAATTGGAAAAAATTGTCATATCTCTGCAGGTAGCGGAGTTGGAGGAGTTTTAGAACCTGCACAAGCTTTACCAACAATCATTGAGGACAATGTTTTTTTAGGAGCAATGTCAGAGGTTGTAGAGGGCGTGATAGTTGGCGAAGGTTCTGTTTTAAGTATGGGAATGTATATTGGACAATCAACAAAAATTGTTAACAGGAAAACAGGCGAAATAAGCTACGGTAAAATTCCACCATATTCTGTTGTTGTTCCAGGTTCTCTACCAGATAGAAATAATTCAAGTTCTCCATCGTTATATTGCGCGGTAATAATTAAACAAGTAGATGAAAAGACAAGATCAAAGACTTCAATAAACGATCTTTTGAGAGAATAAATTAATGAAGACTTATAATGAACTAAAGTTAGCTCAAGAGCTAATAAAATTTCAAACTATTAAAACAGAAGATAAAGGAATTATGAAATTCCTTTCAAAGAAACTTTCCTCATTAGGTTTTAAATGTCAGATAATAAAATCGAAAGGTGCAGGTGTTAAACCTGCATTAAATTTATATGCAAAATTTGGTAAATCAAAACCCAACATTAATTATTTGGGTCATACAGATGTTGTTGCCAACCTTAATAATTGGGATATTCCACCATTTAAAGCAGTAGTAAAAAAAGGATATTTGTATGGAAGAGGATCACAGGACATGAAGGGTAGTGTAGCATGTTGGATAAGTGCTGTTAGTGATTTTATTAAATACGAAAAATTTAAAGGCTCTATATCAATAATAATTACAGCTGATGAAGAAACTACAGGTTATGGTTGTCCAGCTGTTATGAAATATTTAAAGAAAAAAAGAGAAAAAATTGACTTTTCAATAGTAGGCGAACCATCATCAAATAAGTCAGTTGGGGATGAAATCAGAATTGGAAGAAGAGGTTCTATGAATGCAACAGTGACAGTATATGGTAAAAGTGGACACTCAGCATTTTATGGTACTTATATAAATCCATGTACTGCTCTAGCTAAAATAATATCTAAACTGAAAAGTGTTCCACTAGACAAAGGAACAAAATATATGCCACCATCAAATTTGGAATTTACAAAAATGAATGTAGATAATATATCTGAAAATGTAGTTCCACAGTCTGCAAGTGCAAAATTTAACGTTAGATTTAATTCAACTTATAAATCGGCATCTTTGAAAAAAAAACTTAGTAAAATTATTAATGCAGTTGCCAAAAAAGAAAATTGTAAAACCAAAATAGATTATAAAGTAAGTGGAGAAGCATTTTACACAGAGCCAAATAAAGAAATATATATGGTAAAAAAAGTTGTAAAAAAAGTTACAGGGAATAATGCAAAATTAAATTGTAGAGGTGGTACAAGTGACAGCAGATTTTTAGGTTCAATACCACGTCTTGAGCTTGGGTTGAGAAATAATACTATTCATATGGTTAATGAGAGAACATCGATCTCAGATTTAAAAAAGTTAACTAAGATTTATAATAATATCTTATACGATTATTTCACTTGAAAACTGCAATTATAACATCTGAATCTTCAGAAAAACATATAACAGGCGATGGTCATCCAGAGCAACCTAAAAGAGTAGTTTCAATAATTGATACTTTAAAAAAAAATAAAGAACTGCTTTGGGATAAGCCAGATGTTGTTCCTAGTGATATTCTTAATATGACACATTCTGAAGATTATATTAATAATTTAAAAGACTCATTTCCTAAAAGTGGCTTAAATTTTTTAGATGGTGATACAGTTGTATCGCCAGGAAGTAAGGATGCAGTATTTCAAGCTGCAGGATCAGCTATAAGTGCAATAGATGGAATTGAGAATAGAAAATATAAAAATGCATTTTGTGTTGTACGACCACCAGGACACCATGCTGAAAAAAATAAGTCAATGGGCTTTTGCTGTGTTTCTAATGCAGGTGTTGCAGTTAATTATTTAATAAAAAAATATAAGTATAAAAGAATTGCTTGTGTAGATTTTGATGTTCATTGGGGAAATGGGAATTATGATGTAATGTATGATAACAAAAATTCACTTTATATATCAACACATCAATATCCATTTTATCCAGGTGGTGGCTCAGAAAAAGACAAGGGAAAGTATAATAATTCTCTTAATATACCTCTTCCCGCAGGCACAAATTCTGAAGAGTATTTTAATGCTTATGATAGAGTTTTAGATAGATTAATTGAATATAAGCCTGATTACTTAATCTTTTCTGCTGGCTTTGATGCACACATAAACGATCCATTAGCTCAATTTGAGCTTTCGTCTAAAGATTTTTATGAAATAACAAGAAGAACCCTAAAAGCCACTAATAAATTTACTAACGGAAAAGTAGTATCTTTATTAGAAGGTGGATACGACCTGAAAGCACTTGCTGAAAGCGCTAATTATCATGTAAATGCATTAATCGAGTCGGAAAATAAATAATCATGAAACTATATAAACAAAAATCATCAAATATTGATAACAGGGGACTGTTTGCATCTAAAAATATAAAAAAAGGAACTAAGATTATTTACTACATAGGTAAAATAATTACAAAAAAACAAACCGAAAATAATCCAAAATTTGATAATGAAAAAGCGATTTATCTTTTTAACTTAAATAATAGGTATGATTTAGATGGTGATTTTGCTTACAATACTGCAAGACTTATTAACCACTCTTGTGATCCAAACTGCGAAGTTGAAGGCAAAGGTTTAAAATTATGGATTAGTTCTATTAAAGATATAAATAAAAATGAGGAACTAACTTATGATTATGGGTTTAGTTTTGATGAAAACTATAAGGATTTTCCTTGTAAGTGTGGCTCCAAAAATTGTTGCGGTTATATAGTTAGAGAAGGGTCAAGATGGAGAATAAAAAAGAAAAAAAAGAAATCTAATAAATAATTTTCTCAAGATATAAACCATGCGCAGGAGCAATAGGAGCACAATTTTTTCTAGATTTTGATTTAAACATACTGGTAAATTTTTTTAAGTTCCATTTATTTTCACCAAGGTATTTGAGTGAACCAACCATGGATCTAACTTGACTCTTAAGAAATGATTTTGACACAAATTGAATTTTTATAATATTTTTAACTTTGGTTATTTTTACCTTCTTCATTGTTCTTACCGGACTTTTTGCGGCACAATTAGATGCTCTAAACGTTGAAAAATCATGAGTTCCAATTAATTTTTTTGCTCCCTTTTTCATCAATTCAATATCAATTTTTTTTTTAATATGCCACTCTCTGTTAAAATTAATAACAGAAGGAGAGACATCATTTCTTATTAAATATATATACCTTCTTTCTTTTGCAGAATATCTTGAATGAAAAAGTTTATTTTTTTTCTTTATTTTCAAAATAGATATTTTTTTTTTATTTAAAAAGAAGTTTAGTGAATTTATTAGTTTATCTATTTGAATAATTTTATTTTTAGTATCAAAGTGTGCTGATTGCTCTTTGGCATGAACTCCTGTATCTGTTCGTCCTGACCCGTAGATTTTTATTTTTTCTTTTAATAGTTTGGATAAGATAATCTCAATATTTTCCTGGATTGACTTCCCTTTTTTTTGAATTTGCCAACCATTGTATAGAGTACCTTCGTATTCTACTAAAATCTGATATCTATTCACTTGAAATTATTGTTCCTTTTCTAACCTTATTCCCTAATAAAAATTCATTGATTAATTGGGGATTCTTTCCCTCTTTTTGTAACTGAATGATATTTATTGAATTTTCCCCACATGCTATTGTCATTTGTTCGTCAATTACTTCACCGATTGTTGCTGACTTCTTGTTTATCTTGGCTTTTAATATTTTATGTCTTTTGTTGTTAAGCTTAAACCATGCACCAGGTTTTGGATATAATCCATTTATTTGAGCAATTATTTTACTAGCACTACTATTCCAATCTATCTTTCCCTCTATTTTTTGAATTTTCTTTGCGTATGTAGCTTTTGTATGATCTTGCTCTTTAAATATTGCTTTTCCTTCTAAAACATTTTGCATATTTTTTAAAATTTTTTCTGTACTCAAATAAGATAATTTTTCTGACAAAGTTTCAGCATTATCTTGGTCAAGAATATCTATTGAATATTTATTACATACTGGTCCTGAGTCTAATTTTTCATTAATTTTCATAAATGATATACCAGTTGTTTTTTCATTGTTTAAAATCGACCTCTGGATTGGTGCTGCCCCTCTCCATTTTGGCAATAATGAAGCATGAATATTCAAAAAACCTTTCTTACTCAATTCGAGAATTTTTTTTGAAATTAACTGACCATATGCAACAACAATTACAAGATCTAAATTTAATTCTTTAAGATATTCAAATTCTTCATCAATTTCTTTTGGAGTTTTAATTTCTAGATTAAGTTCCTCTGCACACATATGAATTGGTGATTTTGTAAACTTTTGACCTCTATTTGATTTACTTGGAGGCTGAGTAAATACACAGTTAATTTTATATTTTTGATTAATTTTTTTTAGAATAGGTACACCAAACAGTGGTGTACCCATGAATACAATATTTGCCATTTAAACAACAACTCTATTAGAAGTTTTTTGTTTAGACAATTTTTTTATTATTAAATCTTTTTTGATTTTAGATAAATAATCAATGATTAGTCTTCCATCTAAGTGATTAATTTCATGTTGTAAACATGTTGAGAGTAGTCCATCACATTCCATTTCTTTCTTATCACCGTTTTCGTCTATATAAGATACGGTGCAAATTTCTGGTCTTTCTATCTCAATAAAGGTATTGGGTATTGATAAACAACCTTCCTCATATGTAGACATTTTTTCACTTAATGTTTTTATTTGTGGATTAATAAAGCATAAAGGTTTTTTTTCATTTTCATTTTTTGAGACATCTAAAACAACTACTCTTTTAAGTATTCCAACTTGAACAGCTGCCAAACCTATACCATTATGATGATACATAGTTTCAAATAAATCTTTTATGAGTTTTTTTTCATTAACATCAATTTTATTTAAAGGCTCAGATTTTTTTCTAAGAATATCATCAGGTACTGTTATTATTTCTTTTACTGACATAGTTTATTTGTTGTTTAGACTTTCAAAGGCAAGACTTCTATTAGAATTTCGTTCCTTAAATCTACATTTTTTAGCTCATTCATAGTTGAAACTAATAAATTCACAGTGTTTATATCTAGATCTTCAAGGTTACTTTCACCAACAATATCTACTATTTTAATTAATAATAAGCCTAACTCTCCATTCGATAGCATTTGTTTTATATCAGAGGAAAATTGATAGTTGTATTCATAAAGGTTTGCGTATTTTTTATCTATTTTTACACCATCTGATTTAAGCGATTCAATAAGAATCATATCTTTTGTAGAAAAAACATATTTTTTGTTTCTTTTAATTTTTTTTAAAATATCGTTTGTTTCCTTTTCAGCTTTAGGCAAACTAGTTTTATTTAAAAAGTAATTTAATA